>NZ_QKLE01000012.1:0-88458 GCF_003224275.1 Curtobacterium sp. MCSS17_011 | reverse complement strand
GCGGGGTGTTGTGACCGGCCGGGACGCCCGGGACGCCCGGGCCACCGGGACGCCCGCGACACCCGGGGTGCGGGACGCCGCGGGCCGTACGGCCCGCTGCGGGTCAGGCGTCGAAGTCGCGGGGGAGCAGGGGGAGCCAGACGCGGAAGGTGGCGCCGCCGCCCTCGGTGTCGAAGACCTCGACCGAACCGTTGTGCGCCGCGACGATGCCGGACACGATGGCCAGACCGAGGCCCGAGCCGCCGGTGTCCCGGGCGCGGGAGGTGTCGGCACGCCAGAAGCGCTGGAAGATCTTCTCGCGCAGCTGCGGCGGGATGCCCTCTCCGTGGTCGATCACGTCGAGGTGCGCCATGCCACGCTCGTCGTCCACGCCGATGCCGATCTCGATCGGGTCGTCGTGCGCCGTGAACCGCATGGCGTTGCCCATCAGGTTCGTGACGATCTGGCGGATCTTGTTCTCTTCTGCCAGGACGATCGGCGGTCGCTTCGGCAGCACGACCGTGGGCAGCGGCGTGGTCTCGTCGGTCGGTGCGGCACCCGCGTCGATGTTCATCGCCCGGGTGCGACGGGCCCGCAGACGTGCGATGGTCTGGCGCGAGAACGCGATGGGTCCGGTGGTGTTCGCCGAGGTGGGCGACACGGGCGGCGCTTCCCCGGTGTCCGGAGAGGCGATCGACGACGATGCGGACGGACGGACGGCCTGGGGCACGCTCTCACCGGTCAGGGCGTCCTCGACGAGGACCTGGATCTCACGGTCGGGGTTGGAGGCCATGGTGTCGAGCGCCGAGTCGCGGGCGATGGCGACGAGGTCGACCGGTCCGAGCTCGAGCGGCTTCGACTCGTCGATCCGGGCGAGCTGCAGCAGGTCCTGCACGAGCAGACCCATCCGCTGTGCTTCCTTCTCGATGCGCTCCATCGCCTGGGCGACGTCTTCTTCCTTCCGCAGGGCACCCATCCGGTACAGCTCTGCGTAGCCGCGCAGGGACACCAGCGGCGTGCGGAGCTCGTGCGAGGCGTCCCCGACGAACCGGCGCATTTGGGCGATGGTGCGCTCACGGTCCTCGAACGCGGAGTCGATCCGCTCGAGCATGACGTTGAGGGAGCGGTTGAGTCGGCCGACCTCGGTGTTCGGGGTGTCGGCCTCGAGGCGCTGGTTGAAGTCACCCGCGGCGAATCGGGCAGCGGTGTCCTCGACGTCGCGCAGCGGGTCGAAGGTCGCGGTGACGAGCAGACGGGTGAGCATGGCGCCGAGCAGGATGACCGAGGCACCGAACCCGAGGAAGATCGCGGTGAACTTGCCGATCGTCTCGTCGGTGCCGGCGCTGGAGACGGCGATGAGCACGTAGCCGGTCTCGGTGGTGCCGTCTGACTGGTTCTGCAACGACGCCGGGATGATCTGGGCGCGCCACTCGTGGTTGTGCTGGCTGTCGTAGAGCGAGATGCGCTGGTTCGACTGCGAGGCCTCGACCAGGGTGGCTTCACGGACGTCCGGTCGGCTCGACGCCTTCGTCTGGCAGATCCGGTCACCGTCCGCGTCGTACGCGGCGACGTAGGCGCTCTGCGACACCACGACGGACAGCTTGCAGTACTGCTCGCCGTCACTGATGTTCTGGCCCTCGAGCTGCTCGGTCGTCTGCTTGACCGTGTTGTCGAGCTGCTGCATGAGGTAGGTGGACAGCACCGTCATCGTGCCGAGTCCGGCGACGAGCAATCCGAGCGCGACGAGGAGCACCGTGATCCCGGTGATCTTGGTGCGCAGGGAGATCCCGTCCCACCAGTGGTTCATTCGCGTGTGCATGCTGCCCCAACGATAGACAGCGGCCGCCCGGTGAAACCGGACGACCGCCGTGAAGTCGAGCCCCGCGGGGCTCCGGCCCCTACGAAGCCTTGGACGCCTTCAACATGTACCCGAAGCCGCGCTTGGTCTGGATGATCGGCTCGGCGGAGTACTGGTCGAGCTTGCGGCGCAGGTACGAGATGTAGCTCTCGACGATCCCAGCGTCACCGTTGAAGTCGTACTCCCACACGTGGTCGAGGATCTGCGCCTTGGACAGCACGCGGTTCGGGTTGAGCATGAGGTAGCGGAGCAGCTTGAACTCGGTGGGCGAGAGCTCGATCTGCGCGTCGCCGATCGTGACCTCGTGCGTGTCCTGGTCCATCGTGAGCTCGCCGGCGCGGATGATCGCGTCTTCCTCGTCGTTCATGGTGCGACGGAGGATGGCCTTGATGCGGGCGACGATCTCGTCGAGCGAGAACGGCTTGGTGACGTAGTCGTCGCCGCCGACGGTGAGGCCGGTGATCTTGTCCTCGGTGTCGTCCTTCGCCGTGAGGAACAGGATCGGCGACGTGTAGCCCGAGGAACGCAGACGCTTGGTCACGCCGAAGCCGTTCATGTCGGGCAGCATCACGTCGAGGATGATGAGGTCCGGCTCTTCTTCCAGCACGGCGGAGATCGCCTGCGCGCCGTTGCCCACTGCACGCACGGCGAAGCCGGCGAAGCGCAACGAGGTCGTCAGGAGGTCGCGGATGTTCGGCTCGTCGTCGACGATCAGGATCTTGGGGCCATCGCTCATGGTCCTATCTTCTGACTGTTCCCTCGGGGTTTCCTGAGTGCGGTTCGTGCGTCAGCCCACGGGCGTCTGGACCTGGTCGGCGTCGAGGATCGTGTACGAGTACCCCTGCTCCGCCAGGAACCGCTGCCGGTTCTGCGCGAAGTCCTGGTCGACGGTGTCGCGGGCCACGAGCGTGTAGAACGACGCCGGCAGGCCGTCCTTGTTCGGGCGGAGGAGCCGACCGAGCCGCTGCGCCTCTTCCTGACGCGACCCGAACGAGCCGGAGACCTGGATGGCGACGGTCGCGTCGGGCAGGTCGATCGAGAAGTTCGCGACCTTCGAGACGACGAGCACGTCGACCTCCCCGGACCGGAACGCGTCGTACAGCCGCTCGCGCTCGTCGACCGGTGTGGCTCCGGTGATCTCGGCGGCGTCGAGCGACGCGGCCAGTTCGTCGAGCTGGTCGATGTACTGCCCGATCACCAGGATCTGCTCACCGCGGTGCTTCTCGATGAGTTCCCGCACCACCGGGGTCTTGGCCGGGGACGTCGCGGCGAGCCGGTAGCGCTCGTCGTCGCTCGACGCCGCGTACTCCAGGCGGTCCTGGTGCGGCAGGTCGATGCGGACCTCGTAGCAGGAGGCCGGCGAGATGTAGCCCTGCGCCTCGATCTCCTTCCACGGGGCGTCGTACCGCTTCGGCCCGATGAGCGAGAAGACGTCGCCCTCGCGGCCGTCCTCGCGCACGAGCGTCGCCGTGAGGCCCAGGCGCCGGCGGGCCTGCAGGTCGGCGGTCAGCTTGAACACCGGCGCGGGCAGCAGGTGCACCTCGTCGTAGACGATGAGGCCCCAGTCGAGGGCATCGAGGAGCGACAGGTGCGTGTACTCGCCCTTCCGGCGGGCGGTGAGGATCTGGTAGGTCGCGATCGTGACCGGCCGGATCTCCTTGACGCTGCCCGAGTACTCGCCGATGTCCTCCGGCGTCAGGGTCGTGCGCTTCAAGAGCTCGGTGCGCCACTGCCGCGCCGAGACGGTGTTCGTCACGAGGATGAGCGTGGTCGCCTTGACGGTCGCCATCGCGCCCGCGCCGACGAGCGTCTTGCCCGCACCACAGGGCAGCACGACGACGCCGGAGCCCTGGGCGAAGAACGTGTCGACGGCCTGCTCCTGGTACGGCCGCATGTGCCACTCGGCCGTGTCCAGGTCGATCGGGTGGGGCTGCCCCGGGGTGTAGCCCGCCAGGTCCTCCGCCGGCCAGCCGAGCTTCACGAGCTCCTGCTTGATCTGCCCCCGCGCCCACGGCTGCAGCTCGACCTCGGTCGAGGACCGCATGTCACCGAGCAACGGCTTGATGCGCTTCGACCGGATGACCTCGGCGAGCACCGACGGGTCCTCGGCGGTGAGCAGCAGGAGCGGCAGCCGCTCGAGTTCCTCGGTGGGGGAGTTCGCGATCACGGGGGCGTCGGGCCGTTCCTCGCGCCGGATCACGAGTCGTCCGTAGCGTGAGACCGTGTCGCGGATGTCGACCGTGACGCTCTGCGGCACGGGGAACTTCGCGAAGCGTTCCAGGGTGTCGATCATCGCCTCGGCGTCGTGGCCCGCGGCGCGCGCGTTCCAGAGTCCGAGGCGGGTGATCCGGTAGGTGTGCACGTGCTCGGGAGCGCGTTCGAGCTCGGCGAAGGCGGCGAGCTCGTGGCGCGCGTCCTCGGCGTCGGGGTGCGCGACCTCGAGGAGCACGGTGCGGTCGCTCTGCACGATCAGCGGTCCGTTCATGACCTGCCAGCTTAGCCGTCAGTGGCTGCGTACTGGTGACCGCACGGCTCAGGCGTCGCTCTCGACCGACACGACGAGTGACAGCGGCAGGGTGCGTTCGACGTCGACGGCGGTGTCCCGCCCGCGGACGCGCCCGGCGGCGACCGAGGTCGGCACGATCGAGAACGGTCGCTCCGAGCCGTCCGGCATCCGGACGGTCACACGGATCGGCGTGCGTCCGCGCACGGCCAGGTCGATCTGCCGACCGAGCCACTCCTGCTCCGGCTCCGCGTCGCCGCGCTGCGTCGTCAGGCGGAGCCGTTCGACGAGTGCGTGCGCTGACTGTTCCGGCGAGCGTCCGGCGGGGCTGCGCCGGCCGGGAGGCCCGTGGTGCGTCTCGGGGCGGGCTGCGGTCGTCAGGACGGCCGGGTAGCGCTGGTCCTCGAGCGCGGTGTGCACGACGTGCGGCGGGTAGCGCGTGGTCAGCGTCGTCAGGTCGGGCCGCTCCCACGCGAGCTGCCGGAGCTCGGCGTCCACACCGACCAGGTCGAGCTGGTCGGCGGTGCCGCGGACCTCGGTCCCGACGCCGCCCGGCCCCCGGTCGACGACGATGCTGCCGTCGCGTCCGGCCACCTGGTCGATCAGGTAGGCGAGCGGCTGCGGGATCCCGGTGGCCGACAGCCGCCCGAGCAGGGACAGCAGGTCGTCGCGGGAGTTCCCGGCCCGGAACGCCGCGCGCAGCGAGTCCTCGGAGATGCGGTAGCGCGCCGCGAGCCCCGGTGCTTCGAGCACGGCGACCGTCCGAAGGGCGTCGTCGTCCGCGGGGGCGAGCGGCCCCGGTGCGATGACGGTGAGGTCGTGCTGCAGGTAGACCCGCTCGACGGTGCCCGGCAGGTCGTCGGCGGCCGGTCCGGCGTCGCCGTCGAGGAGTGCCCGGCCGGTGCTCGTGACGGTGCCCTCGACCGCCAGTCCGAGCGACGACGCGGTGCCGGCGACGTCGAGCAGCAGGGCGTCGAGCCAGCGGGACCCTGCCGGGTAGGCCCAGCGTCCGAGCGGCACGAGGTCGCGCAGGTCGCCGTCGGCCAGTTCCAGCACCTGGTGCACGGCGGGCGGGAGGGTGTCCGACCACGCGGCCACCAGCGACACCCAGCGCTCCGGCCAGGTGGCGAGCAGCCAGGTGTGCCCGGCGTCGGTGACGATCCAGCGCCCGGTGTCGGGGTCGGCGAACCCGATGTCGTCGAGGAGGGCCAGGCGGCCGGCCACGAGCTCGGCGTCGGTGCCGATGCGCTCGGCGAGGGCACGGGCGAGCGGCATGCCGATCCCGCCCTTGACGAGTTCGCGGACCGTGCCGGCGTCGATCGCCCGCAGCAGCTCGGCGAGCACGGTCATCGTGGCGAACGCCTGTTCCGCGCCGGTGGTACGTGCGCGCTCGAGCGCCGCGTCGTCGAGGGCGGGAGCAGCGGGGCGGACCTGCTCCGGGCCTCCCGGCTGCTCGTCGAGCGAGGTGAGGTCGGGGTGGGCGGCCACGCGTGCGGCGACCGCGTCGTCGACTGCGCCGTCCTGGTCGGCGAGGCCGAGTTCGATGGCGGGGCCGAGCGCGTCGACGGCGCCGCCGTCACGCAGCGCCAGGATCGTCGCGCGCGGCAGGTGCTCGACGGCGGCGTCCACGGCGTCGTCGCCGCGGAGCGCCTCGGCGAGGTCGAAGAAGTCGGTGATGCGCTGCGGGCCGGTCTCGGCGAGTGCGGCGGTGGGGAGTCGCCTCGCCGCGACGAGGCGCTCGAGCGCGTCGTCCGGCATCGCCCGGAGTCGGGCGGCGAGGTCGGCGGTGGTCGTCATCGTCCGGTGCCAGCGTCCGGGGCGGACGTCAGCGAGCCGTCCGGTTCGCTCGTGCGCGACGTGTCCAGGTGATGCCGAGGAGCGTGAAGACCAGCACCATGGCGATCGGGAAGCCGAAGAGCGGGATGGCCATGACCACCGGCCACGGCATCGCGCCCTGTGCGGTGGGCGCGGTGAGCCACATGATGATCATCGCGACGAAGCAGAGCAGGCCGAGGATGATGATCCCACCGATCATGAACGCCAGAGCGCGTTCGGTACGATTGAACGTCACCGGGGGTTCTGCGGAGTCCTGCGGGTTCCCGGTTGATCGGGTCGGCTTGGCCATCGACCCAGGATATCCGACGCACCACGGCCGTACCACGACCTCGAGGAGTCCACGCATGCCCACCGGCAAGGTCAAGTTCTACGACGACGACAAGGGCTTCGGCTTCATCACCGGAGACGACGGCGACCAGGTGTTCCTGCACGCGTCCTCGCTGCCCGACGGCGTCGTGACCGTCAAGGCCGGCACGCGGCTCGAGTACGGCGTCGTCCAGGGCAAGAAGGGGTCGCAGGCGTTGTCCGTGCGGCTGCTCGAGCCCCAGCCGTCGCTGTCGCGGATGACCCGTCGCTCCGCGGACGACATGGCCGTGATCGTCGAGGACCTGGTGAAGGAACTCGACCGGATCAGCGGAGACCTCCGCCACGGCCGCTACCCGAAGAACGGCGATCGCATCGCCGCCATCCTGCGGCACGTCGCAGACCAGTTGGAGGCGTGACCCCATGACCGAGTCCGAGACAGCAGGGGCCGAGACGGCTCCCGACGCAGCGTCCACTGACGCGGCGTCCACCGACGCAGCGTCCTCCGACTACACCGACCTGGCGCGCGCGGCGTTGCTCGAGGTGACCCCCGAGTCGACCGTCGGCGCGCCGGTCGGCACCGTGGACGAGGGGGACGGGGTGGTGTCCGTCCTGTTCGCCAACCGGCTGCCCGGCTACCCCGGGTGGCGGTGGACCGTCAGCGTCGCCAAGATCGGCGACGACGAGCCCACCGTGCTCGAGGTCGAGCTGATGCCCGGGGACGGCTCGCTCGTGGCGCCCGAGTGGGTGCCGTGGTCCGAGCGACTGGCCGAGTACCGGGCCGCGCAGGAGCACGAGGCTGAGGGCGGCGCCGAGGACGCGTCGGACGAGGATTCCGACGACGAGGACTACGACGACGAGTCGGATGATGACGAAGACGACGACGAGTCGGACGACGAGGACTCGGACGAGGACGACGACTACGACGACTCGGATGACGACGAGGACGACGACGAGTCGGACGACGACGATGACGACGAGTTCGACGCCGACGAGGACGACCTCGACGAGTCGGACGACGACGACATCGAGGGTGTGGACGTCGATGCGCTCGCCGATGTGAGCGACACCGACACCGATGCCGAGGACGAGGCCCCGCAACCGCCCCGTCGTCGCCGTGCCCGCCGCGTGCAGCCGTTCGAGCCGGACGCCGATCTCGAGGTCGACCAGCTCGACGCGGGCGAGACCGACCCGGGCTTCCACCGCGCCTGACCCACCCGGACCGACGAACGGGCCCGGCACCACCGATCCGGTGGTGCCGGGCCCGTCCTCGTTCCGGCGGGTGTCTCCGACGTCAGCGCAGGGCGTCGATCGTGAAGTCGATCGCGCGCACGAGCTTCGCGACGTCGTCCGGGTCGATCGCGGTGAACGTCGCGACGCGCAGCTGGTTGCGGCCGAGCTTCCGGTACGGCTCGGTGTCGACGATGCCGTTCGCGCGCAGGGTCGCGGCCACGGCCTTGGCGTCGATCGAGTCGTCGAGGTCGATCGTGGCGACGACCTGGGACCGAGCGGCGGGGTCGGTGACGAACGGGGTCGCCCAGGCGCTGGCCTCGGCCCAGTCGTAGATCGTCGACGACGAGGTCTTCGTGCGCAGGTCCGCCCACGCCAGGCCGCCGGACTCGTTCATCCACCGCACCTGCTCGTCCAGGAGCAGCAGTGTGGAGATCGCCGGGGTGTTCAGGGTCTGGTTCAGGCGCGAGTTGTCGACGGCGTTCTTGAGCGACAGGAACTCCGGGATGTACCGGTCGGAGGCGGCGATGCGCTCGATCCGCTCGATCGCGGCGGGGGAGAGCAGCGCGAGCCAGAGCCCGCCGTCCGAGGCGAAGTTCTTCTGCGGGGCGAAGTAGTAGACGTCGGTGGCGCTGACGTCGAACAGGGCACCACCGGCGGCGCTGGTCGCGTCGACGACGGTGAGGGCGCCGGCGTCACCGGCCGCGCGGACGACCGGGGCCATGACGCCGGTCGAGGTCTCGTTGTGCGGGTAGGCGTAGACGTCCACGCCCTCCACCGACTCGAGTGCGGCGAGGGAGCCGCCCGGTGCCTCGACGACGTGCGGGGCCTCGAGCCACGGGGCCGCTGCGGCCTTGGCGAACTTCGACCCGAATTCGCCGAAGGACAGGTTCTCGGCACGGCGCTCGATGAGGCCGAACGCGGCGGCGTCCCAGAACGCGGTCGAGCCGCCGTTGCCGAGGACGACCTCGTAGCCCTCGGGGATCTGGAACAGGTCGGCGAGGCCGGAGCGGACGCTGCCGACCAGGTCCTTGACGGGCTTCTGGCGGTGCGAGGTGCCGAGGATCGTGGCGCCGCGCGTCACGAGGGACTCGAGCTGTGCGCCGCGGATCTTCGACGGACCGCAGCCGAAGCGACCGTCGGTGGGGAGGAGTTCGGCCGGGATGACGATGTCTGCCATGCACCGATCCTAACGACGACGATCCGCCTGCCCGAGCCCGTGTACCGGCCGGACGGGGAGGGTTCGGCCCGCTCGTCCACCGCGTCGGATGACCCGTTCTCACCTGCGTCCGGGCGCCGGTCGGTGTTCGTCGGTGCGAACAAGTAGTGTGGTCGGCGCTGGGCCCAGACATGAGAGGCGGACCGTGACCGATCTCGTCGACACCACGGAGATGTACCTTCGCACCATCCTCGACCTCGAGGAAGAGGCGATCGTGCCACTGCGTGCGCGCATCTCCGAGCGCCTCGGACACTCGGGCCCGACGGTCTCGCAGACCATCGCCCGCATGGAGCGCGACGGCCTGGTCGTCGTCTCCGGTGACCGCCATCTGGAGCTCACCGATGAAGGTCGTTCCCGCGCCACCCACGTGATGCGCAAGCACCGTCTGGCCGAACGCCTGCTTGCCGACGTCATCGGGCTCGACTGGGCCTTCGTGCACGACGAGGCGTGTCGGTGGGAGCACGTCATGAGCGAGCAGGTCGAGGTCCGCCTGCTCGAGATGCTCGGCAACCCGACCGAGTCGCCGTACGGCAACCCGATCCCCGGACTGGCCGAGATCGGTGGCCCCGCGGCCGCCGGGTTCCTCGACGGTGTCCAGAACATCGTCGCCGCGACCGAGGGCACCGACGCCGTCACGACCGGGGTCGTCCGACGCCTGGGCGAGCCGGTGCAGTTCGAGCCGGAGCTCCTGCACCAGCTCCGCACCGCGGGCGTCATGCCCGGGCGCATGGCGAGCGTGCAGCGCGCGGGGGCCTACGTCGCGGTCCGCGTCGAGGGCGAGGACTCGGGCATCGAGCTGCCCATCGAGGTCGCGCAGCACGTCTACATCGAGCGAGACTGACCGTTCCTGGTCGTCCCTGAGAGTCTTTACCGTTTCGTTACCCACCGGGCGTTTGGTCTCGACACGGTAACGACGCCTCCGTACACTCGTCCGAGTCGCCGCGCTGCCCCTGAGCCGGAGACCCGTGGCAGGACGTCTCGAACCCGTCTCCTGCCTCGATCGGAAACGATGACGAACGGATGGGGTTGCACACCGCCGGACACCCACGGCGGCGTGATGACGAGACGTTGGAGACCCACCTCTTGACGCAGACCGGTACCGCCGCGGACGACCAGACGCCCGCGAACCCGACGAACACCGAGAACGCCACCACCGCCCCGCTCACCCGGCGGGCCGTGCGCGAGACCGAGGGCCGCCCGGTCCGCAAGGTCGTGCCGGTGCGCTCCGCCCCGCTGCCCGGTGGCCGTCGTGCCGCGCAGGCTGCGGCCGCAGCGAACACCGCCAAGGCCAGCTCGTCGTCGCGCAAGCGCAAGTTCCTCGCGCCGGTCGTCCTCACCGTGGCCGCCGGCATGTTCGGCACCGTCGCGGTCGCCCCGGCCTTCGCCGCGACGACCTCCACCAACTCGACCGCCGTCGCCGACGCCCAGCGTCAGGCCCATGCCACGCAGAGCCAGGAGCTGTCGGTCTCCGACGCCGTGGCGCTGGCCGACACGAGCCGTGACGGCTACGGCGCGACCTCCACCGCGACGCTCGACGCCGAGAAGGCCGCCAAGCACGCCGCCGCCGACCAGGCCGCCGCAGCGAAGGAGGTCGCCGAGCAGGCCGAGCAGACCCAGACCGCCCGCGCCGCGACCGCGAAGCAGTACTCCTCGTACACCGGGCCCACCGCCGCCGAGTACGCGGCCAGCTCGTCCGCCGCCGACACCCCGTTCTCGCTGCCGGCCGTGGTCGCCACCGCCAAGCAGTACATCGGCACCCCGTACGTCTTCGGTGGCGCGGACCCGTCGGGCTTCGACTGCTCGGGCTACATCATGTTCGTGTACGCCCAGTACGGCATCAACCTCGCGCACTCGGTGCCGCTGCAGGACCAGGCCGGCACCACGATCCCCGAGTCCGAGGCGCAGCCCGGTGACGTCGTCATCTTCAACAACGAGGCGCACGACGGCTTCTACATGGGGAACGGCATGATCATGGACGCCCCGAAGCCCGGTGGCTCCGTGCAGATCCGTCCGATCTGGACCAGCGACTACCACATCGTCCGGTTCGGCATCTAACGACCACTGCCCCTCCGGCGTGTGAACTTCAGCGGAACCGGCCCGCGCACCCTCGTGCCGGGCCGGTTTCTGGGTTAACCTGACGCTGCACCGGTCCGCACCGGCGCGAACAGGAGACCCTCATGTCGATGTTCCGCACGACCCGCACCATGGGTCGGCGCGCGCGCGTCGACATATGGTCGAGCACAGCCTGCGTGCACGAGCACGCCCCTGCATGACGAGAGCACTGCCCATCCGGGTGGTGCTCTTCGTGGTTCCAGGGGTGTGAACAGGTCGTCCTCACCCGTTCGCGTCGTCGGTCCGACGCACCCGCAGCGCCTGGAAGCCGTCCAGGCACGTCGGAAGGGAACCCATGCGCACTCTCGTCCTCAACGCCGGTTACGAGCCCCTCGCGGTGATCTCGTTCCGACGAGCCCTCGTGCTGGTCATGAACCAGAAAGCCGCCATCGTCGCCGCCGACGTCGAACACCCGGTCACCGGGTCGACGTCGAGTTACGACCGTCCGTCCGTCATCATCCTCACCCGCTACGTGCGCATCCCGCACTCCAGGCTCGTGCCGGTGTCCCGTCGCGGTGTGCTGCGTCGGGACGGCAACCACTGTGCCTACTGCGGCCGGCACGCCACCACCATCGACCACGTGCAGCCGCGGTCGCGCGGTGGGCAGGACTCCTGGGAGAACCTCGTCGCCTGCTGCCTGGCCTGCAACAACACCAAGGGCGACCGCACTCCGCAGGAGATGGGGTGGCGCCTCCGGTTCCCGCCGAAGGTGCCGCACGGGTCCTCGTGGGTCGTGCGCGGCATCGAGCGTCCGCAGGCGGAGTGGGACGAGTACCTCGTGGCCGCGTAGCGGCCGCCGCCGCGTTTCGTGCGCAGCAATGGTCGGGTCGATCAGGCCGACCCGACCATTGCTGCACACCGTGTGCGGTCTGGAGGCCCGTGGTGACGCCGCCACCCCTCCCTCGCAGGCTCGGTCGGCGCGGCCCCCGTGCCGCTGGCGCGGCACCGCCGAGCGGGCCGCGCCGTCCGCCTGTCGGTGGCGCTGACTATCGTCGCCGACATGGGCGAGACACCGCACATCGACGACGCGACCATCGACGACCTGCGCGCTCGGCTGCGTGCCACGCGTTGGCCGGACGCGCCTGCCGGGGTCGGCTGGACGCTCGGCGTGGACCTCGACGTCCTGCGCCCGCTCGTCGAGTACTGGGCCGACGGGTTCGACTTCGACGCGCACGGTGCCGAGCTCGCCGCGCTGCCCTCGCGCCGTGTCGTCGTCGACGGCATCGGCATCCACGTCCTGCACGCCCGCGCCCCGCGGCCCGATGCCCTGCCGGTCCTGCTCGCGCACGGCTGGCCGGACTCCGGGTGGCGGTACCGCAAGGTACTGCCGATGCTCGTCGACGCCGGGTACGACGTCGTCGTGCCGGACATGCCCGGGTACGGCTTCTCGGATGCACCGCCGCAGGTGCTCGACGCCCGGCAGGTGGCCGGCATGTGGGCGACGCTGATGACGGACCTCGGGTACGAGCGGTTCGCGGTGTCCGGTGGCGACATCGGCACGCACGTCGCCCGCTACCTGGCACTCGACCACCCCGACCGGGTCGTCGCCGTGCACCGCATCGACGGCGGGCTCGCCTGGCCGGGGCTGGATGCGTCCACGTTGTCCGCGGCCGAGCGGGAGTTCGTCGCCGCGACCGATCGGTGGCGCACCGCCGAGGGTGCCTACGCGATGCTGCACCGGACGAAGCCGCAGACCGCCGCCGTCGGGCTGAACGACTCGCCCGCGGGGCTGGCCGCCTGGATCGTCGAGAAGCTCCGGGCGTGGAGCGACTGCGACGGCGACCTGTGGTCGGTCTACACGCGCGACGAGGTCCTGGCGCTGCTGACCGAGTACTGGGCGACCGCCACGATCGGGTCGGCGATGCGGATGTACCACGCGAACGCGGCGATCCCGGCAGCGCAGCTGGAACGACGGGTCGAGGTGCCGTCCGGGTTCTCGATCTTCCCCGGCGACATCGTGCGGGCGCCGCGCGAGTGGCTCGAGCGCACCACGAACCTCGTGTTCCACCACGAACTCGACCGCGGCGGGCACTTCGCGCCGTTCGAGCAGCCCGACCTGTTCGTCGACGAACTGCACGCGTTCCTGGAGCCCTTCCGCCGCTAGAGTGGACGGGCCAGCCTCTGTAGCTCAATGGAAGAGCAGTTCCGTCCTAAGGAAACGGTTGGGGGTTCGAGTCCCTCCAGGGGCACCAGCAGGTCGAAGGGGTTCGAGTCCCTGCAGTGTCCTCCGCGGGCACCAGCAGGTCGAAGGGGTTCGAGTCCCTGCAGTGTCCTCCGCGGGCACCAGCAGGTCGAAGGGGTTCGAGTCCCTGCAGTGCCCTCCACGGGCACCAGCAGGTCGAAGGGGTTCGAGTCCCTGCAGTGTCCTCCGCGGGCACCAGCAGGTCGAAGGGGTTCGAGTCCCTGCAGTGTCCTCCGCGGGCACCAGCAGGTCGAAGGGGTTCGAGTCCCTGCAGTGCCCTCCACAGGCACTTTGCAGCCCAGTTCTCCACAACCGTCGCGCTGGACGGTAGGGATCCCTGGTCTCCCCGTACGATTGACCCCGTGTCCAAGGTCCTGAGCAGTCTCCCCGTCGGCGAACGAGTCGGCATCGCGTTCTCAGGGGGTCTCGACACCTCCTGCGCCGTTGCCTGGATGCGCGAGAAGGGAGCGATCCCCTGCACGTACACGGCCGACATCGGCCAGTACGACGAGCCGGACATCGACGCCGTCCCGAGCCGCGCCCACGAGTACGGCGCCGAGATCGCCCGACTGGTCGACGCGAAGAGCGCCCTGGTCGAAGAGGGCCTGGTCGCCCTGCAGACCGGTGCGTTCCACATCCGCTCCGGCGGCAAGACGTACTTCAACACGACGCCGCTCGGCCGCGCGGTGACGGGCACGATGCTCGTCCGCGCGATGAAGGAAGACGGCGTCGACATCTGGGGCGACGGCTCCACCTACAAGGGCAACGACATCGAGCGGTTCTACCGCTACGGCCTCATGGCCAACCCGCGCCTGCGCGTCTACAAGCCGTGGCTCGACTCCGAGTTCGTCGAGGAGCTCGGTGGCCGCAAGGAGATGAGCGAGTGGCTCGTCGCCCGCGGGTTCCCGTACCGTGACTCCACCGAGAAGGCGTACTCGACCGACGCGAACATCTGGGGTGCGACGCACGAGGCGAAGAGCCTCGAAGAGCTGTCGAGCGGCCTGGACATCGTCGAGCCGATCATGGGCGTCGCCGCCTGGCGTGACGACGTCGAGGTCGCGACCGAGATCGTCAGCGTCCGGTTCGAGGCCGGTCGCCCGGTCGCGATCAACGGCGTCGAGTACACCGACGCGGTCGCACTGGTCTACGAAGCGAACGCCATCGGTGGCCGCCACGGCCTGGGTGCGTCCGACCAGATCGAGAACCGCATCATCGAGGCGAAGAGCCGTGGCATCTACGAGGCGCCGGGCATGGCGCTGCTGCACATCGCCTACGAGCGTCTGCTCAACGCGATCCACAACGAGGACACGGTCGCCTCGTACCACAACGAGGGTCGCCGTCTCGGTCGCCTGATGTACGAGGGCCGCTGGCTCGACCCGCAGTCGCTCATGCTCCGCGAGTCGCTGCAGCGCTGGGTCGCCTCCGCCGTCACGGGCGAGGTCACGCTGCGCCTGCGTCGCGGCGACGACTACACGATCCTCGACACCACGGGCCCCGCGCTGTCGTACCACCCGGACAAGCTGTCGATGGAGCGCGTCGGCGACGCCGCGTTCGGCCCGGACGACCGCATCGGCCAGCTCACGATGCGCAACCTCGACATCGCGGACTCCCGTTCGCGGCTCGAGCAGTACGCCGCCGCCGGCCTCATCGGTGGCGCGACGGCCGAGCTCGTCGGCGAGCTCGAGGCGGGCGAGGCCGAGGAGATCCTCGGCGGCGCGATCGTCGCCTCCGACGCCGAGGACGCGATGGGTCGTCGCACGGACCTCGCATCCGAGGGCGCAGCCTTCGACTCCGGCACCGACTGATCGAGCGGACCCGCGCCCTGGGCGCGACCCCCTGATGACGGGAGGCCCGGTGCCAGCTGGCACCGGGCCTCCCGTCCGTCGTTGTGACGTCTCACGACGCGGTGCTCGCGAGCAGCAGCTCGAGCTGTTCGACGACCAGGTCGGGTCGGGTGATGAAGGGATGGTGCCCGGTGGGCACGTCAACGCTCCGCGTCGCCCGTGCCGCGTGCTCTCGCTGGAGGCCGACTGTGGTGCTCCGGTCCTCGGCGCAGACAAGGTAGGTGGAGTCGACGCCCTGCCAGCCCGCGGCGGTCGTCGGCGTGACGAACGCGGCAGCGGACTGTGCGGTGACGCGGTCCCACGCAGCCCGCTGCACCGGCGGGACGGCGTCCTGCAGGAACCGCGCGCCGAACGACGAGGCGTCGTACCCGATCAGTGCCAGGGCGCCGTCCCCGGCATCACCGATCGGCACCGGGTCGGGCTCGTCCGACATGATCCCGGCCTGGGCCGATCCGACGTCGGGCAGGTAGGACGACACGTACACCAGGTGCTCGACGGCATCGTGCTGGCCGGCCTCGGCGATGACCGTGCCGCCGTACGAGTGCCCGACGACGATCGCGCCGTCGCTGCTGTCGAGCGCGACCCGGAGTGCTGCCGCGTCCTCGGCGAGACCCCCTTCAGGGCGGCCGGACGGGCTCTCGCCACAGGACGGCAGGGCCACCGATCGACCGCGGACACCGGTCCGGTCGAACAGCAGGTCGGCGGTGGGCTGCCACCACCAGTCGCCGTCGCGGACGAGCGCGCCGTGGACGAAGAGGATCTCCATGCGCCGACGCTACAGCGCCCCCGCTTCGCCGGTCCGTCGCGACCGGTCGGCCGAGAAGCGCACTGCGTTCGACGCGACGCCTCCCAACACCTAGCGTAGAGCTACCGGGTCAGTCATCAGGGACTCGTCGTCACGATGCTCCTCACGATCTGTGAGGTCTGGCACAGCGGGTCGACCCGGGCGGATCCGAGATGCGCATCATCTCGAACGAAGGGCTGGTCATCATGACCGCCACCATCCAGAACGCCTGGCACCGCCACGGCCTCCGTTCCCCCGAAGACCTCGCCGCCCTCGTTGCCGAACGGCTCGAAGGAACCGGCCACCAGCTCGTCGGCGTCAGCGAAGCGCGCTACGAGCCCACCTACGCGGACTTCCTCGGCGAGCAGCTCTGACCCCCAGCAGGCTGCCGCTCGACCGTCGGTAGAGTCTGCGCATGCGCACAGCCCGAACCGCCGCGGCGGCACTGGCGATCGTCGCGGCGGGACTGCTGACGCTCGTCGGCGTCCAGCCTGCGTCGGCCCACTCGGCCCTGACCAGCAGTACCCCGGCGGACGGCGCGGTCGTCACCGAGCCGCTCGAGTCCGTCGACCTGACCTTCTCCGAGGCGCCGCTCGCCGGCCTCGACGCCGGACTCCGGATCCAGGTGACGGATACCTCCGGCGCCGACGTCGCCACGGGTGACGTGACGGTCTCCGGGACGACCATGCGCCGCGCGGTCGACCTCGAGCGGGGCACCTACACGGTGCTCTGGCGGTACGTGTCGCCGGACGGCCACCCGATCGAGGGCACGCTCGCGTTCGAGTACCGGGCCGCTGCGCCGGTGTCCACCCCGAGCGCGAGTGCCACCCCGACCCCGACGGCGGCGAACGGTGCACCGACGCCGAGTGCCACCGCGACGGCCACCGGAGCCTCGGACGGTGCTCCGTCGACGCCGCCGGGCATCGCGCCGGGCGTGTGGATCGGCCTCGGCGCCGGAGCCGTCCTGGTGGCCGGCGCGGTCGTCGTGCTGCTGCTGCGGCGCGGTCGCAGCGCGGAGCGCAGTTCGTAGCGCGGCGCGCGCCCGCTTCGTGAACAGAAGCGGTCGGGTCGCACGCGCGTACCCGACCGTTCCTGCTCACGAAGCGCACGCGGCGCACGTCACGCGACCACACAACGGACGGGAGGCCCGGTGCCGGACCGGCACCGGGCCTCCCGTCCGCACGTGGTGCGTGACGCCGGGGGCGACGCGCCTCACGCCACCGGGGTGGCCTCCAGCGCGGCGTCGGCGCGTGCCGCGCTGCCCTCGGCCAGGCCTCGGGCGATGCGGCCCCGCGTCGCCAGCCAGAGGACGACCGCGGCGACGAACACGATGCCCTCGGTGACGGTGAGTGCCCAGATGATCCCGGCGAGCCCGAACCACACGTTGCCGGCGATCACGATCGGGATGAACAGCACGCCCTGCGCGATCGACAGCACCATCGCGGGCATGACCATCCCGGTCGCCTGGAACAGCGAGGTGAGCAGTCCCGTGAACCCGTTGACGACGGCGGCGACGAGCTGTGCCGTCAGGATCGTCATACCGATCGCGAGCACCGAGTGGTCACCGGAGAAGATCGTGAAGACCTGCTCGCGGGACAGGAACACGGTGCCGGAGAAGACGAGCACGATGCCGCCGACGGTCAGGGCCGAGGCGCGCAGGCCGGAACGCAGTCGAGCTGCGTCACCCGCGCCGAACGCGTAGGCCAGCAGCGGCAGCACGCCGACGGTCACGCCCATCACCAGGAACTCCGGCACCTGGGCGATGCGGACCGCGACGCCCATCGCTGCCAGCGGGTCGTCACCGTAGGCGGCGGCGAGGTTGTTGAGGACGAGTGTCGTGACGATGAGGAACGCGGACTGCAGCAGCTCGCCGACGCCGATGCCGAACACGGGCTTCAGGACGTCCGCACGCAGGGTGAACCACTTCGGCGCGAAGCTGACGTTCTCGCTGTTCCGCTGCAGCCAGGTCACCCAGTAGGCGATCGAGACCACGTTGGCCAGGCCCACCGCGAGTGCTGCGCCGCCGACACCCCAGTGCAGCCCCAGGATGAACAGGACGTCGAACACCAGGTTGCCGACCGTGGACAGGACGAGGCCGATCATCGCCTGCCGCGCGGCGCCCTCGGAGCGGACGATCTGCTCGAGCGCGAAGGACGCGGCGAGGACGGGGACGAACGCGAGCATCACGGCGACGTACTCGCTCGTGGCGGGGACCGCTGCCGCGTCGGCACCGAGGACGGCGACGAGCGGGCGGAGCAGCAGGAGTCCGACGACGCCGAGCACGGCTCCGGTCACGACCGCGCCCCACAGTGCGAACGAGGCGACGTGCTTGATGTCCCGCGCCTTGTCGGGATCGTGTTCCGACGCTCCGAGCAACCGGGACATCAACGCGCTGCCGCCGACGCCGAACACCCCGCCCACGGCCATCACCAGGCCGAGCAGTGGCGTGCCGAAGGTGATCGCGGCGAGCAGGGACGTGTCGTGCTGGGCGCCGATGAAGCCCGCGTTGATGACGTTGTACAGGGCGCTGACGACCATCGCGGCGGCCATCGGCACGCACAGGTGCACCAGGGCTCGGGCGATCGGGGCAGCGGAGAGGTACCAGCGGTTCGTCGCCGCAGCGGTGGTGGTGGAGGACATGACGGTTCCCTTCCGGGCATGACGGTGGGCGCGCCGACGGACGCCGGCGCGGCAGGGGGAGCGCGCGACCGATCGGGTCGCGGGATCGCGGGATCGCGGGATCGCGGGATCGCGGGGTTGCGAAGGCGCGGGGTCGCGAGGGCGCGCCGGCGGATCCGGCCGGGAGGCGCGTGGTGCGTGAGCGGGTCGGGCGGTGGTGCGGTTGGTGCCGTGGTGCGGCTATCGGGTCGGCGGCGCGAGTTCCGCGGTCACCTTCTGCAGCAACTGCCGCAGGGTGGCACGCTCGTCCGCGTCGAGCGGTGCGAGCAGGGAGTCGTCGAGGGCGACCATCGCGTCGGTGAACCCGGCGATGAGGTCGATGCCCGCCTGGGTGGCGTGCACCGTCTTCGTCCGCCCGTTCGTGGCGTCCGGTCGTCGTTCGATCAGGCCACGCCGCTCGAGCCCCTGCAGGAGACTCGAGACGCTGGCCGCGCTGGTGCGGGTGACCTCGGCGATGTCCCGTTGGATGGCGCCGGGGTGTTCCTGCAGGTACCCGAGCACGAACGACTGCTCGTGGGTGAGGTCGCGCTCGCGGACCCACTCCTCGGCGCCCTTGCGCTGTGCCCATCCGATCCAGCGCATGAGCTGGAGCGGTGTCGTGAAGTCCGGTGCCTGCATGATCAGGACTCTAACTATTAGACATCGAACTGTCAATGGATCCGGTCCGAGCCGTGACCCCACAACGGGGGCATCGAGTGCCGCGCGGATGCTGGTAACTTGCACAGGCAGCGGCCTCACCAGCCGTCTTCCGGCCCCTCGCACGGGCCAGCACATCCCCCGGCTCACCTCCGGGGGCGGATCAGCGGCGGACCCCGTCGGAGGAGGAGGCATCGTGCCACACCACGGACCGCCCACCGCGATCCCGGCGCGACGAGTTCGTCGCGCCTGACCAGGACGGGCGCCGGCGGGTACCGGCGTCCGCCTCACCGGATCCGCGACGCGTTCGGGTCGTCGCGGATCCCCGGGGCGGTGGTGATCGGGTCACCACCGCCCCGGGACCTCCTGCTGTCGATCCGATCGACGTGTTCGGGAACCTGCCGGTCCACGGAGCCGGATCGGCGTGATACTGGGGTGGTGCGTGAACTCCAAGCCGCCATCGCAGCGGACCTCAACGTCCAGCCGACCATCGACCCGGAGCAGGAGGTCGCCCGTCGTGTCGGGTTCCTGCGCGACTACCTGCTGACGACCGGGGCGAAGGGGTACCTCCTCGCCATCAGCGGCGGGCAGGACTCCACCCTGGCCGGCCGCCTGACCCAGCTCGCGGTCGAGTCGCTCCGCACCGAGGGTCACCCGGCGGAGTTCACGACCGTCCGCATGCCCTACCGCGTGCAGGCCGACGAGGACGACGCCCAGCTCGCCCTGCAGTTCATCGCGGCCGACCCGGGCATCACCGTCAACATCGAGCACGGGGTCGACGGGGTCATGGAGGACACCGCCGCCTCGGGTGTCGAGCTGAGCGACTTCGTGAAGGGCAACGTCAAGGCGCGCATGCGCATGGTCGCCCAGTACGCGGTCGCCGGGCAGCGCGGCCTGCTGGTGGTCGGCACGGACCACGCGGCCGAGGCCGTCACGGGCTTCTTCACCAAGTACGGCGACGGCGGCGTCGACCTCACCCCGCTCACCGGGCTGTCGAAGAGCCAGGGGCGGCAGCTGCTCGAGCACCTCGGCGCACCGGCCCGCCTGTACGAGAAGGCGCCCACCGCCGATCTGCTCGACGAGCTGCCCGGGCAGACCGACGAGGCGAACCTCGGGCTCACCTACGCCGAGATCGACGCCTACCTGCAGGGACACGACGTGCCGGTCGAGGTCGCCGAGGCGATCGAGTCGCGGTACCGCGCGACCGAGCACAAGCGTCAGGTGCCGGCGACCCCCTTCGATGACTGGTGGCGTGCCGGCGCGTAGCGCTGACGACCCCGGCCCGGAGGCGCGGTGCAGGTGATCCTGCACCGCGCCTCCGGCCTGTTGTCCCCAACTCTTCCCTGTGCGCTCCTGCTGGCCGCGTGCGCTCCTAGGATGGGAGCCAACGGAACAACAGATGCGGAATCCAGGCTGGCGCCTGGTCCGTGAGGGGGAGTCATGGAAGTCCTGTTCGCGCTCGGAGCCGTCCCGCTGGTCATCGTGGGGATCATCGTCCTCGCCGTGATCGCGCTGATCTACGCCAAGGTCGTGTACCGCAACGCCGGTGCCGACGAAGCGCTCATCATCACCGGCAAGCGCTCCCGCAAGGTCAAGAACGACGACGGCACCGAGACCGTCGAGTCCGGTATCAAGGTCGTGCTCGGCGCCGGCGTGCTCGTCCGCCCCTTCTTCGAGAAGGTCGCGAAGCTGTCGCTCAGCTCGCGTGCGATCGACATCAACGTCAACGCGCAGGACTCCCGCGGCGTCACCATCGACGTCGAGGCGGTCGCCCTCGTCAAGGTCGGCGAGACCGACGCCTCGATCCGGGCGGCCGCGCAGCGGTTCCTCGGGCAGGAGAAGAAGATCGACGACTTCGCGCGCGAGGTCCTGTCCGGTTCGCTCCGTGCCTCGATCGGTGCGACCGACGTGTCGACCATCATCCGCAAGCGCGACCAGCTCACCGTCGCGGTGCTCGACGTCGCGAAGGATGCCCTGCACAGCCAGGGGCTCGACGTCGACTCGTTCGAGATCAAGGGCATCTCGGACCGCAACGAGTACATCAGCGACCTCGGTCGTGCCGAGCGTGCGCGCGTGCGGCTCGAGGCCGAGAACGCCGAGGCCCAGGCCGACCGCGAAGCACGAGAGGCCCGCGCGACCGCCGACCAGGCGATCGCGGAGGCCGAGAACACCCTGGCGATCCGCCGTGCCGCGCTGCAGCTCGACGCCGACCGTGCTTCCGCCGAAGCCGCTGCCGCCGGGCCGCTCGCCCAGGCTCGCGCGTCCCAGGGTGTCGTGGAGCAGGAGCAGATCACGGCGCAGAAGCGTGCCGAGCTGCGTCGTGCCGAGCTCGAGTCCGAGGTCTCCGCCGTCGCCGAGGCCCAGGCGCGCAAGACCCGCGTCGAGGCTGAAGCAGCTGCCGGTGCCCAGGTCGAGACCGCCCGTGCACAGGCAGAAGCCCGCCGGATCTCCGCCGAGGCCGTCGCGGCAGAGGCGAAGGCCGAGGCGGACGCCCGCAAGCTCGCCGCCGACGCCTCACGCGCCGAGGGGGAAGCCGCCGCGGACGCGATCCGTGCGAAGGGCCAGGCCGAGGCCGATGCGACCAAGGCGCAGGCCGATGCGCTCGCGCAGCACTCCGAGGCCGTCCTGCGGGTCAAGGCGATCGAGACGCTGCCGAGCATCGCCCGGGAACTCGCGGCCCCGATGAGCAACATCGACACGCTCACCGTGGTGTCCTCCGACGGCGCCGGTGCCCTGTCGAAGAGTGTCGTCAGCCAGTTCAGCGAGGTCGATGCGTTGCTCGGTGCCACCGCCGGGTTCACCCTGAGCGACATCGTGAAGAGCACCACGACGGGGCAGGCCGCCGCTCGGGCCGTCGTGCGCGAGCAGTCAATGCCGCAGGTCGAACCGGCCGAGTAGCCGAGCCGACGGGTGCAGCGGGCGTGACGGGGGATCAGCCCTCGTCGCGCCCGTTCTCGTTCTGCGGGTCGCGCTGCTGCGCACCGGCGTCCTCACGCTCGTCAGCCAGTCGCTGCTGCCAGACGACGCTGCGGGCCGCGCCTTCGAGCACGTCGTCGACGCTGCGCCCGCTCTGGGCGGCGAGGGCACCGCTGAGCCCGGCGGTCAGCGTGCCACCGGCCGACGCGAGTCGCTCGACGACCTCCTCCTGCCGCGGGGTCAGTGGTTCGTCGACCAGTTCGTCGATCGTGTCGCGGATGTTCTGCTCGCTCGCGTCCAGTGCCGCCTCGTCGCCGGACTGCAGGGCTGCTGCCTCTCCGACGACGACGAGACCGAGGCGCGCGGCGTCGTCTTCGGGACGCGGGGTGCGGTGCTCATCAGTCATGCGGTGGACCGTACGCTCCGGTGCGCTGCGCTCCCTGGACAGATGCGTCCCCCGGGCGCGCGGGCGGGCCGTCAGGCGGCCCAGCGTCGGAGCAGCCACTCGGCGGCAGCAAGTCCCTCGCGCCGCTGGAAGTCGCGGATCGTCGGCATGTTCGGCGGTGCCGGGGGCAGGGCGTGCTCGAAGAACAGCCCGGCGAGCCCGGCCAGCACAGCGTCGATCGTCGCGGCGGGCACCCCGGCGAAGACGGGGTGCGTGGCGAGATGGTGTTCGACGTCGTCGTCCTCACCGCGGACGAGCGTGTCGAGCAGATAGGTCAGCGGGTCGAGCCAGTGCGCGCCCACGCTCGCCCAGGGCCAGTCCACCACCCAGACGAGCCCGGCGTCGTCGACGAGCAGGTTGTCTGCTCGGCAGTCGGCGTGCACGAGGTGTTCGCCGTTGACGAGGGCAGCTGCCCCCGATGCCGTGCGGGCGATCGTGGGGCCGGCGTCGAGGACGTGCGGCGGGACGACCTCGGCGACGCGGGCGGCGTTCGAGTCGTCCGCCAGCATCCGGTCCCAGGCACCGAACTCACCGCGCAGGTCCTCGGCGATGCGGGGGAGCGTCGCCAGCCCATCGGTCGCGAGCGGCAGTGTGTGGAGTGCGTCGAGCACGGCCGTCGTGTCCGAGCCGTCGAGGTGCCTGCCGGGGTGCTGCCCCGCGACGTCGTCGAGCACGAGCGCGACCCAGTCGTCGCCGTCGACCGTGGCGTGCAGCGCGTCGAGCAGCCGTGGCGCCTGCACGGTGGTTGGCAGCTGGGCCATCACCGCGGTCTCGCGGCGGTGCAACTCGAGGGCGTCCTCGTTGCGCGAGCGCGACACCGTCTTCACGAAGGCTCGTCGCCCCGCCGCGGTCGTCACCCGGTCGGCGCTGCCGGGAGACCACCCGCTCGCCTGGGACTCGGCGGTCACGACCGGACCGCCCAGGACCCCCTCCACCTGCCGCCGCAGCGTCGTTGGTACATCGGTCCAGGTGGTTCGCCCCATGGGCCGACGCTACCTGAGAACCCGTACACGAACGTGCACGCTCGGCAACTTTGCGTTCGCAGCAAAGGTGCTGCCGGTGTAAAGTTGCAGAGCCTGCAAGGTCGACCCTCGTTCGGGGTCCCGCCCAGGCCGACGACCACCACGCCACATCCCCTGTGAGGAACCCCGCATGTCCACTGCCACCGCACCCGTCGAGGTGTCGCGCGGACGACAGGACTCCCCGGCGAGCACGCCGGGCAAGCCGATCATGTCGCACCGCCAGATCCTGCTCGTCATCTACGGCCTGATGGCGGGCATGTTCCTGTCGTCGCTCGACCAGACCATCGTCGGCACGGCGATCCGCACGATCGGTGACGACCTGCACGGCCTCGACCAGCAGGCCTGGGTCACGACTGCCTACCTGATCGCGTCGACCATCACGACCCCGATCTACGGCAAGCTCTCCGACGTCTTCGGCCGTCGCCCGCTCTACATCTTCGGCATCGCGGTCTTCATCCTCGGGTCGCTGCTCTCGACCCTGTCGACGTCGATGACCATGCTCGCCGCCTTCCGCGCGTTCCAGGGCATCGGTGCCGGTGCGCTGATGTCGCTGCCGCTCGCGATCATGGGCGACATCCTCGCGCCCCGTGAGCGCGCGAAGTACCAGGGCTACTTCCTGGCGGTCTTCGGCATCTCGTCCGTGATCGGCCCGCTGATCGGTGGCCTGTTCGCCGGCGCCAGCTCGATCGTCGGCATCACCGGCTGGCGCTGGGTGTTCCTGATCAACGTGCCGATCGGCGTCGCCGCGCTCCTCATGGTGATCGCGTTCCTGCACCTGCCGAAGTTCGGCGAGGCCAAGGCCAAGCCGCGCATCGACTGGTGGGGCGCGACCTCGGTCATCGTCACGCTCGCGCCGCTGCTCCTCGTCGCGGAGCAGGGCCGCACGTGGGGCTGGGGTTCGGCCAGCGCGATCGCCTGCTACGTCATCGGCGCGCTCGGCCTCGTCGCCTTCCTGGTGATCGAGACCCGCATGCAGGACGACGCGATCATCCCGCTCAAGCTCTTCCGCTCGAGCACGTTCTCGATGGCGACCATCCTGGGCTTCCTGGTCGGCTTCGCGATGTTCGGTGCGATGCTCACCATCCCGCTCTACCTGCAGATCGTCACCGGTCTGACGCCGACCGAGTCCGGGTTCGCGACGCTGCCGATGATCGGTGGCCTGATGATCGCGTCGATCGCTTCGGGGCAGATCGTGGCCCGCACCGGCCGCTACCGGATCTTCCCGGTCATCGGCACGGCCCTGGTGTCGCTCGGCTACGTCGTCCTGACGTTCATGACCATCGACAAGCCGCTGTGGTTCCTGATGATCGGCATGTTCCTCATCGGCCTCGGGCTCGGCCAGCTCATGCAGAGCATCACCCTGGCCTCCCAGAACTCGGTGCAGCCGCGTGACATGGGTGTGGCGACGTCGTCCGCCACGTTCTTCCGCCAGATCGGTGGCACGCTCGGCACCGCCGTCCTGCTGTCCGTCCTGTTCTCGCTCATGCCGGCGAACATCCTGCACGCCACGGCGGACGAGTCGAACCTGAAGCCCGCCCTCAGTGCGGCGCTCGACCCGGAGGTCGCCGGCGCGAAGGCGAACCAGGGCGTCATGGACCAGATCTGGGAGCCGATCGTCACCCCGCTCCAGCAGCAGGTGCAGTCCGGCCTCGACACCGCCACCGACCAGGTGACCCAGGCCACCGTCGGGGTTCCCGACGCCGTGCAGCAGCAGGCGCTCACCACCGCCGCCGACAAGGCGCACGCCAGCGTGCAGGACGGCCGGCTCGTCGTCGACTGGTCGGACTCGGTGCAGCGCACCTACTGGGTGGACCAGCTCGCACCGGAACTGTCGAAGCAGATCGACGAGGGCGCGAACGACTCGAGCGACTCGAACGCCGAGACGAGCGACACGTCGTACCTCAACGGTGCGGACGCTGCCCTGACCCGGCCGTTCATGTCCGGGTTCAACGCCTCGGCCGTGACCGTCTACTGGGTTGGCTTCGCGGTGATCCTGCTCGCGTTCGTCCTGAGCTTCTTCTTCAAGGCGCCGCCGCTCCGCAAGAGCTCGGCCCTGCAGGAGCAGGCGGACGACGCCGGCACCGCTGACGACCTCGAGGCGCAGGCCGTGCGGGCTGCGGACACGATGGGCTCGCCCACCGCCCCGGTCACCGGTTCGATCCCCGTCCAGGGTGGTCGGGCGCAGGTCTGAGTCACGCCGGGCCTCCTCGTCGCAGGACGCGGAGGCCCGGCACCGCGCGAACCAGGAGCCGCACGTGCACCAGCCGACCACCACCGAGGCCACCGCCCCGACCGACTGCGGCCTGCGGGAGCGCAAGAAGCAGCAGACCCGGTCCGCCCTCCACCGGTCGGCGCTCGCCCTCGTCACCGACCACGGGCTCGCCGGGGTGACCGTCGAGCAGATCTGCGCGGACGCCGGGGTCTCCCCGCGGACGTTCTTCAACTACTTCCCGTCGAAGGCCGACGCCGCCCTGGGGCTGCCGGTGACGACGGTGCCGGACGCGGCGCGCGCAGCGTTCCTCGGTTCCACGGGTTCGCTCGTGTCGGACCTCTGCGACCTCGTCGCGCACACGGTCACCCTGCCGCAGGACCGTCGGCGCATGAAGGAGCTGGTCCGAGCCCGCCCCGAGATGGTCCCGGCGATGCTGCAGTGGATGGCGCACGCGCGGCGGACCGTGCTGGCGGTCGCCGCCGAGCGCGTCGACGAGGACACCGCGCGGACCGCGACCACCCTCGTGATGGCCGCCGTGATCGAGTCCGTCCACCGATCGGCGGACGGCTCCCGCGACGAGCTCGCTGCGCGGCTGCGCGCGGTCGTCGCCGAGATGGGGCGGCTCGCCACCGCCTGACCAGCGTGACCATCGCGTCGCCCCCGGCGCGGGGCGGCCACGGCCTGGAGGCGCGGTGCGGGTCCGACCCGCACCGCGCCTCCAGGCCGTTGTCGTGTCCACACCGTCGGTCCCGCAGTCATCGGACGGTTGGGCGACCACTTTCGCCATAACGGCAAGAACAAGGCTCTTGACGCACAAGACATCGGATGTTTTGATTGCACCGTTCGGTCGACGGAGACCGGACGGCAGGAGACACAGATGAGCCGCATCACCGGTCTGCACGTGCACGACATCAGGTTCCCGACCTCGCGAGAGCACGACGGGTCCGACGCCATGAACCCCGCGCCCGACTACTCCGCCGCCTACGTCGAGATCGCCACCGACGCGCTCGACGGCCTGGTCGGCACCGGCTTCGTCTTCACCATCGGCCGCGGCAACGAGGTGCAGGAATCCGCGATCGCCGCCCTCCGTGGGCACGTCGTCGGCGCCGATGCCGAGGCTGTCCTGGCCGACATGGGCGGCACCTGGCGCGCGATGGTGCACGACTCGCAGCTGCGGTGGCTCGGCCCGGAGAAGGGCGTCATGCACATGGCGATCGGCGCCGTCGTCAACGCTCTGTGGGACCTCCGGGCGAAGCGCGCGGGGCAGCCGCTCTGGGCCCTGCTCGCCGAACTGCGCCCCGAGGAGCTCGTCGACCTGGTGGACTTCCGGTACCTGACCGACGCGATCACCCCGGCCGAGGCGCTCGCACTGTTCCGCGCCGCCGAGCCGCTGCGTGCCGAACGCCGGGCCCGCCTGGAGCGCGAGGGCTACCGCGCCTACACGACGACACCGGGCTGGCTCGGCTACGACGACGAGAAGCTCGCGCGGCTGTGCCGGGAAGCGGTGGACGACGGGTTCACCCAGATCAAGCTCAAGGTCGGCGGCGACGTGGACGAGGACGTCCGACGTCTGGGCATCGCCCGCGCCACCGTCGGCCCGGACATCCGGATCGCGATCGACGCGAACCAGCGCTGGGACGTCGACGAGGCCGTGGCGTGGATCGACCGGCTCCGCCCCTTCGACGTCGCGTGGGTCGAGGAACCGACCAGCCCGGACGACATCCTCGCCCACGCCGAGATCGCCCGACGCATCGCCCCGATCCCGGTCGCGACGGGGGAGCACATGGCGAACCGGGTGATCGCGAAGCAGCTGATCCAGGCCGGGTCGATGTCGGTGCTGCAGATCGACGCCACGCGGGTCGCCGGGGTGAACGAGAACCTGGCGATCCTGCTCCTCGCCGCCAAGCACGGCGTCCGTGTCTGCCCGCACGCCGGCGGTGTCGGCCTGTGCGAGGCGGTGCAGCACCTGTCGATGTTCGACGCGGTCGCCCTGACCGGCGACCTCGACACCCGGTGCATCGAGTTCGTCGACCACCTGCACGAGCACTTCGTGACCCCGGTCGACGTCCACGACGGCCGCTACTGGCCGCCGACCGCGCCCGGCGCAGGCACCGAGATGCTCGCCGACACCCTGACCAGCCACGCGTTCCCGGACGGCCCGGTCTGGGCCGAGTCCGATCCCGATCGGGTCCCGGACGCCGTCCGGGTCGCCTGAACACCCCACCGCACACCCCAATCACCACGACGAAGTGGAGACACCGATGCAACGACGACGCACCGCCGGGCTGGCGGCAGCAGCAGCTGCCGCGCTCGTGCTCACCGGCTGTTCCGCTGGCAGCAACGCCAGCGACGGCCAGTCCGAGGACTCCCTCACCTGGGCCATGTGGATCGCCGGGAAGGAGGACAAGGCCGCGTGGCAGAAGGTCGCGGACACGGTCAAGACCGACGACGACGTGGACGTCTCGATCCAGGGCTCACCCTTCAACGACTACTGGACCAAGCTCCGCACCCAGCTGTCCACCGGAACCGCACCCTGCATCGTGAGCATCCAGTCGCTCCGCGCCGCGAACTACACGGACGTGCTCGTGCCGATCGACGACATGGCGAAGCAGGCCGACCTCGACCTGAGCGAGTACGACCAGACCGGGCTCGACGGCATGAAGGTCGACGGCAAGCTCTACGGACTGCCGTACGACACCGGCCCCATGGTCATGTTCTACAACAAGGACATCTTCGAGAAGGCGGGCGTCGACGAGCCGGAGCCGGGCTGGACGGTCGACGAGTTCGAGGACGCCGCGAAGCAGCTCAAGGCCGCGGGCACGCCGATCTGGGGCACGAGCGTCGAGGACATCCCCCTCGAGTCGATGATCCTCGGCTACAACGGCGGTCGGGTCATCGAGGACGACGGCACGCTCGACGCCTCGAACGCGGAGTTCGCCGAGGGGCTCGACTGGATCGGGGGTCTGGTCGAGGACGGCTACGCCACACAGGCGAGCACCGACGGCTCCACCGACGACAACGCGTTCGTGTCCGGTGACGTGGCGATGTACAGCGACGGCCCCTGGTCGATCATCAGCCAGAAGGCCAAGGTCAAGTTCGACCTCGGCATCACGACCATCCCCTCGGGTACGGACGGACCCAGCTCCTTCGCCGCGGGGTCGGGCTTCGGCATCTCGAAGCAGTGCAAGTACCCCGAGCAGGCGTTCAAGGCCATCACCACGATGACGAACGAAGCCACGCTCACCTCGCTCGCCGAGCAGGGGCGCGCCTTCCCGGCACGCACCGCGGCGCAGCAGGCCTGGTACGACAACGCCGGCATCGACGGGGTCGAGGACGCCCTGAAGACCGGGCTCGAGAACGCCACCCCGTTGCCCGGCAACAAGCAGAGCGACCAGCTCAACCAGCTCTTCGCGCAGTACGCCCTGCAGGCGGTGAACGGACAGACCTCCGGCAAGGAGACGATGTCGTCCATCGCGAGCCAGCTCGGCTCGCAGTGACGGGTGTCACCCCCTGACGGACGGGCGCGGCCCGCTTCGAGCGACGCGAAGCGTTGCGCGGGCCGCGCCGACGGAGCCTGCGGAGTCGGAGGGCGACCCCGCCCCGAGCCTCCCGGTCCGTCCCATCCCCTGACCAGGACCGCGCGAACGACGAGGAGGTCGTCGCATGACCACCATCCAGGACCCACCCGCCGAGGCGGCGCTGCCCGCCCCCGCGGTCGCGGTCGCGACCCGCGCGGCCCCGCGCCGGAAGGACAGCGGCGCCGACGCCGAGCTCGGCCGCCGCTCCTGGTGGGGCGCCGCCTTCGCCGCTCCGCACTCGATCGGCCTCGTCGTGTTCACGGCGTTCCCGATCCTCGCGTCGCTCGTCGTGAGCTTCATGAACTGGCCGATGCTCGGCGAACGCTCGTGGGCCGGCCTGTCGAACTACGCGCAGCTGTTCTCCGACCCGATCTTCCGCACGGTGACGCTGAACACGGTGCTGTTCGTCGTGCTCTACGTGCCGCTCAACCTGGTCGTGTCCCTGGGGCTCGCGGCGTGGCTCACGCCGAAGATCCGCCACCGGCACGTCTTCCGCGTGCTGTTCTTCATCCCGACCATCACGCCGATCGTCGCGAACGTCGTCGTCTGGCGGATGCTGTACCAGCCGGGCGGTGCCATCGACGCGACGCTGCAGTCGACCGTCGGCGTGAACGCGCCGAACTTCCTGGCCGACGACGACTGGGCGATGCTCGCCGTCGTCGCGATGAGCGTCTGGCAGGGGTTCGGCTACAACATGCTGATCTTCTCGGCAGCGCTCGACTCGGTGCCGGAGAACCAGATCGAGGCCGCAGCGCTCGACGGTGCGAACGCGTGGCAGATGTTCTGGCGGATCAAGTTCCCGCTCATCTCGCCGTCGATCTTCTTCGCCACGATGATGACCCTGATCACCTCGTTCCAGGTGTTCGTCCAGCCGTTCGTCCTGACGAAGGGCGGCCCGGGCACCGCCACCGAGACCCTGGTGCAGTACATCTACAACACCGGGTTCCAGACCCAGCAGCTCGGCCTCGCGTCGGCCGGGGCATGGGTGCTGTTCGTCATCATCCTCGGCATCACGGCCATCCAGTTCCTCGGACAGAAGCGGTGGGTGCACTATGACTGAGCTGACCTCGTCCAACCGGACGATCAACCCGCGGGCGCTGCCCCGCACGCACCGGCAGACCGGCCGGGTGCGCCACGCGGTGGGCTACGTGCTGCTGTGCCTGGTGGCCCTGCTGTTCGTCTCGCCGCTCATCTACATGGTGGCGACGAGCCTGAAGCCGTCGGCCGACGTGTTCACGACACCGCCGACGCTGTGGGGCTCGTCCATCGAGTGGGGCAACTACGCGCAGGCGTTCACGTACCTGCCGTTCGCCCGGTTCATCCTGAACGGCGTCTTCGTCGCCGCGGCCGGCACGGCGATCAACGTCGCCGTCGCGGTGCTGTCCGGCTACGCGTTCTCGCGACTGCGGTGGCGCGGCCGGAACACGGTGTTCATCCTGTTCCTCGCGACGCTGATGATCCCGCAGGACGTGCTCGTGATCCCGATGTACGTGATGATGCAGGGCTTCGGGTGGGTCGACACGTTCCAGGCGCTCATCATCCCGTGGGCGTTCACGGCCCTCGGCGCGTTCCTGGTGCGGCAGTTCTTCCTCACCGTGCCGCAGGAGCTCGACGACGCCGCACGGGTGGACGGTGCCGGAGCGATCCGGACGTTCTTCTCGGTGATGCTCCCGCTCGCCCGTCCCACGATGGCGGTCCTCGCCGTGTTCTCGTTCATCGCGTACTGGAACTCGTTCCTCTGGCCGCTCGTCATCGTCAACGACGTCGAGGCCCGCGGCACCATCCCGCTCGGCCTGCAGCAGTTCTTCGGGCAGCAGGGCTCCGAGTGGAACCTCGTGATGGCGGCGTCGGTGATCTCGATGCTGCCCACCGTGATCCTGCTGATCCTGCTCCAGAAGCACCTCGTCAAGGGCATCGTCACCAGCGGCCTCGGCGGCCGGTAGCGCTGCCGTGGCGTCTTCCCTCGTCCTCCCCTGAAAGGAACACTGGCAACATGACCATCACCGCACCTGCAGAGCCGCAGACCGCGACCGACGCCGCGGGGTTCCCCGCGTGGTTCTCCCACGACCGGTTCGGCATGTTCATCCACTGGGGGCTGTACGCCCTGTCGGCGCGGCACGAGTGGGTGAAGAACCGCGAACGGATCACGGACGAGGACTACCAGAAGTACTTCGACCACTTCGACCCGGACCTGTTCGACGCCGCGGACTGGGCGCGTCGGGCACGTCAGGCGGGGATGAAGTACGTCGTCCTCACCACGAAGCACCACGAGGGCTTCTGCCTGTGGGACACCGCGCTCACCGACTACAAGTCCACGAACACCCCCTTCGGCCGCGACATCGTGCGGGAGTTCGTCGACGCCGTCCGTGCCGAGGGGCTGCGCGTCGGTTTCTACCACTCGCTGATCGACTGGCACCACCCGGACTTCACCGTCGACGGCGTGCACCCGCGGCGGGACGACGGGGAGCAGACGATCGCCGCGCTGAACGAGGGGCGCGACATGACCCGGTACCGGGAGTACCTGCACGGGCAGGTCGAGGAACTCCTGACGGACTACGGGCAGATCGACTACCTGTTCTACGACTTCTCGTACCGGGACAACGACCACGAGGACATCTGGGGCGGCAAGGGCCGGGACGAGTGGGGCTCCGAGGAGCTCATGGCGCTGACGAAACGCCTGCAGCCCGGCATCATCGTGAACGACCGGCTCGACATCCCCGGCGACCTGGTCACCCCGGAGCAGTACCAGCCCGACAAGCCGATGGAGGTCGACGGCGTCCCGGTGCCGTGGGAAGCCTGCCAGACGCTGAACGGGTCGTGGGGCTACGACCGCGACAACACGAACCTGAAGCCGGTCGACCTGCTCGTCCGCATGCTCGTCGACGGCGTCTCGAACAACGGGAACATGCTGCTCAACATCGGCCCGACCGGTCGTGGCGAGTTCGACGGGGTCTCGCGGCAGACACTCGACGGCATCGGGACGTGGATGCACCAGCACGCCCGCTCGGTGTACGGGGCGGGGCCGTCGCGGTTCGTCGCCCCGCGGAACACCGTCTACACGCAGAACGGCAACCGCCTGTACCTGCACCTGTTCGCGTGGCCGTTCGAGCACGTGCACCTGCCGGACCTCGCCGGCCGGGTGGCGTACGCGCAGCTGCTCAACGACGCGTCGGAGATCCACTTCCGCGAGATCCCGCCGAGCACCCGGGCGCAGAACACCGGTCTCGGCGGCCAGCCCGCCGGCACGCTCACCCTGACGCTGCCGATCGTGCGGCCCGACGTCGCCGTGCCCGTCGTCGAGCTGTTCCTGCGCGACTGATGCAGCGGATCCTCTCGCGCACCCGGCTGCGGCCCGGACGGGAGTCCGACTACGAGCAGGCGCACGCGGCGATCCCGCCCGCACTGGCCGACCGGCTGCGCTCCGCCGGGGTGTCGAACTGGAGCATCTGGCGGGACGGACCGGACCTGGTGCACCTGATCGAGGTCGAGGACTACCGTGCGATGCGTCGCGCACTGGCGGACGACCCGGTGAACGAGGCCTGGCAGGCGGTGATCAACCCCCTGCTCGAGGCGGACGACGACTACTCGGGCGACGACGACGGGATCCCGCTCGTCTGGACCCTGGAAGGACAGGTATGACGCACCTCGCCCAGGAGCTCGACCGTGGACCGTTCTGGCTGGGCGGCGCCGGGATCGGCAACCTGCTCCGGCCGGTGTCCGATGACGACGCCCGCGCTACGGTCGACGCCGCCTGGGACGCCGGCGTGCGCGGGTTCGACACCGCGCCGCACTACGGCCTCGGCCTGTCCGAACGACGACTCGGGGTGGCGCTCGCCGGACGCCCCCGGCAGGACTTCCTCGTGTCGACCAAGGTCGGACGGCTGCTCGTGCCGGGCCGTGGCGACGGCGACGACCTGGCCTCCGGCGGCTTCGCGGTGCCGGACGACACCGTGCGGCAGTGGGATCCGTCGCCGTCGGGCGTGCGGCGGTCGCTCGACGAGTCGCTCGGACGGCTCGGGCTCGACCACGTCGACGTCGCCTACCTGCACGACCCGGACGTCTACTCGCTCACCGACGGCCTGACCCAGGCGCTCCCGACGCTCGCCGAGCTGCGTGACGAGGGCGTGGTGCGGGCGGTCGGGGTCGGGTCGAACTCGGTCGAGGCGCTGTCGGCGGCCGTCGACACCGGGCTCTGCGACGTCGTCATGCTCGCTGGTCGGTACACCCTGCTCGAGCAGCCCGGGGCGGCGTTGGTGGCGCGGTGCGCTGAGCTCGGCGTCGCCGTGGTGGCGGTCGGTGTCTACAACTCGGGGTTGCTCGGGCAGGAGCGACCCGCGGTGGGGTCGACCTACGACTACGCCGAGGCCCCGGCGGCGCTCATCGACCGGGCGAACGCCATCGCCGACGTGTGTGAACGCCACGGAGTCACGTTGCCCGAGGCTGCGCTGGCGTTCCCGCGCCGTGCCCCGGCGGTCGCGGCGATCGCCCTCGGCGCGCAGTCCGCCGACCAGGTGCGCTCGAACGTCGCACGAGCCGCCGTCGACGTGCCGGAGGCGCTGTGGGACGACCTGCGCGCGGCCGGGCTGCTCGACGCCTGACCTGCGCACGACGAAATTCACCCCGAACCACGCGGTTGCGCGGTTCGGGGTGAATTCGGTGGTGCGCCGGTCGGACCGGCTGCGTTCTGCCTAGCGACGCGAACCGCGGCCGGCGACGCGCGTGTAGATGAACAGCACGATGATTGCGCCGATGATCGAGCCGATGATGCCGGCCGGCTGGAAGAAGCCGTCCATCGGGTCGTGCTGGAAGATCAGGAACCCGAGGAACCCGCCGACGAACGAACCGACGATGCCCAGGACGATCGTCATGAGGATGCCGATGTTCTGCTTGCCGGGGATGATGAGCCGGGCGAGAGCGCCGGCGATGAGTCCGATGATGATCAAGCTGATGATGAGACCGAGCACGGTTTCCTCCTCGTGGGTGCGGTTGCCGCGGCATGGTTGCCGGAGTCAGGGCCGAGGACCGACACAACTCCTGCCTTCCTGGGAGGACTGCCGGGTTCAGTCGAGTGAGCGCCGCAACCAGCGCTCGACACCTTCGACGTGCGACACGACGAGGGCCTGCACGAGCTGCGGGTCCCGGCGTCGGATCGCGTCGACGATGGCCGCGTGCTCGTCGAGGGTCCGCTGCACCGACCCGTTCTGCGTCAGGCCGCGCCACACCCGCACCCGCACCGTCTTGCTCGACAGCGCGTCGAGCAGCCCGGACAGGTACTGGTTGCCGCCGATGCCCGCGATGGTCGAGTGGAAGAGCAGGTCGTGGGCGACGAGGTCCTCGACGCCGGTGTCCTCGGCGACGGACTGCATCAGGGTCGCGAGCTCGTCGATCTGCTGCTCCGTGGCGCGGGCCGTCGCCAGGACGGCGGACGCCGGTTCCAGGATGCGGCGCACCTCGAGCAGGTCGACGAGCGACCGGTCGTGGTGCATGTCGACGACGAACGACACCGCCTCGAGCAGGACGCCCGGTTCGAGCGACGTCACGTACGTGCCGTCGCCGCGCCGGACGTCGAGCACGCGGATGAGCTCGAGCGCCTTCACCGCTTCGCGCAGGCTGTTCCGCGACAGCCCGAGCGACTCGCTCAGTTCCTTCTCGGGCGGGAGGCGCTGGCCGGGTTGGAGCTCGCCGCTCACGATCATCTGCTGGATGCGTGCGATCGCATCGTCGGTCAACGACGCCACGTCACCACCTCCTGTGGACCCGGCCGCGTGCGGGACGGGACGTGCCGACGATACCCGGGACGGGCCTCCAGGCCGGTGCGGCGGAGCCGTGCAGCGACCATCAGGCCGGCCGCAGCCGGAGCGCCTGCATCCCGCCGTCCACCGCCAGCTCGACACCCGTCGTCGACCGGGCGAGCGGGCTCGTCAGGTAGGCGACCGCCTCGGCGACCTCCGCCGCCTGCACCAGGCGGCCGTGCGGCTGACGCGCCTCGAGCGCGGCGCGTTCGGCGGCCGGGTCGTCGGCGGACGACAGGAGCCGTGCGATCCACGGGGTGTCGGCGGTGCCGGGGTTGACGGCGTTGACGCGGATGCCCTCGCGGACGTGGTCGGCCGCCATCGCCCGGGTGAGTGCGGAGATCGCACCCTTCGTGGCGGAGTAGAGCGCGCGCTGGGGCAGTCCGGCGGTGGCCGCGACGGAGCACGTGTTGACGATGCTCGCGCTGTCGGAGGCCCGGAGGTGGGGGAGCGCGGCGCGGGACAGGCGCACGGCGCCGAGCACGTTGACCTCGTACACGCGGCGCCACTCGTCGTCGGTGTTGTCCTCGACCGTCCCCTGGGCGCCGATGCCGGCGTTGTTCACGAGCACGTCGAGACCGCCGAGCTGGTCGACGGCCGAGGCGACGGCGGCACGGACGGACCCGTCGGACGACACGTCGCAGGTGACGGAAACGAGTCCCTCGGCGGTGGACGGCTGCAGGTCGAGCACCGCGACCGCTGCGCCACGCTCCTGCAGTGCGGTCGCGATGGCCGCGCCGATGCCGGAGGCGCCGCCGGTGACGATCGCGCGGAGACCCGCGTGGGTGCCGGGCGTCCCGGTCGTGCCGGTCTGGTCGGTGGTGTCGGTCATCAGGCTGCTCCCACTGTCTGGCGCTGCGAGCCGAGCCCGTCGGCGGTGAGCTCGACCACGTCGCCGGGCCGCAGGTACGGCGCGTGCCCGGCGAGGGCGACCCCGGCCGGGGTGCCCGTGCTGATGACGTCGCCCGGGTACAGCACCATGAACTGCGACAGGTACCGGACGATCTCGACGGGTCGGAAGATCATGTCGGCGGTGGTGCCGTCCTGCCGTACCTCGCCGTTGACGGTGAGCCGGAGTGCGAGCGCCGCCGGGTCGACCTGGTCGGGTGTGACCAGCCACGGGCCGAGCGGGTTGAACGTCTCGCAGGACTTCCCCTTGTCCCACTGCCCGCCGCGCTCGAGCTGGAAGGCCCGCTCGGAGACGTCGTTCGCGATGGCGTAGCCGGCGATGCAGGCGCTCGCGGCCTCGTCGGAGTCGCAGTAGCGGGCGGTCCGCCCGATGACGACGGCGAGCTCGATCTCCCAGTCGGTCTTCTCGCTGCCGCGGGGGATCAGGACCTCGTCGTCCGGGCCGATCACCGTCATCGGGTCCTTCATGAACACGATCGGCTCGGTCGGGATCTCGGCACCGGTCTCGGCGGCGTGGTCGCGGTAGTTCAGGCCGATGCAGACGACCTTGCCGGGCCGTGCCACGGGTGCGCCGCGGCGCAGACCTTCGGCGTCGGGGAGCGCTCGGACGTCCCCGGCGCTGCGCGCGTGCCGGACGCGGGTGACCGGGTCGGACGCCAGGAACGCCCCGCTGATGTCGGTCGTGATCGGGCGGAGGTCGAGGACCTCGCCGTCGGAGTCGACCGCGACGGGGGTCTCGCCGCCCGCGGGGCCGAGTCGTGCGAACTGCATCGTTCCTCGCTCTCCGGCTGCACCAGCGCAACCAGAAACATCCTATGTCTGGTCCGGGGCTCCGACAAGGTTCCGGGTGCTGAGGTTCCTGCCGTGCAGGTAGGTGCGCTCCGCCGTCCCGCCGAGGACCGCCTGCCGTTCGTCCGGGGACAGGTCGCCCAGCGCTTCGGAGGTCCGCAACACGACGTCGTCGTACGTCGTGGCGAGCGTCGAGACCGGCCAGTCGGACCCGAACAGCGACCGCTCCGGGCCGAAGCACTCGATCACCTGCCGGGCGTACCGGTCGACGGGCTCCCGTCGCCACTCCGGGCCGGCCTCGGTGAACAGTCCGGACACCTTGCAGGCCACGTTCGGACGCACGGCGAAGTCGTCGATCCGGCCCGGCCACCCGGGGTCCCCGCCCGCGATGTCGGGTTTGCCGGCGTGGTCGAGGACGAACGACCCCTCGGGCACGGCGTCGAGCAGCGCGAGGGCAGCGCGGTGCTCGCGCGCGCGGACGAGCACGTCGAACACCAGGCCGGCGGCGGCCACGGCGCGGACCCCGCGGACGACCTCGGGCCGGGCGAGCCAGTCCGGGTCCGGTTCGTCCTGCGCCTGGTGCCGGATGCCGACCAGGCGGTTGCCGACCAGGGGGTTGCTGGCCAGCCGGTTGCCGGCCAGCCGGTCGCCGCCGGGTCGCGCGATGAGGGCGGCGAGCTGGTCGACGACGTCCGGGGCGGTCAGGTTCACCCAGCCGACGACCCCGGCGACCGGCTCGGGCTGCTCGAGGAGCCACGCGGTCTCGTCGGGGTCGTGCACGGCCTGCACGACGATCGTCCGGGCGACGTCGGTGCTCCGGACGGCGGCGCGCAGGTCGTCGACGTCGAACGGACGGCGGATCGGGGCGACCGAGTCGTCCATCCAGGGGTACGGCCGGTCGGCGGGGTCCCAGAGGTGGTGGTGAGCGTCGATGATCACGCGCTCATGATGCCCGATTCATCCGATGTCCGCTCGGCGGTCGCCGGTGCCGCCGGTGCGACGACCTTTCGCGCTCAACGACACCGCACGGACGCTGCGGCGCGTGAGGTGTCGCCGAGCGCGTGGAGTCGCAGCGGCCAACGCCGCTCAGACGACGCCGGAGGCCTCGAGCTCGGCCCGCAGCTCGGCGTCGGACGGCTCGACGAAGTGCTTGCCGTTCGGCAGCACCACGACGGGGATGTTCTTCCGGCCGCTGATCGCCTCGGCGCGGTCCGCCGCGGACAGGTCCTGCTCCACGTCGACGTACTCGTAGTCCACGCCGAGGGTGTCGAGCAGCGCCTTGGACCGACGGCAGTCGCGGCACCAGTCGGCACCGAACATGGTCACGCGGTCGGGGGCAGTCGTCGCTTCGCTCATGTGCAGAGAGTACGTCGGAGCACCGCCGGGCATTCCCGTGACGCTCCTCGCCCCCGCCGGAGCACGATGTGCCCATGAGCCTGCCCTGGGACACGCCCGTCGCACACCCCCACCACCGCCACGGCTGGTGGTGGAAGACCCTGCTCGTCGGCTTCGTGCTGTGGGTCGTCACGATCATCGTCACGGTGTCGACGCAGAACACGAACCTCGTGCCGACGATCATCCTGCTCGGCAGCTTCCTCGTGCCGTTCACCGTCGTGCTGTTCGTGATCGAACGGGTCACCGGCACGGTCAGCACCATGCAGCTCGTCACGGCGTTCTTCGTGGGCGGGATCCTCGGGGTGCTCGGGGCGTCGCTGCTCGAGGCCGACCTGGAGCAGGGAGTCGGGCTGTACCTGGTCGTCGGGTTCGTCGAGGAGTTCGTGAAGGGCGTCCTGCTCGTCGTCGTGGGGTGGCGCGTCCGCCCGAAGACGGCGAGGCAGGGTGCGCTGCTCGGCGCGACGATCGGTGCCGGGTTCGCCGCGTTCGAGTCCGCCGGCTACGCCTTCAACGCGGCGATCACGGCCCGGGGGATCGACCTGGCGTCGCTCCTGCAGACCGAGGTGGTCCGCGCGGTGCTGGCGCCGGTCGGACACGTGCTCTGGACCGCGATCCTCGGTGCGGTGCTGTTCGGCGCAGCCACCGGACGCGCTCGCTTCCGCTGGTCGTGGCCGCCGATCGTGGCGTACGTGGTGGTCTCGGTGCTGCACGGGCTGTGGGACGCCAACGGCACGATCGCCACGGTGATCGCGTTCGTCGTGTCCGGGGTCCCGTTCTCGGCCGCGCAGTACGGCATGGTCCCTGCGGCGGTCGGCGGGATCGTGACGACCGTCTACGTGATCGGGCTCGCGATCGTGAGCCTGATCGGGGTGGCCGTGCTCGTCGGTGTGCTCCGACACCACCGCGGGCGGACCCCGGCCGAGCCGGCGCCCGACGGCTGGGACACGACGCCCGGACCCGGCCACCTGCGCTGAGCCCGGTCGCCGCCGCCGGTCGCCCTACGATTGGCACATGCCGCCAGCACCCGACGCCGAGACGCTGGCCTGGGCCTCGGCGGCCGTCCGGCGCTTCGCCGCGGCGACCAACCTGCTCATCGCCGCACGCCGGTTCCGCATCGTCGGCGGTGACCCCCGTGACACCGACGCACTCCGGCGCCTGCTGACCGCACTCGGTGCCCGCGAAGCCGAGCCGCAGCAGCCGAACCAGCGCCAGCCGTCCGACCTCGTCGACCAGCTCTGGTGCCTCGGGACGCCCGACGAATCGACCCCCGCGGTCGAGCAGGCCGCCGACCGCCCGCGCGGCGCGACCCTGGTCGTCATCGACGCCGGCCGGTACATGCCCGCCGTCGACGAGGACGCCTTCGGCCCCGTCGCACCCGCCCGACCCGGCGTGCTCGCCGTCCCGATGCTGTCCGACGACGTCTTCCTCGTCTCCACCGGCCGCGACCCCGAGGACGACCCCGCGGCGGACGCCCGCCTGCGCTGGGCACGACGGTCGATGCCGGTCGCCCGCTCGGTCGCCGCCGAACTCCGCGACGGTGGACTCCTGCGCGGCACACGCATCGGCGTCGCGATGTTCCTCGAGCCCAAGACGGCGGTGCTGAGCCTGCTGCTCCGTGACGCCGGTGCCGAGGTCGTCGTCTACGCCCACGCCGACGAGACCGACGACGCCGTCGCCAGGGCACTGCGGTCCGCCGGACTGAGGGTCTTCGCGAGCAGCACGGCGACGCTCCCCGAGCAGAAGCAGCTGGCCCTCGCGATGCTCGACACCGCGCCGCACATCCTGCTCGACGACGGCTCGCACGTCATCCGGCTCGCCCACCAGGAACGCCCCGACCTGCTGCCGACGATGCTCGGCGCCGCCGAGGAGACCACGAGCGGCCTGCGGCCCCTGCGTGTGCTGGCAGCGCGCGGCGAGCTCGGCATCCCCGTGGTCGCCGTGAACGACGCCCGCACCAAGACGTTCTTCGACAACCGGTACGGCACCGGGCAGTCGACGGTGTTCGCGGTGCACGACCTGGTCGACGGGCTCGCGTCCGGTGCGCACCGGGTGATGCCGGGAGGCGCGGCGGTCGTCGCCGGGTTCGGGCACGTCGGCGAGGGGGTCGCCCTGGTGCTCGCCGCCCTCGGGTTCCGGGTGACGGTCGCCGAGACCGATCCGGTCCGCGCCCTGCAGGCGCGCTTCGCCGGGTACGCAGTGGTCCCGCTCGTCGAGGCGGTCCGCGACGCCGACCTCGTGATGAGCGCCACCGGCGTCCGGGACACCATCGACCTCGACGTGCTCCGTGCCTGCGCGGACGGTGCTGTCCTGGCCGTCGCCGGAGGGGTCGACCAGGAGATCGCCATCGACGACGCCCTCGCCGCCGGGGCCGAGCGCCAGAGCGTGGGGCCGAAGGCCGAGCGGTTCGTGCTCCCCGGGGCCGACGGCGGACCGATCGTCCTCGACGACGGCGGCTGCATCAACATCACCGCGGCCGAGGGCAACCCGGTCGAGATCATGGACCTGTCGTTCGCCGTGCAGCTCGGCGCCGTCCGGATGCTCCTCGAGCGCGGCGACGAGCTGGAGCGTGCCGTCGTGCCGATCGACCCCGCGGTCGACGACGTGACCGCCCGCGCGGCGCTCGCCGCGTTCGGGAGCCGACCCGTGCCTCTCCCCACCGGCACGGCCGAGCTGCCGCTGGCGCGTCAGCCCGGAACCGGCGGCGTGGGCCCAGTCCTTCCTGCCGAGCACCCTCGAGACCGCGAGCCGGACGTCCGGACCCACCGTTTCGGAGACCCGGCATGAGCGCCCAGCAGTCGCCCGTCACCGTGCACTCGGCGCGCGTCGTCGTCCCGATGACCGCGCCGCCGATCGCGGACGGCGCGGTGGCCGTGCAGGACGGCCGCATCCTGCACGTCGGCGACCGGTCGTGGGTGATCGACCAGCTCGCCGCGTCCGGCGCCACCTTCACCGAGCGGCAGTGGCGCGGTGCGCTGCTGCCGGGGCTCGTGAACGCACACTCGCACCTGCAGTACACCGGCATGGCCAGTGTCGGCCAGCGCCAGTACGACGGATTCGAGGACTGGGCCGCTGCGTTCAACGCCGACTACGCCGAACCACACGACTGGCGGGCCGAAGCGGCGGACGGTGCGCGGGCGTCGATCCTGGCCGGCGTGACGAGCATCGCGGACATCGTCACCGACATCGAGGCCTCCACCGCGCTGCAGGACGCCGGACTCGGCGGCATCGCGTACTGGGAGGTGATGGACTGGGAGAACGACGCCTGGCAGTCGCACGGTCGCGACCAGGTGCTCGACGAACTCGACCGGATCCCCACGACACCCGGTGCGGGCCTGTCGCCGCACGCGCCGTACTCCCTCGAGGTCGCCCCGCTGCTCGAACTCCCCGACATCGTGCGGCAGCGCGGCCTGCGGCTGCACCTGCACCTCGGCGAAGCGGCGTTCGAGGGGGAGCGCATCGCACTCGGTCCGGTCCCCGGGCTCGACGGGGTCGACGGCGTCGGGCACGGGAACGACTGGCACCTGGCGAACGTGCCGTCGTTCCGGGCGCTCCGGGCCCTCGGGTTCGGCGCCAGCGCGACCGCGTTCGTCGACCGCCTCGGTGTGCTCGGCCCGGACTGCCACATCGCCCACGGCGTCTACATGACCGCCGCGGACCGCGCGCTCCTGCGCGCCCGGGGCACCGCGGTGGCGCTGTGCCCCCGCTCCAACGCCGTCATCGGCCTCGACCCGCCGCCCGTCGCCGACTACCTGCGCGAGGGCAGCCCGATCGCGATCGGCACCGACTCCCTGTCGTCGTCGCCGTCCCTCGACCTGATGGCCGACGTCACCGCACTGCACCGGATCGCCCGCGCCCAGGGCTACGGGCACCGCGACCTGCACGAGCGGCTGCTCGCAGCGGCGACCCTCGGTGGTGCGCACGCGATGGGGCTCGCTGTCGGGCCGGACCGCATCGGGCACCTCGCCGTGGGGGCGCGCGCCGACCTGGCGGTCTTCGACGTCGATGCCCGCACCGTGCCGGACGCGCTCGCCGAGCTCGTCGAGGACGGCGCCGGGTGGGCTGCCGCCACCGTGATCCGTGGTGTGGTCCGCGCTGTCCACGGAGCACTGACCGGCCTGCCGACGCCGTCGGCCGCCATCCCCGATCGTCCCCAGGAGGAACGATGACCGAGTCCGCACCCCACCCCGGCATGGCCGCACGCCGAACCGTCACGGGTGAGCTGATCGAGTGGCTCGACGTGCCGAAGCGCGCGATCGCCCTCGGCATGGAACCGCACCCCGAGGGTGGCTGGTACGTCCGCACCTGGACCTCGCCGGCGACGGTCACCACCCCCGCAGGGGAGCGTCCCGCCGCCACGCTGATCCACTTCCTGCTGCCCCCGGGCGAGGCCTCCGCCTGGCACCGGGTCACGAGCGACGAGATCTGGATGTGGCACGGGCCGGACACCGTCGACCTGCAGCTCGGCGGCGACGGTGATGTCCCCGAGGCCGGCGCGACGATCACCCTCGGCCCGGACGCCGGACGTGACCGGGTGAACGACGCGCAGGCGTTCGTGCGCGGCGGGGTGTGGCAGCGGACGCTGCCGGGCGACGGCGAGGTGCTGCTGAGCTGCCTGGTGTCGCCGGGCTTCTCGTTCGACGACTTCACGATGGCCGACGATGGGGACTCTGCCGCCGAGTAGCCCCGCGACACCGTTTCGCATTGGTATCCCACCGCGAAGTACACTGCGACCTGCCCCCACCCCCCTCGCACGAAGGCCCGACCGTGACCCGTCCCCTCCGCTTCACCCTCGCCGTCGCCACCGCCGCGGTCGCCGCCCTCACCCTGTCGGCCTGCTCCGCCGGGGGCAGCAGCAACGCCGACGGCACCGTGACCGACGGCAAGCTCACGATCGCCACCGGTGACCCGGCCTACTCGCCCTGGGTCGAGGACAACAAGCCGCAGTCCGGCAAGGGCTTCGAGTCCGCCCTGGCCTACGCGGTCGCGAAGGAGATGGGCTACAGCAAGTCGGACGTCGTGTGGAAGCGCAGCACCTTCGACAGCGCCATCGCGCCGGGTCCGAAGGACTGGGACCTCAACGTCCAGCAGTTCTCGATCGACGCGAAGCGCAAGAAGGCCGTCGACATGTCGAGTGCGTACTACACGACGACACAGGCGGTCGTGACGACGTCCGGGTCGAAGGCCGCCGGCGACACCACGATCGCCGCGCTCAAGCAGGACGCGATCGGTGTCGCGACCGGTTCGACGAGCATCGCGAGCGTGAAGGACGTCCTCGGGGTCACCCCGCAGGTGTTCAACTCCAACGACGACGCCGTGCTCGCGCTCAAGTCGGGGCAGATCGACGCGATCGTCACCGACCTGCCGACGGCGTTCTACATGGCCTCGGCGCAGGTCGACGACGGCACCGTGTCCGCGCAGTTCCCGTCCGACGGCGAGGGCGACCAGTTCGGCTTCGTCCTGCCGAAGGACTCGGAGCTCACGAGCAAGGTCGACAAGGCCCTGCAGACCCTCGACGACGACGGCACCCTGCAGGACCTGCAGACGAAGTGGCTGTCGTCGGAGACCGGCACGCCGGTCCTGAAGTAACCGGATGACCCTGCCAGCAGGGGCCGGCACCCCGGTCGCCGCACCCGCGCCGAGCCAGGTCGAGCTCGAGCGTCGGCTCTACCGTCGACAGCGTGGCCGTCGCTCGGTCGTGCTGTCGGTCGTCTCCACCCTGGTCGTGCTCGCCGTCGTGTACTTCGGCGTCGTGAACACCCCCGGGTGGGCGGCGGTGCAGCAGTCGTTCTTCGACCCGGAGACCGCGGTCGACACGTTCCCGGACATCCTGCTGGGCCTCTGGTTGAACGTCCGGATCCTGTTCTTCAGCGCCATCGGCGTCGCCGTCTTCGGCACGCTGCTCGCGGTCGTCCGCGGCCTGCGCAACCCGGTGTTCTTCCCGCTGCGGATGCTCGCGACCGGCTACACGGACCTGTTCCGCGGCCTGCCGCTCATCATCGTGCTCTACCTGGTCGGCTACGGCATCCCCGGGCTCGGGGTGTTCCCGCGGCTCCCCGCCGAGGTCTGGGGCACGATTGCGATCACCCTGACCTACTCGTCCTACATCGCCGAGGTGCTCCGGGCCGGCATGGAGGCCGTGCACCCCTCGCAGCGCCTGGCCGCCCGGTCGCTCGGACTCTCGCACGCCAAGACCCTGCGGCTCGTGGTGCTGCCGCAGGCGATCCGCAAGGTCACGCCGGCGCTGATGAACGACTTCGTGTCGATGCAGAAGGACGTCGGTCTGGTGTCGATCCTCGGTGCCGTCGATGCGGTCCGCTCCGCCCAGATCGCGCAGGCCGAGACCTACAACTTCACGCCGTACTTCGTCGCCGGACTGCTGTTCGTGGTGATCAGCCTGCCGCTGATCCGCGTCACGGACGCGATCGCGCGTCGCCAGCAGCGGCGCGAGCAGATCGGAGGGACCGTATGAGCGAGGCCGGCCTGGAGGCCCGTGGTGCGACCGGTACGGACGCCGCGGTCCTCGAACTGCGCGGGGTGCGCAAGGCCTTCGGCGAGCACGAGGTCCTGCGCGGGATCGACCTGACGGTCCACCGCCACCAGGTCATCTGCGTCATCGGGGCCTCGGGCTCCGGCAAGTCGACGCTGCTCAAGACGGTCAACCTGCTCGAGGGCATCGACGACGGCGAGATCCTGCTGCAGGGCACGGACATCGCCGACCCGCGCATCGCCGTCGACGCCGTGCGGGCGCGCATCGGCGTGGTGTTCCAGCAGTTCAACCTGTTCCCGCACATGAGCGTGCTCGACAACGTCACGCTCGCCTCCCGCCAGGTGCACGGCATCGGACGAGCCCAGGCCGAGGACACTGCGCGCCGCCTGCTCGACCGGATCGGCCTCGCTTCGTTCGCCGACGCGTACCCCGACCGCCTGTCCGGCGGGCAGCAGCAGCGCGTCGCCATCGTCCGGGCGATCGCGTCGGACCCGGAACTCCTGCTGCTCGACGAGGTCACGAGTGCGCTCGACCCGCAGCTCGTCGGCGAGGTGCTCGACCTGGTCACCGAGCTGAAGCGGCAGGGTTCGACGATCCTGATGACAACGCACGAGATGCACTTCGCGCGGAACGTCGCCGACCGGATCGTGTTCCTGCACCGCGGCGAGGTCGTCGAGCAGGGGTCCCCCGCCGATGTCCTCGACCACCCGCAGCACCCGGCCCTCGTCGAGTTCCTGTCTCGCGTGCACGCCTAGGGCGTCAGCAGCACCTTGCCGATCACCTCGCCGTCGCGCACACGGCGGTGGGCCTCCTCGACCTCGGCCAGGGGCAGCACCGAGTCGATGACCGGGCGCACCCGGCCGTCGGCGACCAGCGGCCAGACGTTGTAGCGGACCGCCTCGACGATGGCGGCCTTCTCGGCGAGCGGCCGCGCGCGCAGGGTCGTGCCGCTGATCGTCGCGCGCTTCCGCATCAGCACCCCGAAGTCGAGTTCGGCGGTGCGGCCGCTGCCCGAGGCGATGACCGCGATGTGCCCGTTCGGGGCGAGGGCCTGCAGGTTCCGCTCCAGGTAGGACGGTCCGACGACGTCGAGCACCACGTCGACGCCGACCCCGTCGGTGAACGCCATGACGCGTTCCACGAAGTCCTCCGTGCGGTGGTCGATGACCAGGTCGGCGCCGAGGTCACGGGACGCGGTGACCTTGCGGTCACCGCCGCTCGTCGCGATGACCGTCGCTCCGAGGGCCTTCGCCCACAGCACCGCGTGGGACCCCATGCCGCCCGTACCGCCGTGCACCAGGAGCGTCTGCCCGGGGCGGAGCCCGGCGAGCATGCCGATGTTGGAATAGACGGTGCAGGCGGCTTCAGGGAGGCCGGCCGCCTCGACCAGGTCGACGCCCTCGGGGACCGGCAGCACCTGGGTGACCGGTGCGACAACGAGTGCCGCGTACCCGCCGCCGGAGAGCAACGCGCACACCCGGTCGCCCACCGCCACGGTCGTGACGCCCGCACCGACGGCCCGCACGGTGCCGGAGACCTCGAGGCCGAGGATCTCCGACGCTCCGGGCGGCGGCGGGTAGTTCCCGGCGCGCTGCTGCAGGTCGGCGTTGTTGACACCGGCCGCGGCGACCTCGATCAGGACCTCGTCCGTGCCGGGTTCCGGGTCGGGCAGGTCGGTGACGGACATGGAAGCGTCGTCGAACGTGATGGCTCGCATGCCCTCGACGGTACGCGCCACGTGCCTCCGGTCGGCTGCCGGTCGCCCACAACCGCCGCCGGTCTCCGTGTGGACGTTCCCTGTACGCTCGATGACGGATCTGCACCTCATCCGGGGGAGTGCGGACAGATCGAGGGGGACTCTCCACCATGCCCAAGAAGCTCATCGCGCTGGCCACCGCCAGCCTCGCACTCACGCTGCTCGCCGGCTGCTCGGGCGGCGACGGTGGCTCGTCCGACGGTGGCTCGTCCGGCGGTGGCTCGGGCTCGTCCAGCGCACCGTCGGCCTCGAAGACCGCCGCCGCAGCACCCGCCCAGACCAAGGGGGAAGCCTGCTCCCTGCTCGAGAACGAACTCGCGTCGTTCCTCAAGGAGCAGGGTTCGAGCTCTGCCCCGGCCGAGCCGAAGGCCCGTGCGGCGCTCGTCGACGAGTTCGTCCAGCGCATCGACTCGGCGCTGACGAAGGTCTCGAACGACCAGGTGCACGACACGTTCGAGGACTTCTCCGGCGCGGCGAAGGGCTACAGCTCCGCCATCCGCTCCGGCGCGGCCGAGGACTCCGCCGAGGTCACGAAGGCCCAGACCGAGGTGCAGACCACGCTCGACCAGGTCTCGGCGGTCTGCCCCGCCAAGAGCTGAGCGGCTGCCGTTGGGCACGGAACACGACGACGCCCCGCCCTCCTGCGAAGGAGCGGCGGGGCGTCGTGCATCCCGGGGGACCGCGTCAGGCGGCTGCCGCCTGCGACGCGTCGAGACGTGCGACGTCCTCCGGCCGCAGCCGCACGGTCGGCGCCGTGATCGAGTTCAGGATCGACTGCGGCCGCGACGCACCAGGGATCGGCACGACGACGTCGCTCTTCTGCAGCTCCCACGCCAGGGCGATGACCTGCGGGGTGACCCCGCGGTCACGGGCGATGTACGCGAAGTCCTCGAACGCCGTGCCGAGGTCCGCCGCGCTCCCGATGCCGCCGAGAGGGCTCCACGGCAGGAACGCGATGCCGAGCTCGTCGCACAGTTCGAGTTCGGGCTCGCTCGACCGGAACTTCGGCGAGTACTGGTTCTGCACCGACGCCAGTCGACCGCCGAGGACCTCGTTCGCGGTGCGGATCTGGTCGGGGTCGGCGTTCGAGATGCCCGCCATCCGGATGACGCCCTCGTCGAGCAGCTCGGCGAGCGCCCCGATCGAGTCGGCGTACGGCACGGCCGGGTCGGGGCGGTGGAACTGGTACAGGCCGATCTGCTCGACGCCGAGCCGCTTCGCCGAGGCCTTCGCCGCCTCCTTCAGGTACTCCGGGTGCCCGTTCTGCGCCCAGTTGCCGGTTTCGGGACGCAGGTGTCCGCCCTTCGTCGCGATGAGCACGTCCGAGGTGTCGTCGTGGAACTCCCGGACGGCCCGCGCGATGAGCTCCTCGTTGTGCCCCACCTCGTCGTGGCCGCCCAGGTGGTACGCGTCGGCGGTGTCGATGAGCGTGACGCCGTTCTCGAGCGCTGCGTGGATCGTGGCGATGGACTGACGCTCGTCCGGTCGGCCCTCGATCGACATGGGCATCCCGCCCAGACCGATGGCACTGACGGACACGTCTCCGATGACTCGTTGCTTCATCGGCCCAGCATGCGCCCGGCTCGGACGCCGACGCCCAGTTCCCACACCGACGCGCCACGAGCCTCGGTCATCGACGGGCCCACGGCGGTGCGTGTTCCGGCAGCGGACCGAACGCGATGCCGCGGGCGTAGAGCCCTCGGACCGGCGGGACCCAGCGGGCGAGCAGCACCGGGAGCAGCGGCGGACCGTCCTGCAGGTGTCCGGCGAAGGCGCGCTCGAACACGACCCGGTGCAGCACCGCCTGCGCGGCCTGCACCAGGGCGGCGGGCGGGGTCCGGCGACGCTGGACGGCTGCGAGCGCATGGTCGAGTCCCGCACCACGGAGCCCCCGTCGGAGCGCCGGCACCAGGATCGTCGCGGTCGCCACGGCGTCCTGCACCGCGAGGTTGATGCCGACCCCGCCAGCCGGTGACATCGCGTGCGCGGCGTCCCCGATGCAGAGCAGCCCCGGACGCCACCACCGGCGCAGGCGGTCCATGCGGACGTCGAGCACGTGCACGTCGTCCATCGAGGCGATCGCGTCGACCCGGTCCGCGAAGTCCGGTCGGAGCCGCGCCACACGGGCCCGGAAGGCCGTCACCCCTGCAGTGCGCAGTGCCGGGTCCGAACCCTTCGGCGCGAAGTACGCGACCTGGTGGTACTCCGGCCGCGGGAAGCTCAGCAGCACGTCCCGGTCCGAGAACGCGGGGGTGAGGGCGCTCGCCGCGTCCCCGGGGTGCCTGGGCAAGCGGAACCACCAGGTGTCGAACGGCACCCGGAACGCACGCGGCACGAGCCCGGCGGCGTGACGCAGCACCGAGTTCCGCCCGTCGCAGGCGATCACGACGTCGGCGCGGAGTTCCTCGCGTTCGCCGGTCCCGTCCCTCGGCTGCAGGTGGACCCCGGTCACGACCCCGTTCTCCTCGATGAGTCCGGTCGCCGCGAGGCCCATCGAGATGCGGAACGACGGTTCCTGACGGGCGGCGGTCACGAGCAGGTCGAGCAGGTCCCACTGCGGCACCATCGCCACGTGGTCGTACGGAGGGGCGAGGCGCGAGAAGTCGCCGAGCAGCAGCCGGGAACTGTCCGGCATCGGCAGCGAGAAGTCGTCGAGGCGTGACTGCGGCAACGCCCGGAACGGCGCACCGAGTCCGAGTTCGTCGAGCAGACGGATGGTCGAGGCGTGCACCGTGTCGCCCCGGAAGTCCCGGTTGAAGTCGTCGTGCCGCTCGAGCACGCGCACGTCGATGCCGGCGCGGGCGAGCAGCAGCCCGAGGACGACCCCTGCGGGGCCGCCGCCGACCACCGCGACCGTCGTCCGCGACACCGTCACCATGCCCGGGACGCTACCCCGGTGCGGACTGGAGGCGCGTGGCGGGCCCGCCCCGCGCCTCCAGGCTGGAACGCACACGCGTTCTCCGACAGGACACGCGTCGAACGACGCGTGTCCTGTCGGAAGCGTGGCGTCGGTGTGCGCCGGTCAAACGCTGGCGGACACCGACGACGAGGCGGCACCGCTGTCGACGGCGTTCGCGAACACGACCCCGCCCCAGGCGATGACGATGATCGCGAGCACGAAGCCGATCGCCGCGATCCACCACGACGGCTTCCGTCGGACCCACGCGCCGATCGACAGCACGATGGTCGCGACCCCGATGACGAAGGCGCCACCGACCGCGATGGCCGCGCCACCGAAGTAGCCGCCTGGCGAGCACCCTGCCCCCGCGTCGCACGACGTCGTGGCCGAGGCGACCGCGATGATGCCGACGACCGTCGTGATCGCGGTCATGACGGCACCGAAGACCAGGAGCAGCACCGTCGAGATCCGGTCGGCGAGCTTCGCCGGCGGGAACAAGGTGGTGCCACCGCGCTCCCAGGCCGCGCGCTGCGCGTCCGTGGGACCGGAGGAGGACTGCGGCGGAGGGCCGGGGACGTTGGACCAGGTCATGCGTGCAGTCCTACCGCGCCTCGACCCCGAACGCCTGTGCGAGCCGCTGGATCTTCTGCGCGCGACCGAGCCGCGGCAGGTCGGAACCGTCGCGGATGACCCGGCCGCGGGCCTCGAAGTCGTCGAGGAAGTCCTGCGCCCAGGCGACGTCGGTCGGCGTGGGGGAGATGACCTCGTTGATGACGGGGAGCTGCTCGGTGTCCAGGCAGAGCTTGCCGGTGAGGCCGAGCGACACGGCCACCTGCGACTGCTCGCGCAGGATCGGGTGCGACGACCCGACCGTGGGTCCGTCGATCGGACCCGGCAGGTCGCCGACGCGCGAGGCGACGACCAGCTTCGACCGCGGGTACGCCATCGCGAGCGTGTCGGCGCTGGTCCCGGTGTCGCGGCGGTAGTCGCCGGAACCGAAGGCCAGACGGAACGCGCCCTGCGCCTTGGCGATCGACACGGACTCCTCGATGCCCAGGGCCGACTCGACGAGGGCGATCACCGGCGTCTGGCCGCCGAGCCGGTGCCAGGTGTCGGTGACCTGGGCGGGGGACTCGGTCTTCGCGAGCATGACGCCCTGCAGCCCGGGCAGGCCGCGGAGCTCCTCGACGTCGTCCGCCCAGAAGTCCGTCGTGACGTCGTTGATGCGCACCCAGGCCTCGCCGCCGCCGGCGAGCCAGGCGGCGACGCCCTGCCGGGCCGAGGGCTTCGCGGCGGGGTCGACGGCGTCCTCGATGTCCAGGATGATCTGGTCGGCGCGGGAGCGCTGGGACTTGTCGAACCGGTCGGTGGCGGTGCCGGAGACCAGCAGCCACGACCGCGAGATCTCGGCGGGGACCGATCGACGCCGGTTCGGCGTGGGGGCGGACGGAGTGGTGCGGTCGTCGATGGCCATGCCCCGTTGGTACCACACCGGACGGGGCTGCCGTCGGATCGGACGCGCCGCACGTCGGGTCCAACGCGGCACACGTCGGGTCGGACGGCGGTCACGTCCTTGCGGAAACCCCGAAACCTCGGTTCATTGCCAGAGAGGCCGTCCTCTTCCGCCTACAGTGTCGGATGTGTGGCGAGCGGACAGGGTGACCGACGGTGAGGACGACGTGAACGACGACGTCCCCGTCGAGGGCGCCCGCGCGCGCCCCGACGACGACCGAGACGAGCAGCAGGACGTGGACCAGGAACGGACCGACGACGAGCCGGACCGCACGCTCCGCCCGGAGCTGCAGATGACGAGCCCGCAGGCGATCAGCCTGGGCGATCCGCGGTTGCAGGCCGGCAACGCGGCCGAACCGACGTGGGACGGCTGGCGCACCCAGTTGACCGGGGTCGGCGGCACGAGCCCGCTCACGCACTTCAGCGACCACCCGCGCGCCCGCATCGAGCTCTCGACCACCCACCCGGGCGGTCTCGCGCAGTTCATCACCGGCAAGACGACCCTGCTGTCCAGCCTGATCCGCGACGAGGTGGCGCTCCGTGCCGCCCGCGTGGCCGCCGGACACGTCGAGGCGAAGGGCACCGAGCTCGCCACCGTGCGCGGCATCGACGCCGTGAAGCTCGGCATCGGCATGGCCGACTGGAAGCACGGCGACGAGCAGTTCCGCGGCCCGGTGCTCCTGCGCCCCCTGGCGATCCGTCGCCACGGACGCGACTTCGAGGTGCGCCTGCTCGGCGAACCGGTGCTCAACCCGGGCCTCGCCGACGCGCTGCACGAGCAGTTCGGGGTGATCCTCGACGCGCAGTCCTTCGTGGCGCTCGCGCAGCAGGACGGCTCGTTCACGCCGAACCCCGTCATCGACCGCCTGCGTGGCCTGACCGCGCACATCCCCGGCTTCTCGGTGCACGCCCGACTCGTGGTGTCGACCTTCGCCGAGGTCGCGACCGGCATGGTCGAGGACACCGGCGACCTGTCGCACCCCGTGCTCGATGCCCTTGCCGGCAACCCGAGCGCGAAGTGGCAGGTCGAGCAGTCCTACCACCCGGTCGAGCAGACCCCGTCGGACGAGCGCAGCCCGGAGACCGACACGCTCCTGCTCGACGCCGACGACGAGCAGGAGAACGTGATCGCGCAGATCACCGCCGGCAACTCCATCGTCGTGAAGACCCTGCCCGGCACCGGTGGCACCCAGACCATCGTGAACGCCCTGGGCGGCCTGGTCGCCGCGAACAAGCGCGTGCTCGTCGTGAGCCCGCGCCGCGCCACCCTGCGGGGCATCGCGGCCCGCTTCGGCGAGGTCCAGCTGCCCGGGGTCGCGGTCACGCCGTCGACCCTGCGCCGTGACGTCGTCCGTGCCATCGCCCGGAACGAGAAGGCCGCGCGCCCGAACCTGCGCGAGGTCGACGACGCCCTGGTCCGCCTGCGCAAGGTGCTGAAGGACTACCGCGGCTCGCTCACCCGCAAGGACCCCGACTTCGGCGTCTCGGTGCTCGACTGCCTGGTGGAGCTCTCGCGCCTGTCGCTGCTGCCCGTCGCACCGTCGACGACCGCGCGCTTGTCGAAGACCTCCGTCGCGAGCATGGTCGAGGGCCGCTCGCGCGTCGCCGAGACGATGGTCAGCGCCGCGAACCTCGGTGAGTTCCGCTACGGCCCCGACGACTCGCCCTGGTACGGCGCGAAGTTCGGTTCGAGCGACGGTGCCCAGCGTGCGCACCGCATCGCGAAGGACCTCGACGCCGACGGCCTGCCGACCCTGCTCCGCCGCGCCCACGACCTGGTGAGCTCGACGCACATGCGCCAGTTCACGACGATCAACGAGCTCGGCATCTACCTGCGCCTGCTCACCGAGATCCGTGACACGCTCGACCGCTTCCTGCCGGTGGTCTTCGACCGGTCGGTGTCCGAGCTCGTGGCCGCCACCGCCCCCCGCGGCGAAGGCGCTCCGATGTCGTCGACGAACCGTCGCCGGCTCAAGAAGCTCGCTCGCGAGTACGTCCGGCCGGGCGTGCACGTGTCCGACCTGCACGAGGCCCTGACCCGCGTCCAGCAGCAGCGGGTGCTCTGGCAGCGCTACGTCGCCGCCGGGGTGAACCCCGAGGTGCCCACGGGCATCGCCGACGTCCAGGTGCTGTTCTCGAACGTCGCCGAGGACCTGGCGCGACTCGACGAGCCGCTGGGTCGCACCGAGCGCGACCGCCAGCTCGCGAACACCCCGGTCGACCAGCTCGTCCCGACCATCGCCGAGCTCGCCGCCGAGTCCGACGTCCTGCACAACCTGCAGGAGCGCACCGAACTCATGCAGACCCTGCGCGACCTGCAGCTCGAGCCGCTCATCACCGACCTGGCGAACCGGCACGTGCCGGACGTGCAGGTGCCGGCCGAGCTCGAGCTCGCCTGGTGGCAGTCCGCCCTCGAGACCATGCTCGAGTCCGATCGGGCCCTGCTCGGCGCGAACACCGACATGCTCGACCGGGTCGAGGCCGACTTCCGTCTGGTGGACGACGCCCACGCGGCCGGGGTCTCCCAGGGCCTGGCGTGGCAGCTCGCCGAGAACTGGAAGGTCGGTCTCGTCGACTGGCCCGAAGAGGCGACCGCGCTGAAGTCCCAGCTCCGCGACGGCGCGATCACCTCGCGCCTGCTGCAGGACTCCGCACCGCACCTGTCCCGGTCGATCGCACCCGTCTGGCTCGCCAGCCCGTACGAGGTGCCGCAGATCGCCGACACGATGCCCTTCGACACCGTGATCCTGGTCGACGCCGGCGCCGTGACGATCGCCGAGACCGTCGGTGCCGTCCGTCGTGCCCGGCAGACCGTCGTGTTCGGCGACCCCGTCACCCAGACGCCGTCGCCGTTCCGCATCGCCGTGGACCCCGAGCACCGGGCGCTGCAGGTCGACGAGGGCACGCTCGACGCGTTCCACGCCGACTCGGCACTGGCGAAGCTGTCCACCCTGCTGCCGACCCTGTCGCTGTCGCGGTCGTACCGCGCCGGCGGCGAGGACCTGGCCGAGCTCGTGAACCGTCGCTTCTACGGCGGCAAGATCGAGTCCCTGCCGTGGGCCGGCTCGTTCCTCGGCCACGGCTCGATCGCGCTCGACTACGTCAGCGACGGCAAGGCCGTGCCGGACCCCGAGTCCGGTGCCGTCGAGAGCGTCGACGCCGAGGTGGACCGCGTGGTCCGGCTCGTCATCGACCACGCCCGCACCCGCCCGACCGAGTCGCTCATGGTCATCACGGCATCGGCGAAGCACGCCGTGCGCGTCGAGCAGGCCGTGCTGACCGCCGCCCAGGGCCACAAGGACCTGACCGAGTTCGTCATCGGCGACCGTGCCGAGCCGTTCATCGTGGCGACGCTCGAGCAGTCGGTGGCGCAGAGCCGCGACCGCGTCGTGTTCTCCATCGGCTACGGCCGCACCCCGCACGGCCGCGTGCTGCGCGACTTCGGTCCGCTCGGCAAGCCCGGCGGCGAACGGCTGCTGGCGGTCGCGATGACCCGTGCGCGGCGCTCGATGGTCATCGTCACCTGCTTCCAGCCGTCGGACATCGAGGCCGAGCGCATGGGCCACGGCACCGTCGCCCTCGCCGAGATCCTGGCCGAGGTGCGCGCCCGTACCACCGCCGAGTACGTGCCGGACGACTCCGACCCGCTGCTCGTCGACCTGGCCCGGCGCCTCGAGATGCGCGGCATCCCGGTCGCGCTCGGCCACCGCGGCAAGCTCGGCCTCGTCGCCGCGCACGGCGGGGTGTGCGTCACGATCGAGACCGATGCGTCGCTCGTCAAGGGATCGCTGCGCGAGTCCCTGCGCCTGCGCCCCGAGGTGCTCCGCCGACTCGGCTGGCACTACGTGCGCGTGCACGCGTTCCAGCTGTTCTCCGACCCGGACCGCGTCGCCGACACCGTCGCCGCCGTGCTCGGTGTCGACCGCGGCGCCACGCAGGAGATCTCGATCCCCCCGATCCCCGCCCGGCGATGACGTCTCGGCCGAGCCGCCGGGCCTCGCGGCCCGCCGGTCCGGTGACGCCGGAGACGGACCAGCTGGTGGGCACGTGGACGCGGGCCGACGACGGGTCGTCAGCCGCGCCTCCCGTCCGTCCCACCGCTGACGGGGGCGAGACGGCGGACCAGCCGGGAGGCCCGGTGCGGCGCCGCAGACGCGTCACCACCCAGCCAGTGGCGGGCTACGACCCGGCACCGCCGCCGGAGCCGGCGCGGCACCGCGACGGTGAGAACGACGACCAGCTCCGACGCGACGTCCCCCCGCACTGGTAACCGGTAGCCTGGCCCGTGATGACTGAGACCGCGCGACAGCGCCCCGACTGGCAGACCTGGCCGAACCTGATCACGCTGTTCCGCCTCGTGCTGATCCCGGTGTTCATCGGCCTCGTCGTCGCCGGCCACCCGGGGTGGGCGCTCGTCGCCCTCGTCGTGATCGGCGTGAGCGACTGGGCGGACGGCTTCATCGCCCGCAAGTTCGACCAGGGGTCCAAGCTCGGCAAGGCCATCGACCCCGTCGCCGACCGCCTCGCCATCATCGCGATCGTGCTGTCCCTGGTGCTCGTCGGCCTGCTGCCCTGGTGGGTGGTGGCGGTCGTGGTGCTCGTCGACCTGGTGCTCGTCGTCCTGTCGAGCGTGCTGTTCCACGGCAACCCGGACCTCGACGTCACGTGGACGGGCAAGATCCGCTCCGCTCTGCTGTTCGTCGGGCTGCCGGTGCTGCTGTTCTCCGCGGTGCACACCGTCGACGAGAACGCGCCGTGGGTCCGGGTCGTCGCCCTGGTGTTCGTGTACCTCGGCACCGCGGGCCACGTGCTCGCCGGCGCCCAGTACGCCGTCGCGATGTTCGCGAAGCGCCGCGCGGTCCCCGCCGCCTGACGCGGCCGCCCCCTCCGCAAGACACCGGTGTTCGCGCTGCGCACCGCGGTTTGCGGGTGTGCAGCGCGCGAACACCGGTGTCTTGCGACGGCCCCCAGGCTAGAGCTTCGTCGAGCCGCCGATGCCGGGCCCCTCCGGAGCGTTCGACGGGGCGATGTGCGCCCCCGTGCTGGTCGCGCCGCCGTTCTGCGGGCGGAGCAGGTCGCGGATCTCGAGCAGCACCTCGACGTCGGTCGGGGGGACGTCCTGCGGGGTCTGCTGCTCGTCGTTCTTGACGCGCTCGAACGCCGCCTTCTTCAGGTGGTTGACGGGCACGACGAGCGCGAAGTACACGACCGCGGCGACGATGACGAAGTTCAGGACGGCGCCGATGATCGCGCCGAACATCAGCTTCGCGTCACCCCCGGAGATCGTCGGGATGTGCACGATGAGCGCCTTGTCGAGGCTCGACGCGTTGAACAGCGCACCGATGAGCGGGTTGATCAGGGCGTTGACGATCGTGGTGACGATCGCGGTGAACGCCGCACCGATGACGACTGCGACGGCCAGGTCGATGACGTTGCCGCGGAGCAGGAACTCCTTGAAGCCCTTCATGCGAGGGTCTCCTTCCGGGTCGAGGACGGCCGCCGAGTGGCGACGCGCCCCAACGTATCCGCCAGAGCGCAGACCCCGTCAGGACGCGGCGGGCTTCGAGCCGCTGGGCTTCGACTCGGTCTTCCCCGCCGGCTCGGACTTCTTCGGCTCGGACTTCGCGGGGGTGCTCGACGAGCCCTCGGACTTCGGGGCCGGGCGTGAGTCGGTGCGGTAGAAGCCGCCACCGTTGAAGGTCACGCCGACCGGGGAGAACACCTTGCGCAGGACGCCGCCGCACACCGGGCACTCCGTCAGGGTGGCGTCGGAGAAGGACTGCTTGATGTCGAACGCGTTGTCGCACTCGGTGCAGCGGTACGAGTAGGTGGGCACGTCAGCTCCGGAACGTGATGATGCGCGACGGCGTGATGATGCCGTCAACGGGTTCGTCGTGGGGTTCGCGCGGGACCTCGTCGAGGTACTCCGCGTCGAAGATCACAGCATAGACGGGCGGACGGTTCGCCATGGACCCGAGGGTCTTGTCGTAGTAGCCGCGCCCCCAGCCCATGCGGACGCCGTCGTGCCCGACCGCCGCCGCCGGGGCGAGGATCGCGTCGACGTCGTTGATCGCGAGCGGGGACAGGACCTCGCCGACGACCTCGGGCAGGCCGAGCAGGCTCTCGGTCTCGCTCTCGCCGTCACCCACGGCCCAGTCGAGCAGCCCGTCCTCGCGGGTGACGGGCAGCAGCACACGGATGCCCTGCCCGAACGCCCAGTTCAGGAACGGCCGGACGTTCGGCTCGTCCGGCGCGGACAGGTACAGGGCGAGGGACGTCACCTGGCGTTCCTCGACGAAGCGCTGCAGGGTCGCGGTCAGGGTCTGGGTGTCCGCGTCACGTTCGGTCGTGGTCCGGGTGCGCCGCCGCTGCCGGAGTTCGGCTCGCAGGGCGCGCTTCTCGTTCCCGAGATCGGCGATCATGCGCAGGAGTCTACCGAGGGGGTACGGTTGCGGCTTCCCGCCGGGAACGCGCGGGGTCCCGTGTCCCCCGGAGCGACGACATGCCCTCGAAAGGGGGATCGGATACGGTCTGACCATGGGCTTCCAGATTTCGAAGGCGGTGATCCCGGCCGCAGGGCTGGGTACCCGCTTCCTCCCCGCGACCAAGGCGATGCCGAAGGAGATGCTCCCCGTCGTCGACAAGCCGGCCATCCAGTACGTGGTGGAAGAGGCTGTCGGTGCGGGGCTGACCGACGTGCTGATGATCACCGGGCGCAACAAGAACGCGCTCGAGAACCACTTCGACCACGTGTCGGAGCTCGAGGAGACCCTCCGCAAGAAGGGCGACCACGAGAAGCTGCAGAAGGTGAACCAGTCGACGGACCTCGCCGACATGCACTACGTGCGCCAGGGTGACCCGCTCGGCCTCGGCCACGCGGTGCTCCGCGCCAAGATGCACGTCGGCCGCGAGCCGTTCGCCGTGCTCCTCGGTGACGACATCATCGACGCCCGTGACCCGCTGCTCCAGCGCATGATCGAGGTTCAGGGTGAGAAGAACGCCACCATCGTGGCCCTGCTCGAGGTCCCCGAGTCGCAGACCCACCTGTACGGCATCGCCACGGTCGAGCCGACCGACACCGACGACGTGGTGAAGATCACCGGGCTCGTCGAGAAGCCCCCGCAGGGCGAGGCGCCCTCGAACCTGGCCATCATCGGCCGCTACGTCATCCGTCCCGAGGTCTTCGACGTCCTCGAGAAGCAGGAGCCGGGCAAGGGCGGCGAGATCCAGCTGACCGACGCGCTCATGAAGATGGCGAGCGCCGAGGAGTGGACCGGCGGCGTGTACGGCGTCGTGTTCCGTGGACGCCGGTACGACACCGGTGACAAACTCGACTACATCAAGGCGATCGTGCAGCTCGCCTCGGACCGCGATGACCTCGGCCCCGACCTCAAGTCGTGGCTGAAGGAGTTCAACGCGGGCGAATAGTCGGCCATCCCGCTCGGGTCCGTCAGATCACGGACCCGGGCGGGACACCCCGTCCCGCACAGCGGCGGGACCCCGGAGGAACCCAGCGATGACGACGATCCCGACCCTGTCCCACGGGCGGGTCACCATCCGGCCCCTCCGGCTCCGCGACACCCGCGACCTCGACGCGGCACTCGCGACGAACCGCTCGTGGCTCCGTACCTGGGAGGCCACGAACCCCTCCGGACACGTCTCCACCGACGTCCGGGGCAGCATCCGCGCGCTCCAGGCCAACGCCCGCGCGGGACTCGGACTCCCGTTCGCGATGGAGCTCGACGGCCGCTTCGTCGGGCAGCTCAACGTCTCCGGCATCTCCTACGGCTCGCTCGCGAGTGCTTCCATCGGCTACTGGGTCGTCGAGGACGCCGCCGGCCACAACGTGACGCCGATCTCGGTCGCCCTCGCCGTCGACCACTGCTTCCGGGCCCTCGGCGTCCACCGGATCGAGATCTGCATCCGGCCGGAGAACGCGCCGAGCCTGCGGGTCGTCGAGAAGCTCGGCTTCCGGTACGAGGGGCTCCGCCGCCGGTACATCCACATCAACGGGGACTGGCGCGACCACTTCTGCTTCGCGCTGGTGGCCGAAGAGGTCCGCGGGGGTGTCCTCGAGCGCTGGGTCCAGGGGCAGGTGCCTCCGGGCGTGGGGACCGTGCCCCTCGCCGCACGCGACGAGGCCGCGATGCCGCTGGACACGACACCCCGCATCTGACGGCCTGGAGGCGCGGCTCGCCTCCGGTGATTCCGTCCCGACACGCGCAACACGCGTCCGGCAATGACGCGGCGCGGGAACCGCCGCCCCTACCGTGTTCGCATGGCAGGAATCGGCTCGTGGGGTGGCGGCATCGTCCTGCTCGTCGCGGCCGTCCTCTGGCTCGTCTACCTGATGCCGTCGTGGGCTGCTCGTCGCCAGTACCTCGCCACCGAGCGGAACGCCATCCGGCTGCAGCAGACCCTCCGGATCCTCGCCCAGACCGCCGAGCTGCCGGACGAGGTCCGCATCGAGATGAACGCGAAGTCCCTGGCCCAGGCGCAGCGCGTCGCCCGGTCCGAAGAAGCCAAGCGAACCGCCATCGTCCGTGCCCACGAAGCCGCGCGGCAGCGTGAGATCACCCGGCGGCTGGCCGAGCAGGCCCCGGTGCTCGAGCGGGCGTCCGCCGTGCCGGCCCTGACCGCGATGCGCATGCGCCGATCCAGGCTCGGCGCGACCCTGTTCGGCACGCTCGGCGTCGTCGTGGCCCTCGTGGTCTTCGTCGCGGCACCGTCGCTCTGGCTCGTCGGTGTCGCCGGACTCGTCGCCGCCGGTGGGTCGGCAGCGGTCCTGGCCCAGCTGCACCAGGTGGCGACGGCGCGGAAGCAGCGTCTCGCGGCCGCCGAGACGGGCGCGACCCGCGCCTCCCGGCCGTCCACCGCATGGACGGACCCGGCGCCGCCCCTGTCGACCGAGCCGCCCGCCGCCCCCGCCGAGGACCGCTCCTGGACCCCGAACCGCGTGCCGAAGCCCCTCTACGTGGAGCGGCCGACCGCTCCGACTGCGTCCCCCGAGTCGTCCGCCGAGCTCGCTGCCCGGCTGAAGGAGCGCGTCGCCGCGGCGAAGGCGGAAGCCGAGGCCGAGGCGGCAGCGATCCGCGCGGGGGAGTCCGATCCGTCGCTGGCGCGGGTGTCGCGGATGCGACCCGAGCTCGAGGAAGCCGCGGCATCGCTGTCCGCGCATGACCAGGGGCGTCTGGCCGAGCGGCTCGGGCTCCGGGCGCCCGCAACCCCTGCCGCGTCGGCCGGCGTTGCTCCTGGCGCTCCTGCTCCTGCTCCTGCCGCTCCTGCTCCCGCCGACGAGCCCGCCGGGCCGCCGAGCAAGTGGGCCGGCATGGGTGTTCTCGACGATGACGCCTACCAGCAGGCCGACCTCGACGCGATCATGCGACGGCGCCGCGCGGTCTGATCCGCGGCACGCCCGAAGGGTCACCTGCGATTTCGGCTGGGCCGAACGAGGGTGCTAGTGTGGTCGAGCACTTGGGGCTATGGCGCAGTTGGTAGCGCGTCTCGTTCGCAATGAGAAGGTCAGGGGTTCGAATCCCCTTAGCTCCACCAGGTAGCAACCACGAGAACGGCCCGGAACCCACAGGTTCCGGGCCGTTCTGTCGTTGGCGGTCGTGTCGAGGGGATGATCCTCCACAGGCCGAGTCAGGTGGATCGTTCGACACAGTTCACGGACAGGGGTGGTGTGTTGTCCAACGCACCGCCCTAGACTCCCCGTGCGCCGACCGGCGCGGGGAACGGGGGAACACATGCGCTTCAGGACCGCCATTGCATCGATCGGCACGGTGCTCGCCGTCGCGGCCGGGCTCGCCGTCGTCGGGCCGGTCGCACCGGCATCGGCAGCGGCACCGACGACGGGGCGTTTCACGCCGGTCGCACCTGCGCGGGCCTGGTCCGGCACGGCCACGAGCACGGCGACCACGGTGACCCTCGGCGGCAGGAACGGCATCCCCGCTTCGGCCACCGCGGTCGTGCTCACCGCGACCGTGAACGCGCCGAGCGCCGCCGGGTACGTCAGCGTTGCACCGGCCGGCAGCACGGCGAGCCCCGCGATCCAGAACTTCCGCCGGGCGCAGCCGATCTCCGGCACCACCACGGTCGGGCTCACCTCGGGCAAGGCCCAGGTGAAGGTGTCCGCGGGCAAGGCCACCGTCTCGCTCGACGTCGCCGGGTGGTACGGCACGAGCTCAGCCGGTTCCACGTACACACCGCTGCCGCCCACGAACGTGCTGAACGGGACGGTGTCCACGGCGGCGAAGAAGGTCGTGGTCGCGGGGAAGGCGGGTGTACCGGCGGACGCCACCGCCGTCGTGCTGCAGGCCGACGTCTCCCGTCCGGCAACGAGTGGTCGGCTGCGGGTCACCCCGTCCGGCGACAACGCCGGGATCGTCTCGTTGATGTACGAGAAGGGCATCACCGTCGCCAACACGACCACCGTCAGGCTCACAGGCGGCGCCGTGCAGGCCCGGGTCTCCTCCGGATCCGCACGGGTGCTCGCCGACGTGGTCGGGTACTACGCGCCGAACGCCAATGGTTCGGTCTTCGTCCCCGCGCACCCGGTCCGTGCTGCGACCGTCGCCGCGGGGACCACCGCGAAGAAGGTCACCGTCGCCGGCACCGCAGGTGTCCCGCGCAACGCGACCGCTGCGGTCATCAACGCCAAGGTCGGCAAGGGGAACACCGGGGGATCCCTCCGCGTCGTCGGTGCGGGCCTGGCCTCGAGCGTGCCGACGCAGATCTACGCCAAGGGGCAGACGATCGGCAACGCCCTGATCGCTCCGCTCGCAGCCGGAGGACAGGTGCAGGCGAAGGTGTCCGCCGGGACTGCGACGGTCTACGTCGACGTCGTCGGGTACTTCCTGAACGGGGCGACCGGTTCGGGTACCGGTGTGGACATCTCCTGGCCGCAGTGTGGCAAGACCGTGCCGAGTGACCAGTCCTTCGGGATCGTCGGGGTCAACGGTGAGCGCGCCAACACGACGAACCCCTGCTTGCACCAGCAGCTCGGGTGGGCCGCAGCCTCTGCCGGCGGGACCACTCAGCCGACGACGCAGGTCTACTCGCTCTTCACGAACCCCGGGGCAAGGGCAGCCTCGGCGTGGCCGACGTCGAACGTCGCTCCGAACGGCCAGGCCGTCGCCGTGCCCGGCGCGTACGGCACCTGCACGGCGCAGTCCGGTTCGCAGTCGACGTGGAAGACGACCACCGCGTGCTCCTACATGTACGGCTACGCCCGCGCCTACGAAGCAGCCAACACGCGCGGGGTCACGAACCCCGGCCAGTACCGCTGGTGGCTCGACGTCGAGACCGGGTTGTCGTACGTCACCTCGGACACCGCGCAGAACCGCGCCACGCTCGAGGGCATGGTGAAGGCCCTGCAGGACGCAGGAGTGACCCAGATCGGCGTCTACTCGACCTCGTACCAGTTCCGCACCATCATGGGGACGGTCCCCACCACGAGTCCGCTCCGGCCCCTGCCGAGCTGGATCGCTCTCGGCGACGCCCGACTGGACCAAGCGCAGGCTGCGTGCTCCGGTACTCGTCTGCTGGACGGAGCGATCGCCATGACGCAGTACGTCACCCCGTTCGGTTCGACCGAGATCGACCGCGACTGGTCCTGCCGCTGACCCCAGGCGCGCGCGACCTGCGCCAGTCCACGAGCCGATCGACGCAAGTCGTGACGACGAGCGTGAACCCGTGACGGACAGGAGGCCCGGTGCCAGCTGGCACCGGGCCTCCCGTCCGTCTGCGGGTCGCGTCGGACCCGTCCCCATGGTCGACGTGTCAGCCAGCGATGCTCTCCGTCAGCACGCCGGACTGCGCGAAGGTGGTGTGGATCGCGTTCGCGGCCTGCTCGAAGGCGCGGTTGCCGCGCGAGATGCCGAGTGCCCCGCCCTTGATCGCAGACTTGCCGGAGCCGCGCAGCAGTCGGGCGACGGTGCGGCCGTCCGGGGCGATCATGATCTGCACGTCCAGGCGGGTGTGGAACGTGCGGTCGTTCGCCATGCCGCCGATGAGCAGCGTCAGGCCGAGGCTGCCGCGGGTCGCACGGAGTGCCCCCTGCTCGGCGCCGTCGACGGTGTACCCCTCACGGGCCAGGGCGTCGCGCACCTGTGCACGGGCGGTCTCGGGGTCGGTGGCGACGAAGAAGTCGTGGCTCTCGGGCATGTGTGTGTTCCTTCCGAACGGGTCCGCTGGGACACGGAGGACGCTCGCCCCCGGAGACGATCATGCCGTGTCGGAACGACAGCGGTGTCGCTTACGCTGGTCGTGTCATGACTGCCTCGATGAACCGCCGCGCACTCCTGTCCCTCGCCGGCGTCGCCGGGATCGGGCTCGCCGTCGCGGCGTGCTCCTCCGGCAGCGACAAGGGTGGCGACTCGGGCAACGGCGCGAGCGGCGGGCGCGGGAGCTCCGGCGGTGGGGACGCGACGTCCACCCCGACGGCGAAGCCCGCCGCGAAGGCCCTCACGCCGGCGCAGGTCCCGCTCGCCGGTGGCGTCACGGTCACCGTGACGGGGGCCGGACTCGCCGCCGTCAAGGGCGTCACCGTCGGTGGAGTCGCTGCGCGCGACGTCAAGGCGACCGCGTCGAAGGTGACCTTCACGGCCCCGCATCAGGCGATGTACACGGCCGGTGACGCCGACGTCGCGCTCTTCACGTCGGCGATCGAACCGACCCCGTCGGCCAACCAGTCCTCGGACGGCAACGGCAGCGCCGCGAACGACGGGCAGAGCGGCGCCACCCAGGACACCGCGACCGCGACGCCCACCCCGACGGCCGCAGCCATTCCGGACGCGGGCAGTGCCGTCGCGACGACCACCCTCGCCTACGCCGCACTGACCGACGTCGACCGGCAGCTCGCCTACGCGATGCGGTACTGGAAGGACTACAACCTCGCCGAGTACGGCACGATGAACCCCATCGGCGGCGACTGCGCGAACTACGTCAGCCAGACGCTCATCGCCCGCGGGTGGGAGCAGCGGTCCGACTGGTACAACCGCGCGGCCGGTGCCGAGCACAGTGCGACGTGGACCTACTGCCCGACGATGGACCCGTGGCTCGAGACCAACGCGGCCGAGTTCGGGCTCACCCGACGCTCGTCCGACGAGCGCGACAAGGTCAAGGTCGGCGACATCGTGTTCTTCGACTGGAACGCCAACGGGTCACCGGACCACACCACCATCGTGTCCGAGGTCTTCACCGAGCCGGACGGCACCATCCGCATCAAGTCGGCGAGCCACAACCAGGACGGCCCCTACCGCGACCTCGACGAGATGATCACGGTGCAGCACCCCGGTGGGACGGCCTGGTTCCACACGTTCGACGCGTAGCGGGCGGCCCCGGGCGCGTTCGGCGGCCGCAAGACACCGGTGTTCGCGCGTCGCACCGCGGTCTGCGGGTGTTCAACGGGCGAACACCGGTGTCTTGCAGACCAGCCCAGAGCCGAAAGACCAGCACCGCTCACGGGTACCCGAGGAACCACAGCAGCACGATCGCGACCGGCTGCAGGCACAACCCGATGACCAGCCACGTCACCGCCCGCCGCCGCGTCCCCACGAAGACGTCCGACCCGAGCAACGGCGCCATCGGCATGAGCAACCGCGGCAACGACTGCTGCGGCAGGAACACCGCCACCAGGTACATCGCGTACGACGCCGTGAACGCGAGCACGTCGGCGCCCAGTGCCCGGGTGTCCTTGCGGCAGAAGAACCACACCGCGCCGGCGAGCACCACCACGACGAGCCCGATGCCGAGCGGTCCGAGCCACGTCCCCGCCATCGTGAACCACGGCGTCAACGGAGCGAAGTGCTGCCGGCCGACGAACCCCACCCACCACGACAGCTCGGTGTCCAGGTACGCGTTCGGTCGCCCCGTCACGGCCGTCGCGATGACGGGCCACGCCAGTCCCGCAGCCGCGACGACCAGGCCGGTCACCACGATCGCGATCCGGTCGCGCCACGGGAACGCGGCCTGCTGTCGGCGCCACGCCACCCACCGCAGGAGCAGGTGGCCGGCCAACGCCAGCGCCAGCGCGAGGACCCCGGGCTTCGTGAACGCCGCCACGACACCGAGCGGCACGATCAGCCAGTAACGGCGTCGGACCAGGGCGAGCAGTGCGCCGAACAGCAGCACGAGCAGCAGGCTCTCCGCGTAGGCGACCTGCAGCAGGAACCCCGTCGGTGCGAACGCGAACAGGGCCGTCGCCCAGCGGGCTCGGTGCGAGCACCCGACGGCGAGCACCAGCCGGTACAGCAGCACGCAGGTACCCGCCCCGGCGATCGACGCCACGACGACCCCGGCGACCCAGAACGACGCTCCCGTCAGGGTCATCACGACCCGCACCACCGCGGGGAACACGGGCAGGAACGCCCACGCGTTCGGCAGGACGTGCCCGGAGTCATCGGTCGGCAGCGTCGCCGGGTACCCGTGCTCGGCGATGATCCGGTAGAAGGAGGCGTCCCACGAGCCCGAGAACGTGAAGAACGAGGGATCCTGCCGGTACGAGGCGAACGGCCAGCCGTTCGTGGTCGCCAGCAGGTACACGGTCGCCAGCAGCGCGGTGCTGACCACCCGCGAGGCCGCCCAGATCAGCAGCGGCGCGGTCCAGGCGCTGCGCCGTCCGGTCAGCAGGCTGTGGAACCCCCGACTGGAGGCCCGGCTCGCTTCCGCCACGTTCGTCACCCGCCCGATCCTCCCAGACCGCGGGCCGCGCCTCGCATCGCGGGCCGCCACCTGCCCGGCGCGAGCCGACCCGCGTGCATCGGGAGCAGCAATGGTCGGGTCCGTCTGCCGGACCCGACCATTCCTGCTCACGAAGTGTGGGCCTCCCGGCTAGCGCCCCGTGACCGCGCGACGGATCTGCTCGAACGGCACCTTCGGGGACCGGTCCGCGTTGAGCAGGCCGTTCGTCTCCTGCATGGTGTCGGTGAGCTGCGTGTAGCAGGACCCGGCGAGGAACGAGCTCGCACGGATCGCGTCGTACAGCGCGGTGATGCGGGCGACCCAGTCGTCGCCGTCACTGGCCGACGTGTAGCCCCAGCCGTCCTCGCGCTGCACGCCCGGCTGGTAGTTCACGCCCCCGAACTCGGTGAGCATGACCGGCTGGCCGAGGTCCTCGGTGCCGCCGACCAGGATGCGGCGATCCGCCGGGCCGATGCCACCGAGGAGTCGGGCCCGTGCGGTGTCGTCCGCGTACGTCGCAGCGAGTCGGGGCCCGTCGCCCTCGTAGTCGTGGATCGTGACGATGTCGGAGTTGGTGTGCTCCCACCCGTCGTTCGAGATCACCGGACGCGTCGGGTCCAGCGCCCGCGTGACGTCGGCGAGGGCCCGGGCGTAGGCCTGCTGGGCCGGGTCGGTGGCGATGTGCTGCACGCCCCAGCTCTCGTTCGCAGGCACCCAGGTCACGATCGACGGGTGCGAGGCGTCACGCTCGACGGCGTCCATCCACTCGCGCATCAGGCGCTGCACGGCTCGGGGCGAGAACGCGTAGGCGCCGGGGGCCTCACCCCACACCATGAGCCCGAGTCGGTCGGCCCAGTACAGGAAACGCGGGTCCTCGATCTTCTGGTGGTTGCGTGCGGCGTTGAAGCCGAGCTCCTTGATGAGTTCGACCTCGCGGCGCAGGGCCTGGCGTGAGGGCGCGGCGATGTGCGACTCCGGCCAGTAGCCCTGGTTGAGGACACTGCGGACATCGTGACGTCGGCCGTTGAGCAGGAACGCGCCGCCGTCGACCCCGACCGTCCGGATGCCGAAGTAGCTCGCGACGGCATCGAGCGAGCCCGTGACCGCTGTCGTCTCGTTGCCGATGCGCGGCAGCAGTGTGACCGTGGCGTCGATCAGCCGGGGCGTGTCCGGCGTCCAGTGCAGCTCGTCCTCGGCCTGCCCGTTCGTCTGCCGTGCGATCGGCACGATCACGTCGAACTCGTCGCCGGTCTCACCGACGGTGGTCTCGACCGTGGCGAGGTGCTCGTCGCGGTCGTCCCAGCGCGCCTCGACGCGCAGGCGCTCGCCGCCGGTGCGGTCACCGTCGAGCCGGACCGTCAGGCGCATGGTCGCGTGGTCGACGTTCGTCCAGCGAAGGGACGCGATCGAGGCGGTCGGCACGGCCTCGAGCCAGACCGTCTGCCAGATCCCGGTGGTCCGGCGGTACCAGATGGCGTGCGGGTCCTCGTGCCAGTCCTGCTTGCCGCGCGGCTGGGTCAGGTCGTGCGGGTCGTCCTCGGCGCGGACCACCAGGGTGTGCACGGCATCGGGGTCGGTGGCCAGGGCTTCGGTGACGTCGAAGGAGAACGGGGTGTGGCCGCCCTCGTGTTCGCCGATGAACTGCCCGTCGATCCAGACGCGGGCGCGGTGGTCGACGGCGCCGAAGTGCAGCACGAGCCGGGGTGCTCCGGTGCCGAACCCGGCGGCGTCGAGCTCGGAGCGGGGGATCGCACGGGAGTACCAGACCACGGGGTGGAAGCCGGGCTCGTCGATGCCCGACGCGGGCGACTCCGGCGGGAACGGGACGACGATCTCCCGGGCGTCGGTGAAGCCGGCACTCCAGGCGGGGTCGTCGCCGTCGTTCCGGAACGACCACGTGCCGTCGAGGTCGGCCCAGGCGGTGCGGAGCATCTGCGGCCGGGGATAGGTGCCGTCCTGCCGTGAAGCGAGGGGGAGACCGGGGGCGGAAGCGGAGTCAGGTGCGGTCACGGTGCCGTCGAGCGTGCTCATGCGTCCATGCTCCCGTGCTGGTACATCGTTGTAAAGAGGGAGCCAGCATTGCGCGGAGCCGGTTCTGCGGGTGTGCGTCGAGCAGTCCCTCAGTCGATCGCGGCGTCGCGCGTGAGCACCATGACGTCCATCCGACCTTGCTGGACGACGACTCCGCGCTGGTTCCGCAGGGCCACCGCCCGTTCGACGATCCCGGTCGTGCCCGAACTCGTCAGCCGGGTGCCCAGGATCTCGACGGTGCAGGTCACGGTGTCCCCGATGAACACGGGCTCGGTGAACCGCCACTGGTCGATCCCGAGCAGTGCCACCGCGGATCCCTCGAACACGCCCGTGCGCGCGATGAGCCCGAGGCACAGCGAGGTGCCGAGCAACCCGTGCACGATCCGCTGCCCGTACCGGGTCCTCCCCGCGAACTCGACGTCCGTGTGCACCTGGTTGTTGTCGTTCGTCCACGAAGCGAACGACACCACGTCCGCCTCGGTGATGGTGCGCCCCGGCGTGGTGAAGGTCTGTCCGGCAGCGAGGTCCTCGAAGTAGTGCGGCACGGCCCGATTCTCGCACCTGGTCAGAGCCGGGCGAGCAGCTTCCGCGATCGGTGCAGGCCCTGCGCGCTGGCCGCCTGCTCGGTCGTCGCCAGGACGCCGTACCCGAACGTGTCCTCGCCGTGCTGCGCCGCCACAGCTGCCAGTCGTCGGTACGCATCGGCCGCGTGCGCGGCGTCGAGCGTCTCGCCCAGGGTCTCCTGCACCCGTCGCAGCCGTCCGAGCCGACGCTTGCCGACGTCGGGCAGGTCCCCGGCCGCCTGCAGTGCGTAGCGCAACCGGCGCGCGGCCTTCCGGACCTCGTGCAGGGTGTCGAGGTCGTCGCTGGGATCACCCAGCAGCCGACCGACGCGTGCCCGCTCGTGCCGGATGCGCCTGGTGGCGAACGCGGCCGCGTCGTCGTCCGCGTGCGGGCCGGCCGGTGCCCGCAGCAGCAGGTCGTCGAGGGCGTCGAGTGTCCGGAACCAGGCGTCGGAGCGCAGCGCTCGCCGCAGCTCGGCCGCAGCGACGCTGCGACGCTGCGCGGTCTCCGAACCGATGCGGTCGAGGGTCTCGGTGTCCACGTACCCGTCGGGGGCGTGTGCCGCCGACCGGGACAGGCCGGCGTGGAGCACCTCGGCGTCGCGAGCGGTCCCGGCGATCCGCCCGGTCTCGGCCAGGGCGGCACGGAGCTCCTCCGTCGCCTGACGGTCGAGCGCGCCGCGGAACGCCGCGAGCACACTCCGCAGGCGGCGCAGCACCTTCCGCAGGTCGTGCACGGCCTCGGGGTCGTCGGCTCGCACACGGGGGTCCGCCGCGACGAGGTCACGCCGCAGGGCATCGAGCACCCGCAGGACGAACCCAGCGGCGGTGTCCGGCCGGGGGCGTTTCGCTCGGCCGCGTCGTCGCTCCGGGGTGAGCTGCGGGCCTCGGGGGAGCGGAACCGACGCGACGTCCACCGGATCGGTCGCCGCGTCGTGCAGGGCTCGTTCGGCCGCGCGTACCGTGGCGCCGTCGCGTCCGTCGTCCGTCAGGGCCCACCACCGCGACGACCGCAGCACGGTGGTGTCCGGGTCGCCGTCGTCCACGCGCACGTCGGCGACCTCGGCCCGCACCCGGCCGTCGTCGCCGCGGAGGGTCACGAGCGTCGTGGTGGTGTCACGGACCAGGACCATCCGCAGGGGACGACCACGCAGGAACACCTCGACGGCGTCACGTGGGGGATCGTCGGACGCGCCCCCGACCGGTTCCGGGCCGGTCCCGTGCTCACCCCGGTCGATCGTCCAGGCGCCGTCCGGCAACCGCGTGAGCACGACACCCTCGGCGGCGAGCACCCGGTCGTCGGCGTCCCACACCGTCTCTCGCACCGTCACCGCTTCGTGACGGCGCACGTCGGCGGCGAACGGCTCGAGTGCGGGGAGCCTGCGGTCGTCGAGGATCCGCCAGGTCCGGCGGGGGTCGGGGAGTGCACGTGCAGCGTCAGCGGCGGGGGGAGGAGCGGCAGCGGATCGGGGCATGCCGCAAGTGTCGTCCGACGCGCCCGTGTCAGACCGGGGGCAGCGGGGTTCTGTGGACGAAGCGCTCGCCAGCGCGTCCTGTGGAGGACTCGGCACCTCGCCAGGCCCCGGCGCGTAGGTTCCGCTGCATGAGCGACGGAGCACCCAGCGCCCCCGGCACCACGGCCCCCGACACCAGCACGCCGAGCGACCGCGACCTCGAGTCCTGGATCGCCGACCGCCGCTGGTACGCCTCGAAGGGGTCCGTGCCACGCCTCCGGACGATCTCCACCGACGACGGGACCCGACTGGTGCTCGACGAGGCCCCCGCGGTCCCCGTCCTCTACCAGTCGCCGATCACCACCGGGCAGGACGGCGAGATCGTCGACGCCACCACCGACCTCGCGTGGGTCTCGGCACTCGCCGCACGCATCGACGCGGCACCGGACAGCCTCAGCCCGATCGGCCGGGTCACCGCCGCCCGCGTCCTGACCGGCGAGCAGTCCAACACCTCGGTCATCTGCGACACCGAGTCGGGCGACCGCGTCATCATCAAGGTCTTCCGCGTGCTGCACCACGGCGACAACCCGGACGTCACCACGCAGCTCGCGCTCACCGCCGCGGGCAGCACGCGCGTGCCGCGGGTCTACGGGGCCCTCCGCGCCGACTGGCCCGACGTCGGACGCCCGGACGGCACCGCGACCGGTCACCTCGCCTTCGCCCAGGAGTTCCTGCCCGGGCTCGACGACGCCTGGCGCGTCGCCCTGCAGGAGGCGCAGGCAGGCACGCCGTTCGGTGACCGCGCCGAACAGCTCGGCACCGCGCTCGCCGACGTCCACCGCACACTCGCCGGAGCGCTGCCGACCGAACCGGCGGACGCGTCGCGACGGGACGTCGCCGTCGCGACGATGCACGCCCGACTCGACACGGCCGCCCGCGAGGCCCCGGCCGTCGCCGACCATGCCGACGCCATCCGCGCTGTCTACGCCCGTGCCGCCGACGTGACGTGGCCGGACCTGCAGCGCATCCACGGTGACCTGCACCTCGGACAGGTCCTGTCGGCACCGGACCCCCGTGGCTGGGTCTTCCTCGACTTCGAGGGCGAACCGCTCCGCCCCCTCGACGAACGCTCACTGCCGGACGTCACCCTGCGCGACGTCGCGGGCATGCTGCGCTCGTTCGACTACGTCGCGGGTGCGCTGGCGCACGACGCCGAACCGGTCGACGCAGCCTCGTGGGCAGCCGAGGCGCGAGCCCGCTTCCTCGCGGGCTATCAGCAGGGCACCGGCGCGGACCTCGCCGCCCACAGTGCACTGCTCGACGCCTTCGAGCTCGACAAGGCGGTCTACGAGGTCGTCTACGAGACCCGAAACCGACCCGACTGGGTCGGCATCCCGCTCGCGGCCGTCGCGCGCCTGGTCGGCGACAGCGGGTCCTGAGGGCGACCCACGAACGGACGGGAGGCCCGTGGCGACACCGTCACGGGCCTCCCGTCCGTCATCGGGTGACGTCGTCTAGTTGACGGGGCCCGTGTACTTCTCGCCCGGTCCGGCACCGATCGCGTCCGGGATCGCCGACGCCTCGCGGAAGGCGAGCTGGAGCGACCGCAGTCCGTCGCGGAGCGGACGGGCGTGGTGGTCGCCGATCTCGGTCGCGGCGGCGGTGACCAGGCCGGCCAGCGCGGTGATGAGCTTCCGCGCCTCGTCCAGGTCCGTCTGCTCCTGCGGGTCGTCGGCGAGGCCGACCTTCACGGCCGCGGCACTGAGCAGGTGCACCGCGACGGTGTTGATGAGTTCGACCGCCGGCACCTCCGCGATGTCCCTGGCGGCGTCGATGCCGGTGTCGTCGATCGGGGTGTCGCTCACGGTGCTCCTCTGCTAGGCTTGCCCGCGGCAGATGCTGTCCGTGTGCCATCAGGTTTCCTGATCACATCCGGACGGTGTCATGAAAGAGGAGTCTCTCCCACCCGCGGCCGCGTTCCACCAGGCTACCGGGTCACCACCGCTCCACGAGTGCACGTGTTGCTCTCGTCGGCCGGATCCCACGGATCCGGTGCAGGGCGGCTGCCGAACGGGTCGACATCCCGTGCGTCAGATCTCCTCTCTCGTGCTGTCGTCCAGGGCAAACGCCCCGGACGGCCACCACCTGATTGAAGGAGCTCCGCATCACCGATCCCCGTACCAACGACCGAATCCGCGTTCCCGAAGTCCGACTCGTCGGTCCGCAGGGTGAGCAGGTCGGCGTTGTCCCGATCGCCATGGCACTGCGTCTCGCGCAGGAAGCCGAACTGGATCTGGTCGAGGTCGCGCCGAACTCGAAGCCGCCCGTGGCCAAGATCATGGACTACGGCAAGTTCAAGTACGAGGCCGCTCAGAAGGCCAAGGAAGCCCGTCGCAACCAGGTGAACACGGACCTGAAAGAGGTCCGTTTCCGCCTGAAGATCGACGTGCACGACTACGAGACGAAGCGCAAGCGCGCCGAGGGGTTCCTCCTCGGCGGCGACAAGGTGAAGGCGATGATCCTCTTCCGTGGCCGCGAGCAGTCGCGTCCGGAGCAGGGTGTCCGTCTCCTCCAGAAGTTCGCGGAAGAGATCGCCGAGTTCGGTGTCGTCGAGTCGCGTCCGACCCAGGACGGTCGCAACATGACGATGATCATCGCCCCGCTCAAGAACAAGTCCGACGTCAAGGGCGAGCAGAACGCCAAGCGTGCTGCACAGAAGGCCGAGCGTCGTGCCACCGAGCACGCCGCGAAGGGCAAGGACGAGGCCGCGGCCGGTTCCACGTCCGAGGCAGCTGCGGAATCCACGGACGCCGCGGCCGAATAGGTCCCCGGACCGACCCCGCAACGACGCGGCCCCCCATCCATCCCACGGAAAGGCACCACCATGCCCAAGCAGAAGACCCACTCCGGGTCGAAGAAGCGCTTCAAGGTCACCGGCACCGGCAAGATCATGAAGCAGCAGGCCGGTATGCGTCACAACCTCGAGGTCAAGAGCTCCAAGCGCAAGGCCCGCCTGAACGAGGACCAGGTCCTCTCCAAGGGTGACGCGAAGAACGTCAAGAAGCTCCTCGGCCACTGAGCCCCGCAGATCGTAAAGGAATAGTGCAATGGCACGAGTAAAGAGAGCGGTCAACGCCGCCAAGAAGCGCCGCGTCATCCTCGAACGCGCCGAGGGCTACCGCGGCCAGCGTTCGCGCCTGTACCGCAAGGCCAAGGAGCAGGTCACCCACTCCCTCGTCTACGCGTATCGCGACCGTCACGCGAAGAAGGGCGAGTTCCGTCGCCTGTGGATCCAGCGCATCAACGCTGCGTCCCGTGCGAACGGCCTGACCTACAACCGCCTCATCCAGGGTCTCAACCTGGCCGGCGTCGAGGTCGACCGTCGCATCCTCGCCGACCTCGCGGTGAACAACCCCGAGACCTTCACCGCGCTCGTCGAGACCGCGAAGAAGGCCCTCCCGGCCGACACCTCGGCCCCGAAGGCTGCGTAGTCAGTTCTTCTGCTCGCGAAACCCCCGCCGCACGGCGGGGGTTTCGTCGTTCCTAGACTTGTCCCGTGAGCGATCTCCTCGAGAACCCCCGTGCCGGACGTGTGAAGGCCGTTGCGGCCCTGGCCAAGAAGGACGTCCGGGCCGAGACCGGCCTGTTCCTGCTGGAAGGGCCCCAAGCGGTCCGCGAAGCGCTGGAGTACGCCCCGGAGCTCCTGCGTGAGCTCTACGTCACGCCGACCGCCGCTGCCCGCTACGCGCTGGACGACGCGCCGGTGGACACCTGGTTCGTGACCGAGCAGGTGCTCGACGCCATGGCCGACACGGTCACCCCCCAGGGCGTGGTGGCGGTGTGTCAGCAGTTCCCGACGTCGGTGAAGGACGTCTTCCCCGACCGTGCTGCGTCTGCCGCCGGCCGGGAGGCCCGTGGTGCGTCCGACGAGCAGGCAGCGTTGCCCGGACTGGTCGCCATCCTCGAAGAGGTGCGGGATCCGGGGAACGCCGGCACGATCATCCGGGCCGCCGACGCGGCCGGTGCCGACGCGGTGGTGCTGACCGGCCGGTCGGTGGACCCGTACAACCCGAAGGTCGTCCGCTCGACGACCGGGTCGCTGTTCCACGTCCCGGTGTCCGTCGGCGTGACCCTGGCCGACACGATCGAGCGGGCGAAGGCCCTCGGGTACACGGTGCTCGCGGCGGACGTCTCCGGCGACGACCTGCCGGTGGTCCGCGCCGAGGGGATGCTCGACGGACCGACCGCGTGGGTCTTCGGCAACGAGGCCCGCGGACTCACCGCCGACGACCTGGCGCTCGTCGACCGGGCCGTCAAGGTGCCGATCTACGGGCAGGCGGAGTCGATGAACCTCGCCACCGCTGCGTCGGTGTGCCTGTACGAGTCGGCCTTCGCGCTCCGGAGCTGACACTCCTCAACAGACCGGTCGTCGGTACCGACCATCCACCGTCCGCTCGGTGCAGGTGGGTGGTATCCCGACGGCCGGTAGGCTTGGGTCTCGTGTCAGAACCTCTCGAGATCAGCGAATCGGCCGTCGCCGACGCGGTGGACGCGGCCCTCGCCGCCGTCCGTGCCACGACGACGGTCGCCGAACTGAAGCAGGCCAGGGCCGAGCACACCGGTGAGCAGTCACCGTTGGCGCGGATGAACGCATCGATGCGCAGTGTGCCGCCGGAGCAGAAGGCCGCGGCGGGCAAGCTCGTCGGGCAGGCTCGCGGGCGGGTGAACGCGGCGATCGCCGAGCAGGAATCCGTCCTCGCGGTGGCCGAGGAGCGCGCACGGCTCGAAGCCGAGCGCGTCGACGTCACCGCGTTGCCGGTCCACCGCGCAACCGGCTCCCGCCACCCGCTCTCGCTGCTGAACGAAGCCGTCGCCGACATCTTCGTCGGCATGGGGTGGGAAGTGGCGGAAGGCCCCGAGCTCGAGCACGAGTGGTTCAACTTCGACGCGCTGAACTTCGACCAGGACCACCCGGCCCGGGCCATGGCGGACACGATCTTCGTCGAGCCCGTCGACCGGCACCTGGTCATGCGCACCCACACCTCGCCGGTGCAGGTGCGGTCGCTGCTGTCGCGTGACCTCCCGCTGTACGTCATCGCGCCGGGTCGCGTCTACCGTGCCGACGAGCTCGACGCCACGCACCTGCCGGTCTTCACCCAGGTCGAGGGCATCGCGATCGACAAGGGCCTGACGATGGCGCACCTGCGCGGCACGCTCGAGCACTTCGCCCGGCAGATGTTCGGCGCCGAGGCGCAGATCCGGCTCCGCCCGAACTACTTCCCGTTCACCGAGCCCAGCGCCGAGATGGACGTCTGGCAGCCGAACGCCAAGGGTGGCGCGCGGTGGGTCGAGTGGGGTGGCTGCGGCATGGTCAACCCCAACGTCCTGCGTGCCGCCGGCATCGACCCGGACGAGTACCAGGGCTTCGCGTTCGGCATGGGCATCGAGCGGACACTGCAGTTCCGCAACGGCCTGAACGACATGCGTGACTTCCTCGAGGGCGACATCCGCTTCTCGCAGCAGTTCGGAACGGTGGTCTGATGCGCGTCCCACTCCGTTGGCTCGGTGAGTCCGTCGACCTCCCCGACGACGTCACCCTCGAGCACGTCCACGCGGCGCTCGTGTCGGTCGGCTTCGAGGAAGAGGACGTCCACACCTTCGATCTGACCGGACCCATCGTGGTCGGTCGGGTCCTCGAGCGCGTCCCCGAGCCGCAGAAGAACGGCAAGACCATCAACTGGTGCCAGGTGGACGTCGGCGAAGCCGAACCCCGCGGCATCGTCTGCGGCGCGCACAACTTCGACGTCGGCGACCTCGTCGTCGTCACGCTGCCCGGCGCAGTCCTGCCCGGGCCGTTCCCGATCGCCGCCCGCAAGACCTACGGGCACGTGTCCGACGGCATGATCGCCTCGGCCCGCGAGCTCGGGCTGGGCGACGAGCACGACGGCATCCTGCGCTTCGCCGACCTCGGCATGGATCCGTCGGTCGGCGCCGACGCGATCGCGCTCCTCGGCCTCGACGACGCCGCGGTCGAGATCAACGTCACGCCGGACCGCGGGTACGTGCTCAGCATGCGCGGGGTCGCTCGCGAGTACGCGCACGCCACCGGAGCGACCTTCCACGACCCGGTCGGCCGCGTCGCACCGCGTTCGGCCGAGGGGTTCCGGGTCACGATCGACGACCAGGCCCCGATCCGGGGTCGTGTCGGAGCGTCGACGTTCGTCACACGTGTCGTCCGGGGGATCGACCCCGCCGCGAAGACACCGTCCTGGATGGTGTCGCGCCTGTCCCTGGCTGGCGTGCGCTCCATCTCACTGCCCGTCGACATCACGAACTACGTCATGTTCGAGCTCGGCCAGCCGCTGCACGGCTACGACCTGCAGACCATCGCGGGCGGCCTCGGCGTGCGCCGCGCGACCGCTGGCGAGACGCTCGAGACCCTCGACGGCACCGTCCGGAAGCTCGACCCCGAAGACCTCGTCATCACCGACGACGACGGTCCCGTCGGCCTCGCCGGTGTCATGGGCGGAGCCCGCACCGAGATCTCGGCGGGCACGACCGACGTCCTGATCGAGGCCGCCGGGTTCGACCAGGTCTCCATCGCCCGCACCGCTCGTCGCCACAAGCTCCCCAGCGAGGCATCCCGTCGCTTCGAGCGAGGGGTCGACCCGCAGGTGGCCGAGGCCGCGGCGAACCGTGCCGTCGAGCTCCTCGTCGAGCTCGCCGGCGGCACCGCTGACGCCCTCGGGTCGACGCTCGTCGACACCGAGCCGCGGGCGACCGTGACGATGCGACTCTCCCGCCCGGCCGAGCTCGTCGGCGTCGAGTACACCGACGCCGAGGTCATCGACACGCTCCGTGCGGTCGGCGCCACGGTCCAGGCCGACGGTCAGCAGCTCGCGGTCACCCCGCCCACCTGGCGCCCCGACCTGACCGACGACACCACCCTCGTCGAAGAGGTCGCGCGCATCGTCGGCTACAACCGGATCCCGAGCGTGCTGCCGGTCGCTCCGCCCGGTCGGGGCCTGACCCGGCATCAGCAGGCTCGTCGTCGGGTTGCCTCGGCGCTGGCCGCGGCGGGCCTGACCGAGGTCGTCACGGCACCGTTCGTGTCGGCGGCCACGCAGGACGCCTACCCGGGGATCGACCCGCAGGGCGGACCGAGCGTCGTGCTCGCCAACGCCCTGGACAGCGAGCAGAACCTCCTGCGCCGCAGCGGCGTGCCGGCCCTGGTCGACGCCGCCCGTCGCAACGTGTCGCGCGGGCTCGTCGACGTCGCGCTCTACGAGACGTCCCGGGTGTTCCTGCCGGTGACGGGCGTGACGCTCGGCACCGACGAGGTCCCGGCGGGCGCCGCCCGGCCCGACCGCGCAACGCTCGAGGCGCTGGACGCCTCGCTGCCCGCCCAGCCCTTCCACGTCGCCGCACTGCTCGCCGGCCACCGGGTCGTCAAGCAGCCCGGCACCACGGCAGAACCGTTCGGCATCGCCGACGCGATCGACGCGGCCCGCCAGGTCGCCTGGGCCGTCGGGGTGGAACTGACCGTCGCGCAGACGACCCACCCGTCCCTGCACCCGGGCCGTGCCGCGTCGCTGCTCGTCGGCGGCTCGGTCGTGGGCCTCGCAGGAGAGCTCCTGCCCGAACTGGCCGAGGCCGCCGTCCTGCCCCGCGTGGTGGCGGTCGTCGAGCTCGACCTCGACGCACTGGTCGCCGCGGCCCCGGAACTCGTCGCGGTCGCGCCGATCGTCTCCTACCCGGCAGCCACGCAGGACCTCTCCCTCGTCGTCGACGCCGACGTGCCGGCCGGTGACGTGCTGGATGCGGTGCGCTCTGGCGCCGGAGACCTGTTGGAGTATGCTCGGCTCGTGGATGACTACCGGGGCTCCGGCGTGGACGAGGGACAGAAGTCCCTGACGTTCGCCCTGCGCTTCCGTGCCACGGACCGCACCCTGACCGCTGCCGAGGCCACCGAGGCCCGTGACGGCGCTGTCCGACGTGCCGGCGAGCGATTCGGGGCGACCCTGCGCGACTGACCCACACGGGATCAGCACCGCCCGGGGTCGCCGCCTCCGACTCTCTCGACGACCAGTCCGACCAAAGGTGGAATCCCATGTCCGTATCCGTCGCCGTGGCGGGAGCCTCCGGCTACGCGGGTGGTGAGCTCCTGCGCGTGCTCTCCGCCCACCCCGAGTTCGAGGTCAGGACGGTGACGGCGTTCTCGAACGCCGGACAGCCCCTGATCGCGACGCAGCCGCACCTCCGTTCGCTGTCGCACCTGACCCTGGCGGAGACGACGGCCGAGACGCTGCGCGGGCACGACGTGGTCTTCCTGGCGCTGCCGCACGGCCAGTCGGGTGCGATCACCGCGGAACTCGGCGACGACGCGCTCGTCATCGACTGCGGCGCGGACCACCGTCTGACGGACCCGGCGGCGTGGGATCGGTTCTACGGCGGCGACTACTTCGGCGCGTGGACCTACGGCCTGCCGGAGCTCCTGCTCGCGGCGCCCACCCCCGGATCGGCCGAGGAATGGCGTGACGTCGACGACATCGCGTCGCAGGGCAAGCAGCGTTCCGCCCTGGTCGGTACGAAGCGCATCGCGGTCCCCGGCTGCAACGTCACCGCGGTCACGCTCGGCATCCAGCCGGGCATCCAGGCGGGCCTCGTCGAGTCGGACGACCTCGTCGCGGTGCTCAGCGTCGGGCCGAGCGGTGCCGGCAAGAAGCTCAGCACCACCTACCTGGCCTCCGAGATCATGGGGTCCGCCAGCGCGTACGCCGTCGGGGGCACGCACCGGCACGTCCCCGAGATCCAGCAGAACCTGCAGGTCGCGGGAGCCTCCGACGTCACGATCTCGTTCACGCCGGTCCTCGTCCCGATGTCACGGGGGATCCTGGCGACCACGACCGCGAAGCTCTCGCCCGGTGTCAGCGCACGGGACGTCCGGCTCGCCTGGGAGCAGGCGTACGCCGACGAACCATTCGTGCACCTGCTGCCCGAGGGCGAGTTCCCCCGCGTCGCGGACACCATCGGCGCGAACACCGCGCTCGTCGGCATCGCGGTCGACGAGGCCGCCGGCCGTGTCGTCGCCGTGACTGCCCTCGACAACCTCGCCAAGGGCACGGCGGGCGCCGCCGTCCAGTCGGCCAACATCGCCCTCGGTCTCCCCGAGACCACGGGCCTCAGCGTGGACGGAGTCGCACCATGACCGACGCAGGCACGACCACCCAGACCGAGCCGGGCCTCCAGGGTGTCACCGCGGCAGCGGGCTTCCGCGCCGCCGGTGTCACCGCAGGCCTCAAGACGAGCGGCAAGCCGGACGTGGCCCTCGTCGTCAACGACGGCCCCGACGCGGCCGTGGCCGCCGTCTTCACCAGCAACCGAGCCCAGGCGCACCCCGTCATCTGGTCCCGCCAGGTCGTCGGGGACGGCGTCGCCCGTGCCGTCGTCCTGAACTCCGGCGGCGCGAACTGCTTCACCGGCCCGTTCGGCTTCCAGACCACGCACCTGACGGCCGAAGCCGTGGGCGACGCCCTCGGGATCGGAGCCGGCGACGTCGTCGTCTGCTCCACCGGGCTCATCGGTGTGGGCGACCAGACCTTCCGCGACAACGTGCTCCGTGGCGTCGACCTGGCGAGTGCGGCACTCAGCAGCGACGGCGGTCCGGACGCGGCGACCGCGATCATGACGACGGACACGAAGGCCAAGCAGTCCGTCGTGACCGAGGACGGCTGGACCGTCGGCGGCATGGCCAAGGGCGCCGGGATGCTCGCACCGGGCCTCGCGACGATGCTCGTCGTCATCACGACCGACGCCGTGCAGACGCCGGACCAGCTCGACCAGGCGCTCCGTGCCGCCACCCGCATCACGTTCGACCGGGTCGACTCCGACGGCTGCATGTCCACGAACGACACCGTCGTGCTGCTGTCGTCGGGTGCGAGTGGCGTGACGCCCGAGGTCGGTGACTTCCAGGAAGCCCTGACCGCGGTCTGCGCCGATCTGGCCCGCCAGCTGCAGCAGGACGCCGAGGGCGCGAGCCACGACATCGCGATCGAGGTCGTGCACGCCGCGACCGAGGACGACGCCGTGACCGTCGGACGGAGCGTCGCCCGGAACAACCTGTTCAAGGCGGCCGTCTTCGGCAACGACCCGAACTGGGGCCGGGTGCTCGCAGCGATCGGCACCACCGACGCCGAGTTCGACCCGTACGCGGTGGACGTCAGCATGAACGGCGTCCGGGTCTGCCACGCCGGGGCGCCCGACCAGCCGAGCGACACCGTCGACCTCACCCCGCGCGACACCCACGTGCGCATCGACCTCGCCGTCGGCACGCACTCGGCCACGATCCTGACCAACGACCTCACGCACGACTACGTGCACGAGAACAGCGCGTACTCCAGCTGATGGCGGCCGACACGAACGGGGCCGGCACGCCCCTCACGAAGGAAGAAGAACACGAGTTCGCCGCGGTCAAGGCCGCGACGCTCATCGAGTCGCTGCCCTGGCTCAAGCGGTTCTCCGGCAAGGTCGTCGTGGTCAAGTTCGGCGGCAACGCCATGGTGAACGAGGACCTGAAGCGCGCCTTCGCCGAGGACATGGTCTACCTGCGCTACGCCGGCCTGCACCCCGTCGTCGTGCACGGCGGTGGCCCGCAGATCTCCGCCGCGCTCAAGGAACAGGGCATCGAGTCCGAGTTCCGCGGCGGCTACCGCGTCACGACGACCGAGGCGATCACCGTCGTCCGAGACGTCCTGGCCGGCGAGGTCAACCGCGAGATCGTCGACTTGGTGAACGAACACGGCGAGGGCCTGGCCGTCGGCGTGTTCGGCGACGGCGGCTCGCTGTTCACCGGCGAGAAGAAGGGCGTCGTCGTCGACGGGCAGGAGTACGACCTCGGCCACGTCGGGGACATCACCCACGTCGATCCGTCCGGTGTGCTCGCCGCGATCGAGGCCGGCCGGATCCCGGTCGTCTCGAGCATCGCGATCGACGACGCGCACCCCGACCAGGCTCTCAACGTGAACGCGGACGCGGCGGCCGGAGCCCTGGCGATCGCGCTCCGGGCCTCGAAGCTCATGATGCTCACCGACGTCCCCGGGCTGTACCGCAACTGGCCCGACCGTGACTCGATCGTCGACCTCATCGCGGTCGACGAGCTCCGCGAACTCCTGCCGAGCCTTGCGTCGGGGATGATCCCGAAGATGACCGCGTGCCTCGACGCCGTGGTCGGCGGGGTCGGCGGCGCGACGATCATCGACGGCCGGATCCCGCACTCGATCCTGCTCGAGGTCTTCACCCTGCGGGGTGCGGGCACCGAGGTGATCCCGGACCCGAGCCGACGAACCGAGAACCAGATGACCCACGCCGAGATCGGCCGACGCGTGGCGTCACCGTCGATCGACAGCAGTACCGGCCAGCACGTGGCGGGTACGGACGAGAAGGGACACCAGCAGTGAGCACCGAGACGCAGACCGAGACCTGGAACGACCGGTTCGGGGCGTCGCTCATGCGATCCCTGACCCCGCCGAAGATCATGCTCGAGCGCGGCCAGGGCTGCCGCGTCTGGGACGTCGAGGGCAACGAGTACCTCGATTTCCTCGCCGGCATCGCGGTGAACTCGCTCGGCCACGCGCACCCCGCCCTCGTCGAGGCGATCGCCGACCAGGCCGCGAAGCTCGTGCACGTGTCGAACTACTTCGCCACCCCGCCGCAGCTCGAACTCGCCGAGCGCCTCAAGCGCATCAGCGGCGCGGGCGACGCAGGCCGTGTGTACTTCGGCAACTCCGGCGCCGAGGCGAACGAGGCAGCGTTCAAGCTGGCCCGTCTCAACAGGGGTGCGGACGGCACGAAGACGCGGATCCTCGCGCTCAAGCAGGGTTTCCACGGCCGCACCATGGGCGCGCTCGCGCTCACCGGCAAGCCAGCGCTGCAACAGGACTTCCTGCCGATGATCCCGGGCGTCGAGCACATCGATACCTCGATCGAGGCGCTCGAAGCGTCGATCGACGACACCGTCGCAGCCCTGGTCCTCGAACCCATCAAGGGCGAGGCCGGCGTGGTCGACCTGCCCGAGGGGTTCCTGCTGGCGGCACGACGCCTGACCGAGCAGCACGGCGCACTGCTGGTCCTCGACGAGATCCAGACGGGTGTCGGCCGGACCGGCAACTGGTTCGCGTTCCAGGGCCACGGTGTGACGCCGGACGCCATCACCGTCGCCAAGGGCATCGCCGGCGGGTTCCCGATCGGCGCCCTCGTCACGTTCGGCTGGGCCTCCGACTTGTTCTCGGCCGGGCAGCACGGTTCGACCTTCGGCGGCAACCCGCTCGGCACCCGTGTCGCCAACGCCGTGCTCGAGGAGATCGAGCGCGCCGACCTCGTCGCCGGTGCCGTCGTCAAGGGCGAACGGATCCGTGACGGCATCCGCGCCATCGGCTCACCGCTGGTGGAAGAGGTCCGCGGCACCGGCCTGCTCATCGGCGTCGGCCTGACCGGCCCGATCGGCCCGGCCGTCAACGCCGCCGCCCTCGAGCGTGGCCTCATCATCAACGCCCCCAACGAGTCGAGCCTGCGCATCGCGCCGCCGCTCATCGTGTCCGACGCCGAGATCGACGAGTTCCTGTCGATCCTCGCCCAGAGCCTCGCGGCCGTCGCCGCAACGCAGGAGCCCACCGCATGACCCGCCACTTCCTCCGCGACGACGACCTGAGCCAGGCCGAGCAGTCCGCGATCCTCGACATCGCCGACCGCATGAAGGCCGACCGGTGGGCGGAGAAGCCACTCGCCGGTCCGCAGAGCGTCGCCGTGATCTTCGACAAGTCGTCGACCCGTACCCGGGTGTCCTTCCACGTCGGTGTCTCCGACCTCGGCGGCAGCCCGCTGATCATCTCGACGGCGAACAGCCAGCTCGGCGGCAAGGAGACCCCGTCGGACACCGCGCGCGTGCTCGAGCGCATGGTGTCGGCGATCGTGTGGCGCACCTACGGCCAGGCCGGGCTCGAGGAGATGGCCGCCGGCACGACCGTCCCCGTCGTCAACGCGCTGTCCGACGACTTCCACCCCTGCCAGCTCCTCGCCGACCTGCTCACCATCCGTGAGCACCGCGGCACGCTCGCCGGGCAGACCGTGGCGTTCATCGGTGACGGTGCGAGCAACATGGCACAGTCGTACCTGCTCGCCGGTGCGACCGCGGGCATGCACGTGCGCGTGGCCGCCCCGGCCGAGTTCGCCCCGTCGGCCCAGGTCGTCACCGACGCTGAGGACCGCGCTGCCGTGACGGGCGGATCCGTCCTCGTCGTGACCGACCCGGTGGCCGCGGTCGCCGGCGCCGACGTCGTCGTCACCGACACCTGGGTGTCGATGGGCAAGGAGTCCGAGAAGCAGTCGCGCCTCGACACCTTCGCGGGGTACCGCGTCGACGACGCGCTCATGGCGCACGCCGCCGACGACGCCGTCTTCATGCACTGCCTGCCGGCCGACCGTGGGTTCGAAGTGACCGCGGACGTCATCGACGGCCCGCGCAGCATCATCTGGGACGAGGCGGAGAACCGTCTGCACGCCCAGAAGGCGCTGCTGGCGTGGCTGCTCGCCAACGACTAGCGACCGAGGGAACCCCAGTGGCTGACCGCGTCGTCCTCGCGTACTCCGGCGGTCTCGACACGTCCGTCGGGATCGGCTGGTTGCGCGACGCCACCGGCAAGGACGTGGTCGCACTCGTGGTCGACGTCGGCCAGGGCGGAGAAGACCTCGAGGCGGTCCGGCAGCGCGCACTCGACTGCGGTGCTGTCGAGTCGCTCGTCGTCGATGCCAAGGACGAGTTCGCCGACGAGTACATCGTGCCGGCGCTCCGGACCAACGCGCTCTACCAGAAGCGGTACCCGCTCGTCTCGGCGCTGAGCCGCCCGCTCATCGCGAAGCACCTCGCCCTGACGGCGAAGCAGCTCGGCGCCGACAGTGTCGCGCACGGCTCCACCGGCAAGGGCAACGACCAGGTCCGCTTCGAAGCCGCCGTCGCGGCGATCGCACCGGACCTCCGGACCGTCGCCCCGGTGCGGGACCTCGCCCTGACCCGCGACCGCGCCCTGGCGTACGCCCAGGAGCACGGGCTGCCGATCCAGCAGTCCGATCGGCAGCCGATCTCGGTCGACCAGAACGTGTGGGGCCGTGCCGTCGAGACCGGTCTCCTCGAGGACCCGTGGAACGCCCCCGCCGACGACCTGTACGCGACCACGCTCGACCCGGCGCTCCCGCAGCAGGCCGACGAGGTCACGATCACGTTCGACCGCGGGGTCCCGGTCGCCCTCGACGGGCAGCGGTTCAGCGTGCTGCGCATGGTGCAGGAACTCAACGCCGTCGCCGGCAAGCACGGGGTCGGGCGCATCGACGTCGTCGAGGACCGGGTCGTCGGCATCAAGTCCCGTGCGGTCTACGAGGCGCCGGCCGCGATCGCGCTCATCGCCGCGCACGAGGAGCTCGAGAGCCTCACCCTCGAGCGCGACGTCGCCCGGTTCAAACGTGGCGTCGAGTCCGAGTGGGCCGACCTGGTCTACGACGGCCTGTGGTTCGGCGGGCTCAAGCGCAGCCTCGACGCCTTCGTCGAACACACCCAGCAGCACGTCTCCGGCGACGTCCGGTTGCGGCTGCAGGGTGGGCGCGCCACGGTGACGGGCCGTCGGTCGGAACAGAGTCTGTACGACTTCGACCTGGCCACGTCCGACACCGGTGACGCGTTCGACCAGTCCGTGTCCAGGGGGTTCATCGAGCTCTGGTCACTGCCCAGCAAGATCTCCGCCCGCCGCGATGCGGCCAACTGACCCACGGCGAACGAGCCAGCCCCGCCCGCCCCAGCACCGACGAAACGACGCAGGACGACATGACCGACGAGAAGACCGACGCCACCAACACCGGTGCCCTCTGGGGCGGCCGCTTCGCCGACGGCCCGAGTGCGGCCCTCGCCGCGCTCTCGAAGTCGACGCACTTCGACTGGCAGCTCGCGCCCTACGACATCGCGGGATCACGGGCGCACGCCCGAGCGCTGCACACCGCGGGCTACCTGACGGCTGACGAGCTGGAACGCATGCTCGCCGGCCTCGACCGGCTCGAAGCGGCGCACGCCGACGGCACACTGCAGCCCGACGATTCCGACGAGGACGTCCACGGCGCCCTCGAACGCCTGCTCATCGCGGACCTCGGCCCCGAGCTCGGCGGTAAGCTCCGCGCGGGTCGCAGCCGCAACGACCAGATCGCCACCCTCGGCCGCATGCACATGCTCGACCACGGGCGGCGCATCGGTCGACTCGTGATCGACCTCGTCGATGCGATCACCCAGCAGGCCACCGAGCACCCGGACGCGATCATGCCGGGGCGCACCCACCTGCAGCATGCACAGCCCGTGCTCCTGGCCCACCACCTCCTCGCGCACGCCTGGCCGTTGGTGCGCGACCTCGAGCGCCTCCGCGACTGGGCGGGTCGCGCGAGCGTCAGCCCGTACGGTGCCGGTGCGCTGGCCGGCAGCTCCCTCGGACTCGACCCCGCCGCGATCGCCGCGGAGCTCGGCTTCGACCGCCCGGCTGACAACTCGATCGACGCCACCGCCGCCCGTGACGTCGTCGCCGAGTTCGCGTTCGTCCTCGCGCAGATCGGCATCGACGTCTCGCGCCTGTCGGAGGAGATCATCCTCTGGAACACGAAGGAGTTCGGTTTCGTCCGGCTCCACGACGCGTTCTCGACCGGCTCGAGCATCATGCCGCAGAAGAAGAACCCGGACATCGCCGAGCTCGCCCGGGGCAAGTCGGGGCGCCTGATCGGCAACCTGACCGGGCTCCTCGCGACCCTCAAGGGGCTGCCGCTGGCCTACAACCGCGACCTGCAGGAGGACAAGGAGCCGGTCTTCGACTCCGTCGCCACGCTCGAGGTCCTGTTGCCCGCGTTCACCGGCATGATCGCGACCCTGACCTTCGACACCGATCGGATGGCCGAGCTCGCGCCGCAGGGCTTCTCGCTCGCGACGGACGTCGCCGAGTGGCTGGTCCGTCAGGGCGTGCCGTTCCGGGATGCGCACGAGGTCTCCGGCGCGCTCGTCCGGTACTGCGAGGAGCGCGGCATCGAGCTCGACGAGCCGACCGACGACGAGTACCGCACAGTGTCCGAGCACCTCACGCCCGACGTCCGTTCCGTCCTGACCATCGAAGGCAGCGTCGCATCCCGCTCCGGCGTCGGTGGCACCGCACCCGACCGGGTCGCCGAGCAGCTCGGGTCCGTCACCCGCCGCGTCCGCGACCTGGCCGAGGGTGCGCCCTTCTCGCGATGACCCAGGGGATCGCCACCCTGCTCGCCGAGCCCGCCCCGATCGCCGCGCCGGCCCTGCTCGGCGCGACGATCGAGGGCCGTGGCGTGACGCTGCGCATCACCGAGGTCGAGGCCTACTTCGGCCCCACCGACCCGGGATCGCACGGGCACCGCGGGCCGACCGCCCGCAACCACCATCTGTTCGGCCCGCCCGGAACCCTGTACGCCTACCGCTCGTACGGCATCCACACCTGCGTCAACGTCGTGAGCGCGCCCGCTGGTACGTCATCGGGGTCGTTACTGCGCGGTGCACAGGTCGTCGACGGCGTCGACATCGCGCGAGCACGTCGGGGGCCGACCATCGCGGAGGTCGCGTTGGCACGCGGGCCCGGCAACCTCGGCGGTGCGCTCGGCGCGGTCCTCGGCGAGGACGACGGCACCTCGCTGCTCGACGGGTCCGGGCCGTTCGTGCTCACCCTGGCACCCGGCCTGGAGGCCCGGATCGCCTCCGCCGGACCGGCCCACGTGATCGACGAGCTCCTGTCCGAGACCATGGCCGGTCCGGGCGCGGGCGCTGCGGTCCCGCGGATCTCGCGCGGTCCGCGAACCGGCGTCGGCGGCATCGCCGGCGGGGCGCGGTACCCCTGGCGCTTCTGGCTGACGGGTGACCCCACGGTCTCGACGTACCGACGGCACAAGGGCGCCCTCGACTGACGGAGTGGACCCGGGCCTCCCGGCCGACAGCGCCTGCCGGACGTCCGTCGCCGCTACGATGGCGGGGTGTCCAGTGATACCGCTCAAGACGTCCTGACGCGCCAGCAGAACGACCCCGCCTTCGACTCGGTGTGGGACGAGCTGCAGTGGCGCGGTCTGGTGCAGGTCTCGACCGACGAGGCCGCGCTCAAGGAAGCGCTCGACGGTGACCCGATCACGTACTACTGCGGCTTCGACCCGACGGCGCCCTCGCTGCACTGCGGCAACCTGCTGCAGCTCCTGACGATGCGGCGGCTGCAGCTCGCCGGGCACAAGCCGCTCGCACTGGTCGGTGGGTCGACCGGGCTCATCGGCGATCCGCGTCCCACGGCCGAGCGCACCCTGAACACCCCGGAGACCGTGGCCGAGTGGGTGTCCCGACTGCAGACCCAGGTGTCCAGGTTCCTCAGTCCGGACGGCGACAACGGCGTCCGGCTGGTGAACAACCTCGACTGGACCGCCCCGCTGTCCGCCATCGACTTCCTGCGCGACGTCGGCAAGTACTTCCGCGTCAACTCGATGCTCAAGAAGGACGCGGTGGCGGCGCGCCTGAACTCCGACGCGGGGATCAGCTACACGGAGTTCAGCTACCAGATCCTGCAGGGGCTCGACTACCGCGAACTCTGGCGGCAGTACGGGTGCACGCTGCAGACCGGCGGCTCGGACCAGTGGGGCAACCTGACCTCCGGCACGGAGCTCATCCGTCGTGCCGAAGGTGCCACCGTGCACGCCCTCGGGACCCCGCTCATCACGAACTCCGACGGCACGAAGTTCGGCAAGAGCGAGGGCAACGCGATCTGGCTCGATGCCGAGATGACCTCGCCGTACGCGCTGTACCAGTTCTGGCTCAACACGGCAGATGCCGACGTGATCGCCCGACTGCGGGAGTTCACGTTCCTGACGCGGGCCGAGATCGAACGGCTCGAGCGAGCCGTCGCGGACGAACCCTTCCGGCGCGAAGCCCAGCGGACCCTGGCGTTCGAGGTCACCTTGATCGTGCACGGGGTGGCGGCGACCCGGTCCGCGATCGACGCCGCGGCCGCGCTGTTCGGCAACGGAGACCTCGGTGCCCTCGACGCGGAGACCCTGCGATCGGCGATCGCCGAGCTGCCCGGATCCGTGACACTCGAGCGCGGAGCGGACGTCGCCCGAGCGCTGGTGGAGACCGAACTCGTGAAGTCCCTCGGTGAAGCCCGCCGCGCGATCGACCAGGGCGGTGTCTACGTGAACAACGTCCGGGCTGAAGACCCGGCCACCCCGCTGTCCGACCTCACCCTGCCCGGGGGAGTGCTCGTGCTCCGTCGCGGCAAGAAGACCCTCGCCGGTGTGACGCTCGGTTGACCCCGGTCGCTCGACCCCCTCGCGATGCCCGGTTCCCTGTGGAACCGGGCATTCGTGCGTCCGGTCGACGCGTGTTGCACAACGCGACACGCCCGGGATGGGGGCTGGCTTGGCGCACCCGCTCAGGGCTGCGTATAGTTCTTACTCGTCACCCCAAAGGTGCGGCAGAGCGGCTGGAGCGAAAGCCCAGAGCACGCCGGCCCTCAAGCGGGACCATCCTCCACTGAAGTTCAGATCAGGCCTTGCGCCGGATCGCTTCGACGCCTAGGATGACAAGCCCACCGGTTCTCTCCCCTCGGGATGAGCCACTGGACCTCCGGGTCCGACGAATCACCGGTGGCAAGCCAAGAACACAAGCCTTGTGGCTGAAGCTCGAACTCGAGCTGAGGAGCAAGTGCGTCTGGTCCTTGAGAACTCAACAGCGTGCACATTGTCAATGCCAATTTATTGATTGACCTCGTGCCTGGTCG
>NZ_QKLE01000011.1:0-101840 GCF_003224275.1 Curtobacterium sp. MCSS17_011 | reverse complement strand
GAGCCCGGTTCAATACCGAGCTCACGCCCTCGCGGCCTAATCTGAGTTCACGGTCCAACAAACCGGGACCAGTTCACAGCTGGCACCGCGCCTCCCGTTGTGTCAGGTGCGTCCGGACAGGACGCCTGGTCGCTACGCGCGACCGCGGATCGTCCGGAGCAGCCAGCCGATGACCGCCAGCAGGATGAGCACGATGCCCACCCAGAGCAGGAACTTCAGCGCACCGACGAAGATGCCGCTGAAGAGCAGGACGAGGCCGACGATGATCGCGATGATCAGCAGTGCGGGCATGAGGGTCTCCTATCCCTGGAACGAGACCGAGCAGATGCCCGGACCGTCAGGGACGCTACTCCTCGGCGTGCCGACGCGTTCGCTCAGCCGACGAGGTTCTGCACGAACACGTGCGGCGTGAAGCCGGTGAGGTCGTTGATGCCCTCGCCCTGCCCGATGAGCTTGATCGGGATGCCGGTCTTCTCCTGCACGCTCAGCACGAAGCCGGCCTTCGCCGAGCCGTCGAGCTTCGTGATGACGAGGCCGGTCACGCCGGCGCCCTCGATGAAGGCCTGGGCCTGTGCGAGGCCGTTCTGGCCCGTCGTCGCGTCGAGGACGAGCAGGACCTCGCTGATCTCGGTCTGCTTCTCGACCACGCGCTTGATCTTGGTGAGCTCGTCCATCAGCCCGGCCTTGGTGTGCAGGCGCCCGGCGGTGTCGATGACGACGATCTCGGTCTGGTCGCGGATCGCCTTCTCGACGGTCTGGTACGCCACCGACGCCGGGTCCTGCCCGGGCTGCGACGGACGGACGACGTCGACCCCGGCACGCTGGGCCCAGGTGGCGACCTGCTCGACCGCCGCGGCGCGGAACGTGTCCGCCGCCCCGACGAGCACCGTGCGGTCGTAGGTCTTCAGGAACTTGGCGAACTTGCCGATCGTCGTGGTCTTGCCGACGCCGTTCACCCCGACGACGAGCACGACGGCGGGCCGCGCGCTGAGCTTCAGGGTGGTGTCGAGCTTCGAGAGGCGTTCCTCGAGGACCTCGCGGAGCATGCGCTGCAGGTCGGCGGGGTCGGTCGTGCCGTACCGGTCGACGCGGGCGTGCAGGTCCTCGATGATCTCCTCGGAGATGTCGGGCCCGAAGTCGGCGCCGATGAGGGCGGTCTCCAGGTCCTCCCACGTGGTCTCGTCGATCGTCTTGCGCTGGAAGAGGCCGCGCAGCCGTGAGGACAGTGACCAGGAACTCGCCATGCTCCCAGCTTAGAGCGCGGCGCATGTCCGCTGTGCCCGGTATGCTCGGGAACACGAAGGGGAGTATTCCCTCTCGGTGACCCCGTCAGTACGGTCCGGAACGATCCGGCCCCGGGGCGCCGGTCGTGCGACACCGGTTCCGGTGCCGTGCGACGGAAGAGACCTTCAGGCCTCGGCGTACCCGCACATCAGCGGCGCGCCCTACCTGAAGGAAACCGTGGACGTCCCACTCTTCGTCTGGCTCATCACGATCGCCGGCATCCTCGCGCTGCTGGTGTTCGACTTCTACTCGCACGTGCGCACGCCGCACGTGCCCCACATCCGCGAATCCGCGTTCTGGTCGGCCTTCTACATCGGCCTGGCGATCCTGTTCGGCATCGGGATCCTGGTGTTCGGCGGCGGGCAGGCCGGCGGTGAGTACTTCGCCGGCTGGCTGACCGAGAAGGCGTTGTCGGTCGACAACCTCTTCGTCTTCCTCATCATCATGTCGAGCTTCGCCGTGCCGAAGGAGTTCCAGCAGAAGGTCCTGCTGGTCGGCGTCGCGATCGCGCTCGTCGCCCGCGGTGTCTTCATCGCCCTCGGCGTCACCATCATCGAGAACTTCTCGTGGGTCTTCTACCTGTTCGGTGCGCTGCTGTTCTGGCTCGCCTGGTCGCAGGCCCGCAGCGGCAACGACCACGGCAGCGAGGGCGAATCCCGGCTCATCCGGATCCTCAAGCGCATCATCCCGACCTCGGACCACTACGACGGCGACCGCCTGACCACCCGCGTCGACGGCAAGCGCCTGTTCACCCCGATGCTGCTCGTCATGGTCGCCATCGGTCTGACCGACGTGCTCTTCGCGCTCGACTCGATCCCCGCGATCTTCGGGCTGACGCAGGACGCCTTCATCGTGTTCACGGCGAACGCGTTCTCGCTGCTCGGCCTCCGGCAGCTGTACTTCCTCATCGCCGGCCTGCTCGAGCGCCTCATCTACCTGGGTCAGGGCCTGGCCGTCATCCTGGCGTTCATCGGTGTGAAGCTCGTCTTCCACGCCATGCACGTCAACGAGCTGCCCTTCATCAACGGTGGCGAGCACATCGAGTGGGCGCCGGAGATCCCGATCTGGTTCTCGCTGGGCTTCATCGCGCTGACGATCGCGGTCGCCACGACCGCGTCGCTGGTGGTCTCGAAGCGCCGCCAGGAGCGCGGGCTCACCCCGACCGGCGAGCCGAAGGAGTCGGTCGAGGCCGACGCGAAGTAGCCGTCACCACCTGACGGCCGGGAGGCGCGGTGCCAGCTGGCACCGCGCCTCCCGTCTGTCCGGGCGTCGTCCGGAGCGTCAGACGGCCTGGCGACCAGGGGTCGCGTCGAGCAGGTGGGCCAGGTGCTCGGGCACCGAGCCGCCGCGGGCCACCGTCGCCCGCGCCCAGAGCCGGCCCGCGCGGTACGACGACCGGACCAGCGGTCCGGCGAGCACCCCGGCGAAGCCCATCTGCTCGGCGACCTGGCGGAGCTCGACGAACTCCTCCGGCTTGACCCAGCGCGCGACCGGCAGGTGCCGGGGCGACGGTCGGAGGTACTGCGTCAGCGTGATGATGTCGGTGCCGGCGTCGTACAGGCGCTGCAGGGCGTCCTCGATCTCGATGCGTTCCTCGCCCATGCCGAGGATCAGGTTCGACTTCGTCACGAGCCCGGCGTCGCGGCCCTGGGTGATGACGTCGAGGGACCGTTCGAACGTGAACGCCGGCCGGATCCGCTTGAAGATCCGCGGGACGGTCTCGACGTTGTGCGCGAAGACCTCGGGACGGGCGCCGAACACCTGGCCGAGCTGGTCGGGTCGACCGTTGAAGTCCGGCACCAGGATCTCGACGCCGGTGCCGGGGGAGTGCTCGTGGATCGCCCGGATGGTCTCGGCGTAGAGCCACGATCCACCGTCGGGCAGGTCGTCACGCGCAACGCCGGTCACGGTCGCGTACTTCAGGCCCATCTCCGCGACGGAGTCCGCGACCCGGCGGGGCTCGTCGCGGTCGAGCGGCTCCGGCTTGCCGGTGTCGATCTGGCAGAAGTCGCAGCGTCGGGTGCACTGCGAACCGCCGATCAGGAAGGTGGCCTCGCGGTCCTCCCAGCACTCGAAGATGTTCGGGCAGCCGGCCTCCTGGCAGACGGTGTGCAGCTGCTTCTCGCGCACCAGGCTCGACAGCTCGCGGAACTCGGGTCCCTGCGTGGCACGGGTCTTGATCCACGCGGGCTTCGTCTCGATCGGGGTCTCGGCGTTCCGGGCCTCGACCCGGAGCATGCGGCGGCCTTCGGGGGCGAGGGTCATACGAGGGTCTCCTGTCGGGCGGGCGCGGTGCTGGTCCTGCGGGGGGTCGTGCTGATCCGGCGGCCGCTGTGCATGCCGTCGACGGCCTGCTGGACGCCGTGCGCGACCACGGGTGCGAGGACGTCGACGGTCACGGGAGCGAGCCCCGCGTGCGCCGCCGCGGCGCTCAGGGTCGTGACCCCGGCGTCCGCGATGCCGCACGGGACGATCGCGGCGTAGGCGTCGAGGGCGTTGTCGCAGTTGATCGCGATGCCGTGGCTCGTCACGCCCTCGGCGACGTGCAGCCCGATGGCCCCGACCTTGGCGGCGGGGGAGCCGTCCGTGCCCGGCACCCATGCGCCGCTGCGACCCTCGACCCGTTCGGCGTGCACCCCCACGGCCGCCGCGGCGTCGATGACGACCTGCTCCAGGTCACGCACCCACGCGACGACGTCGATCGGCGCGGGCAACCGGAGGACCGGGTACGCGACGAGCTGTCCGGGACCGTGCCAGGTGATGCGTCCGCCACGGTCGACGTCCACCACGGGGGAGCCGTCGGTCGGCAGGTCTGTCGGCTCGGTGCGACGGCCGGCGGTGTACACGGACCGGTGCTCGCACAGCACGAGGGCTCCGGCGGAACGGCCGGCGACGACGTCGGCGCGCAGGGCCTGCTGCAAGCGGAGCCCGTCCGCGTGGTCGAGCAGCCCGGTCGGTCGCAGGATCTCGAGTTCCGGCATGCGGTGAGCGTACGGCAGTTTCTGGACGGCGTCCAACAACCAGGGGGACCGAGACCAGGGCGGCCCCCGCGGGTCCCGTCCTGGTCAGCGCAGCCGGTCGAGCTCGCCGAGGAAGTACGCGTCCGCTCGGGCGTGCGCGGCGGCGGAGGTGTTCTCGGGCGGCAGGTCGTCGAAGGACCGTGCCAGGTCGAGTTCCGCGTCGACGAAGCGGACGAGGACATCGGGCGGGGTGCCGGTGCCGACCTCTCGCGTCCGTGCCTTCACCGCGATGAGTTCCGCCGTGGCGTCCGCCACCGCGCGGTCGACGGTCGACTCGGCGAGCAGCGTCGGCAGGTCCATCGGCGGCGTGGCGCTCTCCGGGTGCTCCCGCAGCCAGCGGAGCGAGGCGGCGGTGCGGAGCACGTAGAAGAAGCGCTTTAGCGTGACCTCGCGCTCGTACTGCCGTTCGGCGACGTGCAGGTAGTGCCGGCCGATGCGCCCGCGGTCGGCCACGCTCGCGACGAACGCCAGCAGGCGGTCGCGGAAGCCCTCGTCGCCCGAGTACACGATCGGTGACCGCAGCCACTCACCGACCGTCGCGTTCCCGTTCACGGCCAGGCGGACCGTCTTGGCGAGGTCCCACCCGTTGACGTCGAAGACCTTGTCCAGCGGCGTCTCGATGACGTCACGGCTGGGCCAGAGCGACAGGTAGTCGTCGGGCCGTCGCACGTACAGGAACCGGCAGTCGTAGTCGCTGTCCGGTGACGGGAAGCCCCAGGCGCGGCTGCCGCTCTCGATCGCCCAGGGGATCGTCACGCCGAGGTCGGTCTGCAGACGCGCCAGGCGCCCGTCGATCTCGGTGACCACCGTGGGGTCGAGCTCCTCGGGGACGGCGCGCATGCCTCGACGATACCGAGCGCTGGACGCCGGATCAGGTGATCTGCTCGTCTACCAGTAGAATCGACGGATCATGGCGCAATTCGGTTCACTCTCCGATCGGCTGACCGAGACCTTCCGCAATCTGCGGAGCAAGGGTCGGCTGACTCCGTCCGACGTCGACGGCACCGTCCGCGAGATCCGGCGGGCGCTCCTCGACGCCGACGTCGCGCTCGAGGTCGTCAAGGCGTTCACCGCATCGGTGCGCGAGCGCGCCCTCTCCGACGAGGTCAACAAGGCGCTCAACCCGGCGCAGCAGGTCGTCCAGATCGTCAACGAGGAACTCGTCGGCATCCTGGGTGGGCAGCAGCGACGGCTCGAGTTCGCGAAGCAGCCGCCGACGGTCATCATGCTCGCGGGTCTGCAGGGTGCCGGTAAGACCACCCTCGCGGGCAAGCTCGGCAAGTGGCTCAAGAAGGACGGCCACACCCCGATGCTCGTCGCGGCGGACCTCCAGCGTCCGAACGCCGTGCAGCAGCTGCAGGTCGTCGGCGAGCAGGCCGGCGTGCACGTCTTCGCGCCCGAGCCCGGCAACGGTGTCGGCGACCCGGTCAAGGTCGCCAAGAACGCCATCAAGGCTGCGATCGACCAGCAGTACGACACCGTCATCGTGGACACGGCCGGTCGTCTCGGTGTCGACGCCGAGCTGATGAAGCAGGCCGCGAACATCCGCAAGGCCGTCGACCCGGACGAGGTCCTGTTCGTCATCGACGCGATGATCGGTCAGGACGCCGTCAACACGGCCCGGGCGTTCCAGGAAGGCGTCGACTTCACCGGTGTCGTGCTCTCGAAGCTCGACGGTGACGCCCGTGGTGGTGCTGCCCTGTCGGTGGCCAGCGTGACCGGCCGCCCGATCATGTTCGCGTCGACGGGTGAGTCGCTCGACGACTTCGAGCCGTTCCACCCGGACCGCATGGCGAGCCGCATCCTCGACCTCGGCGACATCCTGTCCCTCATCGAGCAGGCGCAGGGCGCCTTCGACGAGGAAGAGGCGCGCAAGGTCGCGGACAAGATCGCGACCGACAACTTCACGCTGAACGACTTCCTGCAGCAGATGCAGCAGCTCCGCAAGGCCGGCTCCATCAAGGGCATGCTCGGCATGCTCCCGGGAGCCAAGGGCATGCGCGAGGCGCTCGACAACTTCGACGAGCGCGAGATCGTCCGCACCGAGGCGATCATCCAGTCGATGACGCCCCAGGAGCGCGAGCTCCCGAAGCTCCTGAACGGTTCGCGTCGTCTGCGCATCGCGCGCGGTGCCGGCTCGACCGTCACCGAGGTCAACGCCCTGGTCAACCGCTTCGAGCAGGCCTCCAAGATGATGAAGACCGTCGCCCGCGGTGGCGTGCCGCAGATGCCGGGCATGGGTCCGATCCCGGGCATGCACGGCGGCAAGAAGCAGCAGCAGGGCGGCAAGAAGAAGTCGAAGGTGGGCAACCCCGCCAAGCGTGCGGCCTTGGCTGCCGGCGCGGCGGCTGCGCCGCAGCAGGCCCCGAAGGGGTCCGGACTCGGCCTCGGGGGTGCCAAGGGCGGCAAGGCACCGACCGAGGAAGAGCTCGCGTCGCTGCAGAAGTTCCTGGGTCGCTAGTCGCGACCACCTGACGGACGGGAGGCCCGGTGCCAGCTGGCACCGGGCCTCCCGTCCGTCGTCCGGTCGCGTCGCGACGTTCCTTCCCATCGCACGCGCGATGGAAAGTGGAATCGGGCGTACCTGGTCGTAAGGAAGGACCAGGTACGCCCGAATCGGCCAGGTACGCCCGGGGCGGTCCGGTCGCGACTAGAGCGCGTCGCGGAACTCCGTCACCAGGTGGCGGACCACGGCGCGGAGGTCGCCGCCGTTCTCCTGCGCGACCTGCAGCTGCCGCTGGTACGAGGCGCCGCGCTCGATCATGGTGTCGAGGTGGTGCAGCTCGTCGAGGCAGCCGAGCCGTTCGGCGATCGGGTCGAGCCGCTGCACCAGGTCGTGCACCTCGTCGGTCACGAGCCGCTCGTCGCCGGCGACGTTCGTGATGATCTCGGCCTCCATTCCGTAGCGGGCCGCGCGCCACTTGTTCTCGCGGATGAACCACGGCTGCATGGTGGGCAGGGTCTCACCGGCGTCGAGCCGGTCCGAGCAGGCGGTGACCAGGCACTGCACGAGCGCGGTGACGGCGCCGACCTCGTGCAGGGTCGAGATGCCGTCGGACACCCGGTTCTCGAGCGTGCCCCAGCCCGGTGACGGTCGGATGTCCCAGCGCAGGTCCTTCACCCCGTCGATGACGCCGGTGTGCGTGAGGTCGCCGACGACCTCTTCGAAGTTCGCCCAGGCGCCGAGCTGCGGCGGGAGTCCGCCGGTCGGGAGCTGCTGGAACATGAGGGCGCGGTTCGAGGCGTACCCGGTGTCGGTGCCGCCCCAGAACGGGCTCGACGCGGTGAACGCCTGCAGGTGCGGGACGTAGGCGAGCATCGCGTTCATGATCGGGACCGCCTTGTCGCGGTCGTCGATGCCGACGTGCACGTGCACGCCCCAGATGAGCATCTGGCGTCCCCACCAGCGGGTGCGGTCGATCAGGGTCGTGTAGTGCTCGCTGTCCGGGGTGATCTCCTGCTGGTCCCACACCGCGAACGGGTGTGTGCCGGAGCACATCACCTGGGCGTCGAGCGGCTCGGCGGCGTCGATGACCTCGCCGATGATGCCGGACAGCTCGCTCGTCGCAGCCCCCACGCGGTCGTGAACGCTCGAGACCACCTCGACCGTGTTGGTCAACAGCTCCTCGGTGACCCGGTCGTGGTCACCGAGCCGCTCGTGCACGGCGGCGATGACGGCGGGGGCGCGGGGCGCGAGGTCGCCGGTCGACCGGTCGACCAGCGGGAGTTCCCACTCGACGCCGATGGTCGACGGGCGGGACTCGGTGAAGCGGATGTCCATGCCGTCCATCCTGCCCGGGTCCTTGTCGGACACGCACAACGAAGCGGTGTCCCGATCGTGCGGATCGTTCCGCAACTAGTTCCACTCCGGGCGTACCGTTGAAATGTTCCTACAGGGAAGAGGTACGCATGCAGTTGGTCGTGCGCGGGACGAACGCCCCGCTCGTCGGAGAGCTCGACATCCCGGTCTCGAAGTACCACGCGCACCGCGCGCTGGTGCTCGCGTCGCTCGCGAAGGGGACGAGCATCGTCTCCGGGGTCAGCGCGACGCGACAGGTGGAGTGGACCGTGGGCACGCTCCGCGCGCTCGGGGTCGACGTCAGGCGTCGAGGGAACGCCTACCACGTGACCGGGCTGGGTGGCCGGTACGCGGCGACCGACGTCGTGGACCACGGTTCGCGCGGTGCCGAGGGGCTGCTCAACATGGGCTCCTCGGGCACCACGCTCTACTTCATGACCGGGCTTGCCTCGCTGGCCGACCGCCCGATGACCCTGTCGGGCATGAAGTACTTCCAGCGCCGGCCGATCAAGGCGCTGCTCACCTCGCTGACGCAGATGGGGGTCGAGCTCGAGGCGACGAACGACTGCCCGCCCGTCACCGTGCAGCCGAAGCGTCCCCGCGGCGGGGACGTGACGATCGCCGGCACCCTGTCGCAGTGGGTCTCCGGACTGCTGCTGGTGGCACCCTTCGCCGAGCACGAGACCCGGATCCACATCACCGGCGGGCGGCTCAACGAGCAGCCCTACGTCGAGCTCACCGTGCGGATGATGCGGCAGTTCGGCCTGACGGTGGAGGTCTCCGACGACTGGCTCGAGTACCGGATCCCGGCGGGCCAGCAGGCCACCCCGCACGACTACGTCATCCCGCCCGACATCGGCTCCGCAGCGTTCGGCATCGCGGCGGCCGGCACCCGCGAGTCGAACGTGCTGCTGCGCGGCATGACGGCCACGACGACGGCCGAGACGGACCACCCGGAGAGCGAGTTCCTCGACCTCGCCGCCGCGATGGGCGTCCCGATGCGGATCGACGAGGAGACCGGCTTCGTCCGGATCGAGCACGACGGGTCCCCGCTCCGGCCGCTCGACGTCGACTGCCGTCCGATCCCGGACCTGCTGCCCGTACTGTCGACGATGGCCACCTTCGCCGAGGGGACCAGCCGACTGTGGAACGTGGCCCACATCCGGCTGAAGGAGTCCGACCGGGTCGCCGCGATGCTCCAGCTGAACCGGATGGGCGGCCGGGCGGAGCAGGGTGCGGACGAGTTGCGTGTCACCGGCGTGGGCGCGGCCGGGCTGCACGGTGCGCCGATGTCCTCGTTCAACGACCACCGCGTGCTGATGTCGCTGGCGGTCGCCGCGTCCCAGGCAGACGGGGTGTCCGGGTTGACCTACCCGCATGCCTACCGGATCTCCTACCCGACGTTCCTCGAGGCGATGAACTCCGTCGGCCTCGACATGTCCGTCGGCGACCGCCACGCCGCCCAGGTGGCACGGGACGAGCGGATCGACGCCGCCGAGGCAGACGGGGTCCGCACGCACCTCGGCACGCCCCTCGAGACGTCGGCGGCGCCCGAGCCCACCGACCAGCCGGTCGCGCAGGCCGCCGCCACGCAGCCTGCCGCAGCGCAGCCCACCGCCCCGCAGCCCGCCGTCGCCGTGCCCGAGCTCGCCGGCGTCGACGCGGACCCGCTCGTCCTGAGCGAGCGGGTCCGCGCCCTGTCGCAGACCGACCCCGACGGCCTGGCGGTGATCGAGGTCGGCGGTGCGACACCGGCGAACACCACGTGGAAGGAGCTGCAGGACGAGGCCGACCGGGTCTCCGCCCTGCTCCTCGAACTCGGCGTCCGCACCGGTGAATCCGTCGCGATGCAGCTGCCGAACTGGCGCGAGTTCGTGTCGATCACCCTCGGAGCGATCCAGATCGGCGCCGTCGCGACCCCGATCATGCCGGTGTTCGGTCCCCGCGAGACCACGATGACCCTCGCGCGTTCGAAGGCCCGCGTGGTCTTCCTGCCGAACGTCTTCCGGAAGCGCCGTCCCGCGCTCGAGCTCCTCGACGTCATCGACGAGGCCGCCGCGCAGGACCGTCGCCTGTCGCTCGAGCACGTCATCGTGCTCCGTGCGGAGGCGCGCGGGCAGGGGGACACCCCGACGAACCAGCCGCCGCTGCCAGCCGACGCGCTGGAGCGTGTCGTGGCGAGCGACTGGCACTGGCGCTACTTCGAGAACGCCCTCGCCGCCGTGCACGTCGACGTCGACGAGATCGCGTCGCACGCTCCGGGGCCGGACGACGTCTGCCAGCTGCTCTTCACGTCCGGCACCACGGGCGAACCGAAGGGCGTGCAGCACCCGCACCGCACGCTCGGGCTCGCGACCGCCATGCACGTGGCACAGTCCGGTCTGACGAGCGCGGACCGCATCTACATCCCGTCGCCGCTCGCCCACCAGACCGGGTTCCTGTACGGCATGCTGCTGGCCTTCCGACTCGGTGCGCCGCAGGTCATCCAGCCGGTGTGGGACGGCCGGGTCGCACTCGAGCAGGCGTTCGGCGTCGCGAAGGCGTCGTTCGTGCAGTGCGCGACGCCGTTCCTGACCGACCTCGTCGACCTGGTCGAGGCCGGTGCTCCGCAGCCCGAGTCGCTCCGGGTCTTCGTGCCGACGGGCGCCGCGGTGCCCCGTGCACTCGCCCAGCGAGCGAGCACGGTGCTCGGCAGTGCCATCCTCGGCGCCTTCGGGACGAGCGAGACGTGTCTCGGGGCCCTGTCCAGCCCGAGCGACGACCCCGCCGACGCGTACGGCCACGACGGCCGGGCGCTGCCGGGCATCGCGATCCGCATCGTCGACGACGCGGGGATCGAGCTGCCCGCCGGTACCGAGGGCAACTTCGAGCTGCACTCGCCGACGATGTTCGACGGGTACCTCGACCGCCCCGACCTGACCGACGACGTGTTCACCGTGGACGGCTGGTACCGCACCGGCGACCTGGCGAAGGTCGACGAGAAAGGCTTCCTGTCGATCACCGGACGCGTGAAGGACGTCATCAACCGCGGCGGCGAGAAGATCCCCGTCGTCGAGATCGAGAACCTGCTGTACCAGCACCCGCTGGTCACGGACGTCGCGATCGTGGCGATGCCGGACGAGCGGCTCGGTGAGCGTGCCTGCGCCTGGGTCGTGAACGCCCGCGCGGACGAGCCGCTCGACTTCGCCGGCATGCAGCAGTACCTCGACAACGCCGGCGTGAGCAAGTACTACTGGCCGGAACGACTCGAGTCCACCACCGAGCTGCCGCGCAACGCGGTCGGCAAGGTCCAGAAGAACATCCTGCGCGAGCAGGCGGCCGCGCTCGTCGCGACGAAGGAGAACGAGACACGATGACGATCGTCGAGCAGACGAGCACGGGCTTCGACGAAGCCGCCTTCCAGCAGCTCAAGGCCGAGGTCACCGAGTGGGTCCGCGGCCCCGGCGAGGAGTGGGCGGACGAGATCGAGCGCACCGGCCGGGTCGCTCCGGAGCTGTTCCAGGAGCTCAAGGAGAACGGGTGGCTCAGCCTCGCCGCCCCGACGGAGCTCGGCGGACGGGCGATCCCCTTCTCGCGGTACCTCGAGATCATGGAGGTCATCTCCCGCTCGCACGCCTCCATCCGGATGCTGGTGCACGTCATCAACGGCACCTGGCGCGCGATGGCCCCCTACGCGACGCCGGAGCAGATCGAGCAGGTCGTCAAGCCTTCCGTCGCCGGTGACACGCTCGTCGCGTTCACCCTGACCGAGGCCACCGCGGGCACCGGAGCGGACATCCGCACGACGGTGCGACGCGAGGGCGACACCTACGTGATGAACGGCGAGAAACACCTCATCACCTTCGGGGTCAAGGCCGACCACTGGCTCATCGCCGCTCGGCTGGAGGGCACCACCGGCCAGGACGGCACGGTCGCGTTCCTGATGCCGAACAGCGGGCTGCCGGGTGCCGAGGTGATCGACGACTCCGACACCATGGGCATCCGCGGCACCGACCACGCGATCCTGCGGTTCACCGAGACGCCGATCCCCGCCAGTGCCCGCCTGGGCGCGGAAGGCCAGGGCCTCGAGGTCGCGCTCGGCGGCTTCCTGCTGCCGAGCCGGGTGTCCGTCGCGATGAGCGCCGTCGGCCTCGCCGAGCGGGCGAACGAGCTCGCCGTCGAGTACGCGAACAAGCGCGAGACGTTCGGCAAGCGGCTCTCCAGCCGCCAGGCGATCCAGTTCTACCTGGCCGAGAACTACGCCGACATCGCCGCGGCACGCGCCCTGGTGCTCGAGGCCGCGCGGGCGTACGAGGAGGACCGTCCCGACGCCGGCACCCTCTCCAGCGCGTCGAAGATGATCGCCGTCGACATGCTCGCCCGCGTCACCGACAAGGCCCTGCAGGTGCACGGCGGTCAGGGCTACTGGAAGCGCAACGCCATCGAGCGCGTCTACCGCGACGCACGCGCGCAGCGCTTCGAAGAGGGCACCAACGAGATCCAGAAACTGATCGTCGGCCGCGCCGTCGTGACCGGCCAGGCCGGGTTCTAGACCGCAACCCAGTACCGGACGGGAGGCGCGGTGCGGGCCCGCCCCGCGCCTCCCGTCCGTCACCCACCACCGTCAGCAAAGGACCGCAGTGACCGACTCCACCAACGCTCCCATCGCACTCATCACGGGTGCCTCGCGCGGCATCGGCCGCCTGCTCGCGCAGAAGCTCGGCCAGCGTGGCGTCACCGTCGTGGTGACGTACAAGGGCAACGCCGACCTGGCCGAGGAGTCCCTGGCCGACGTCAAGGCGGCCGGCGGCGACGGCATCACGGCGCAGGTCGACATCGAGCAGCCGGAGTCGATCGACGCCCTGTTCGACCTGGTGCGCGACACCTACGGACGCCTCGACATGTTCGTGGCGAACGCTGCCGCCAGCGCGTTCAAGCCCGTCGCCGACCTCAAGCTGCACCACCTCGACCGCAGCTACGCCACGAACGCCCGCTCGTTCGTGCTCGGGGCCCAGCGCGCCGCGGAACTCATGGACCGCGGTGGCCGCATCGTCGTCGTGACGTCGTACGGATCGCTCCGGGCGTTCCCGACCTACGCCGCACTCGGTGCCGCCAAGTCGATGAGCGAGGCGTACATGAAGTACATGGCGGTGGAGTTCGGTCCGCGCCAGATCACCGTCAACGCGGTGAACGGCGGCCTCATCGACACCGACTCGCTCGAGTACTTCTACACGAAGGTCCCCGGCCAGGCACCGATGGACACCGTGCTCGAGAAGCTCCCGCTGCAGCGCCCCGGGACGGCCGACGACATGGCCGACGCCGTCGACTTCCTGCTGTCGGACAAGGCCGGGTACATCACCGGGCAGGTCCTCTCGGTGGACGGCGGTCTGACGGTCATCGCGCCGCCGTACTGGTCGGACACGACGTCGCCCCTCCGCGACGCGGTGCTGCCGGCCGACGCTCCGGGCTCGGACACCGCAGAATAGGCGCATGAGCAGCGTCGCTTCCGCCCCCGTCGTGCCGGAGTCCCTCCGGAGGGTCGCGTCACCCTGGACCCTCGGCCCCCTGCACCTGGCGAACCGGGTGGTGATGGGGTCGATGCACACCGGGCTCGAGGTACGCGACGACGGCGGAGCCGGCATGGCGGCGTTCTACCGCGAACGGGCGGCCGGCGGAGCGGCGTGCATCATCACCGGCGGCATCGCGGTGAACGACGAGGCCCGCGGCGGTCCCGACTTCGCGGTGTTCGGCGTCGGGGGCGCCGATGAGCGGTTCCGGGTGGCGGTCGACGCCGTGCACGACGAGGGCGGGACGATCCTCGCGCAGCTGTTCCACGCCGGGCGGTACGCCCTCGCCGCGGGGATGGTCGACCGGCACGGGGACCCGCAGCGCGTCGTGGCACCCACGGCCCTTCCTTGGGCAGCCGCCCGCGGCGTGGTGCCGACCGAGCTGACGTCGGCCGAGGTCGAGCGGACCATCGAGGACTTCGCCGCCGCCGCCCGCACCGCCCGCGCGATCGGGTTCGACGGCGTCGAGATCATGGCGTCCGAGGGGTACCTGATCAACCAGTTCCAGTCGCCGCTGACGAACCTGCGCGACGACGAGTGGGGCGGCGATGCGGAACGGCGTCGGCGCTTCGCGATCGAGGTCGTCCGGGCCGTGCGCGCCGCGGTGCCGGAGCTTGCCGTGACGATCCGGCTGTCCGGCGCGGACCTGATGCCCGGCTCGTCGACCGACGACGAGGTCGACGCGCTCGTGCACGACCTGCTGCCGCTCGGGCTCGACGGCATCTCGGTCGGCATCGGCTGGCACGAGTCCCGCACCCCGACCGTGCAGGCCTCGGTGCCGCACGGGGCCTGGCTGGCGTACGCATCACGGATCGCTGCCGTCGTGCGCTCGTCCCCGTACCCGGACGTCCGCGTGATCGCGTCGAACCGGATGACGGACCTGCGGGACGGTGACGCCGTGCTCAGCGACGGCCTGATCGACGCCGTCGCCCTCGCCCGGCCGTTCCTCGCCGATCCCGCCATCGTGTCGCGCTCGCTCGCGGGCGGGTTCGCACTGGTGAACACCTGCATCGGCTGCAACCAGGCATGCCTCGACCGTTCGATCATCGGCGCACCGGTGTCGTGCCTCGTGAACCCGCGGGCGGCCCGCGAAGTGGCCTTCCCCGCACGGCCGACCGCGGACCCGAAGCGCGTCGACGTCGTCGGGGGCGGACCGGCCGGGCTCGCCGCCGCGGTGGACGCCGCCCGACGGGGCCACGACGTCACCGTCTGGGAGGCCTCCGACCGCCTCGGCGGCCAGTTCGACCTCGCCGCACTCGTCCCGGGGAAGGAAGACTACGCCGCCACCGTGCGGTCCGCCCGCGCCGAGCTCGCGGAGCGGGGCGCCACGATCCACCTCGGACGCCCGGCGACGGCTGCGGACCTCGTCGACAGCGACGCCGTCGTGCTCGCGGCCGGCGTGGTCCCGCGGAGCATCGACGTCCCCGGCAGTGACCTGCCGCACGTGCTGTCCTACGAGCAGGCACTGCGGGACGGCGTGCCGGAGGGCACGGTCGCGATCATCGGCGGCGGCGGCATCGGGGTGGACACCGCGGCGTTCCTGACCGAGTCGCCCGACGAGGTCGTCCGGGCCGCCGAGTTCGCGGCCCGCTGGGACCTCGACGTGTCCGAGGAACTCGTCGGCGACGTGCCGCAGCGGCTCCCAGCGGCACAGCGCACCACCCGGCCGGGGTCCGAGGTGACGGTGCTCCGGCGTTCGGGCAAGTTCGGCCAGGGGATCGGCATCACCTCGCGCTGGGTCGCGATCGGTCGGCTGCGGGACGCCGGGGTGCGGATGGTCGGCGGCGTGCAGGAGTACCTGCGCATCGAACCCGGGGTGCTCTGGATCCGCGACGAGCACGGGGACGAGGTGGGCGTGTCAGCGGACACCGTCGTGGTCTGCGCCGGGCAGGAGCGCTCGAGCGACGCCGAGGGCGACGCGCCCGACGGACTCGCCACGGGCCTCCAGACCGCCGGCGTCCCGTACGCCGTCGTCGGCGGCGCGCGGGACGCACGGAGCGTGGACGCCGTCCGGGCGACGTCCGAGGCCCTCGAAGCGGTGCGGCGCCTCGCGCCGTAGCGAGTCGGCTCGCATCACGGCCGGGAATCTGCAAGAATGAACGGTCGAATCGCCGCAGCTCGACCCTCTATCCAGCTGTGAGCGATCTCTCTCGAGCTTTCGCCGTGTGTGCCCCCACGCCCGCGGTTCCAGTTCAACCACAACGAAAGCAAACAGGAGCAATTGTGGCTGTCAAGATCCGTCTGAAGCGTCTCGGTAAGATCCGTGCGCCCTACTACCGCATCGTCGTCGCCGACTCGCGCACCAAGCGCGATGGTCGTGTCCTCGAGGAGATCGGTCAGTACCACCCGACCGAGGAGCCCTCGGTCATCAAGATCGAGTCCGAGCGTGCGCTCTACTGGCTCGGCGTCGGCGCGCAGCCGACCGAGCAGGTCGCGGCCCTCCTCAAGCTGACCGGCGACTGGGCCAAGTTCAAGGGCGAGAAGGACACCGAGTCCAAGGTCAAGGTCGCCGAGCCGAAGCCGGCCTTCCAGGTCGACTCCTCGAAGAAGGCCGTGCTCAAGCCGAAGTCGGAGAAGACGGCTCCCGCCGCCAAGGCCGACGACGCCGAGACCGCCGACGAGACGACCGAGGCGTAGTCCTTGCTCGAATCCGCGCTGACGCACCTCGTCAAGGGGATCGTCGATCACCCTGACGACGTGCGCGTCGCCAGCTCCACCTCCCCACGCGGCGAGGTCCTCGAGGTGCGCGTGCACCCCGAGGACCTCGGCCGCGTGATCGGTCGCGCCGGGCGCACCGCCAAGGCGCTCCGCACCCTCGTCACGGCCCTGGCCGACGGCAAGCGCGTGCGGGTCGACGTGGTGGACACCGATTCCTAGGGAGACGACCCAGCTCCGGGTGGGTCGAATCACGAAGGCGCACGGGCTCAAGGGCGGCATCAAGCTCGAGCTCTACACCGACGACCCGGATCGTCGGTTCACCCCGGGCGCCACCTTCACGCTCCAGGTCCCCGACGATTCACCGTGGTCGGGCAAGACCCTCGAGCTGGACGAACTCCGCTGGTACAACGGTCACCCCGTCGCGTTCTTCGCCGGGATCGACGACCGTACCGCGGCCGAGTCCCTGGCACGCATCATCCTCTGGGTCGAGCAGGACGCCGACGCCGAGACCGGTGAGGACGACGCCTGGTACGACCACCAGCTCGTCGGGCTGAAGGTCCTGCGCGACGGCGTCGAGGTCGGCACCGTCGCCCGGGTGGACCACATGCCGGCACAGGACCTGCTCGCGATCGACACGCCGTCCCGCGGCGAGGTCCTCGTGCCGTTCGTCTCGGCCATCGTGCCCGCGGTCGACATCTCGGCCGGCACCGTCACGGTGACACCGCCGCAGGGCCTGTTCGAGGACCCCGAGGACACGTCCCGCCCCGAGACGGTCACGGACTAGCTCCCGTGCGGATCGACATCGTCACGATCTTCCCGGAGTTCTTCTCCGTGCTGGACGTGTCCCTGCTGGGCAAGGCGCGCTCCGGCGGCCTGCTGGACCTCCACGTGCACGACCTGCGGTCGTGGACCACCGACCGGCACCGAACCGTCGACGACACCCCGTACGGCGGTGGCGCCGGCATGGTGATGAAGCCGGAGCCGTGGGCGCAGGCGCTCGAAGCGCTCTTCCGCCCCGACGGCTCGTCGACCCTGGTGGTCCCGACGCCGGCCGGCACCCCCTTCACGCAGTCGATCGCGCGCTCGCTCGCGTCGACGTCGGAGCACCTCGTCTTCGCCTGCGGGCGGTACGAGGGCATCGACGCCCGCGTCTTCGAGTGGGCGTCGTCCCGCGCCACCGTCGTCGAGCTCTCGCTCGGCGACTACGTGCTGAACGGCGGCGAGGTCGCCGCGATGGCGATGATCGAGGCCGTCGGCCGTCTCGTCCCCGGTGTCGTCGGCAACCCCGAGTCGCTGGTGGAGGAGTCCCACGAGGACGGCCTGCTCGAGTACCCCTCCTACACCAAGCCCGCGTCGTGGCGCGGAATCGACGTCCCCGACGTCCTGCTCAGCGGGCACCACGCCCGCGTCGGCGCGTGGCGGCACGAGCAGCAGCTGGAGCGGACGCGGCGCGTCCGTCCCGACCTACTGCCGCCTTCCTGACCGGCTGGCGCGCTTGCCTGCTGGACGAGTTTCGGGCTGAGCGACACTCCTCGCGGTTCGTTCCGCGTGAACGGTCGCTGAGCACGAAACCCGGCTCCGTAGCGTCTGCCTGGAGGCACGGGGCGGGCCCGCACCGTGCCTCCAGTCCGTCAGCCGGTCAGGTCGGCGCGCTGGGCGCGACGCAGGGTCAGGACCTCGGGGCCTGCCTCGGTGACCGCGACCGTGTGTTCGACATGCGCGGCACGCGAGCCGTCGACGCTGCGCAGGGTCCAGCCGTCGTCGTCCTGGTAGAGCTCGTCGGTGGTCTGCATCAGCCACGGCTCGATCGCGACGACCAGTCCCGGCCGGAGCTTCAGGCCGCGACCCGGACGGCCGTCGTTCGGCACGTGCGGGTCCCCGTGCATCGTGCGACCGACGCCGTGCCCGCCGAACTGCAGATTGACGTCGTGACCGGCCTGGTGTGCCACGTGACCGATGGCGTGCGAGACGTCGCCGAGCTTGTTGCCGGGAGCGGCCTGGGCAATGCCGGCCGCCAGTGCCCGTTCGACGGTGGCGATCAGGGCCTGGTCCTCGTCGCGGGGCCTGCCGACCTGGACGCTGACGGCGGAGTCCGCGACCCAGCCGTCAACGCTCGCGGCGAAGTCCAGGCTCACGAGGTCGCCGTCCTGCAGTGTGTAGTCGTGCGGCAGGCCGTGCAGAGCAGCGTCGTTGACCGAGGTGCAGAGGTTCTTGCCGAACGGCGACATGCCGAACGACGGGTGGTAGTCGACGTAACAGCTCTCCGCCCCGCGTTCGGCGATCATCCCGGCCGCGACGCGGTCGAGGTCGAGCAGGTTGACGCCGACGTCGACCGTCTCGAGCAGTTCGTCGAGGACGTCGGCCACGAACCGGCCGGCGACGCGCAGTCCGTCCAGCTCGGCGGGGGTGCGGAGTTCGATCATGGGTCCATCCTCGTCGTTTTGTCTCCCGCGCTCTCTGTGGCAGTATTGAACGCTGTGCCCTGGCTGGACTCTGCCACGGGGGAGTCGCCGACACCGGGCACGCACCACCACTTTCCGAACCTTCGATCCGCGGCGACCCGTGCGCGTCCGCAGAGAGTGAAACCCACCATGAGCCAGCTCCTCGACAACGTCGACGCAGCATCGCTGCGTACCGACGTCCCGGACTTCCGCCCCGGCGACACCATCAAGGTGCACGTCAACATCATCGAAGGCACGCGCTCGCGTGTCCAGGTCTTCCAGGGAGTCGTCATCGGCCGTCAGGGCCACGGCATCGGCGAGACCTTCAAGGTCCGCAAGGTGAGCTTCCAGGTCGGCGTCGAGCGCTGGTTCCCCGTGCACTCGCCGATCATTGACCACATCGAGATCGTCACCAAGGGTGACGTCCGTCGTGCGAAGCTCTACTACCTGCGCGAGCTCCGCGGCAAGGCGGCCCGCCGCAAGATCAAGGAGAAGCGCGACGCCTGATCGCCTTCACAGTGAACGTCCGCGAGCCGGACGGCGCTGCGAGCCCCTCGTCCATGTACGGTTGTGCATCGACGGGGGGCTCTTCCCATTGCGGGGAGTCAGTGGTTCGAACGAGAGCGGAAATGACGGACACGACAGAGGATTCCGGGCGCAGGCCACGTGCCGAGAAGCAACGGAACGGAGTCCTCACATTCCTCCGCGACCTCGTCATCATCTTCATCGCGGCACTGCTCGTGTCGTTCCTGGTGAAGACCTTCCTGATCCGGTCGTTCTACATCCCGTCGGCGTCGATGGAGAACACGCTGCAGATCAACGACCGGGTGATCGTCAACGAGCTCGTCCCCGGCGCCGTGGCGCTGAAGCGGGGGGACGTCGTCGTCTTCAAGGACCCGGGCGGCTGGCTCACCGGGTCCGAGGTGCCGAGCGTCACGCCGGACACCCAGCCCGCCAAGGCCATCGACTGGCTGCTCACGCAGGTCGGGCTCGGCACCGGTGACAGCGACGACCACCTGATCAAGCGCGTCATCGGGCTGCCGGGCGACAAGGTGTCGTGCTGCAACGACCTCGGACAGATGTCCGTCAACGGTGTGCCGATCAAGGAGCCGTACCTGAAGCTCCCCGCCGGCGCCCCGGCCTCGGCCACCGACTTCTCGGTCACCGTGCCGAAGGGCACCATCTGGGTGATGGGCGACAACCGGAACGACTCGAAGGACTCCCGGTACAACGGCGACACCCCGTCGAAGGGCTTCGTCCCGATGTCCGACGTCACCGGTCGCGCGTTCGTCATCTCCTGGCCTGCGAGCCGCTGGACCTGGCTCGACGACCACCCCGAGGTGTTCGCCGGCGTGGAGGAGCGCGACGAGTGACGGCAGTCCGTCCTTCGCTCCGGGTCGAGAAGCGCCTACTGGCTGCGGGTCGCGTGACGGTCATCGGCATGGACGAGGTAGGCCGTGGCGCCATCGCGGGTCCGGTCGGCGTCGGTGTGGCCGCGGTGACGCTCGACATCGGTCGTGTGCCCCAGGGGCTCGCAGACTCGAAGCTGCTCTCCGAAGCGCGCCGGACCGACCTCGTTCCCGTCGTGCAGCGGTGGGCACGCACGGCGGTGGGCATGGCGTCAGCGGAGTTCGTCGACCAGCAGGGCATCGTCCCCGCCCTCGGCGCAGCCGGTGCACAGGCACTCGGCTCCCTGGTCGCCGACGGGGTGTCACTCGACGGCGCGGTGGTGGTGCTCGACGGCTCGTTCGACTGGTTGAGCCGCGCCGTGCCGGCGTCGCTGCGCCCGGCCGACGATCCGCTCGAGGTCGTCGTGCGGGTCAAGGCGGACCGCGACTGTGCCTCGGTGGCCGCAGCATCGGTGGTGGCCAAGGTCGCTCGTGATGCGGTCATGATCTCGGCGCACGACGAGGCTCCGCACTACGGGTGGGTGTCGAACAAGGGCTACGGGTCGACGGCCCACTACGACGCGATCCGGACGATCGGGGCGCACGCACTGCACCGGAAGTCGTGGTTGCACCAGGCCTCGAACGTCGCGCTGGACGGGTTCGAGGAACTCGACGCGATCACGGCCCTCGCTGGTCGTCCGCTCGGGCGTTCGTCGCCGTAGACTGTGGGCGCAATGGATGAGGACGAATTCGACGACTACGACCGCGAGGTCGAGCTGGCCCTGTACCGCGAGTACCGAGACGTGGTGTCGCAGTTCCGTTACGTGGTCGAGACGGAGCGCCGTTTTTACCTGGCGAACGAGGTCGAACTCGTGCGCCGTGACACGGAGCACGACTTCTACTTCGAACTGACGATGAACGACGTCTGGGTCTGGGACGTCTACCGTTCCGATCGGTTCGTCAAGGGTGTCCGGGTCCTCACGTTCAAGGACGTGAACGTCGAGGAACTCACGACGCGTGAACTCGAACTGCCGAAGGAACTCGCACTCGACGAGTGATCGTCAATTTACTTTCTTCTGCTCCTTTCTCGGTGAATCGCCGCTGACCCGAACTGACGGGGAATTGTTCGCGCTATTCTGATGGGGAAACAACCGCCCCACGAACAGGAGCACCCCATGGCACAGAAGGTCACCGTCCAGCTCGTCGACGACCTCGACGATTCCCCCATCACCACCGGTGAAGGTCGGACGGTCGAATTCGCGTTCGACGGCTCGTCGTACGAGATCGACCTGTCGAACGACAACGTCGACAAGTTCCGCGAGGCGATCTCCGACTACATCGCCGCAGCGCGCAAGGTCTCCGGTCGTCGCACCGGTGGCGGTTCCGCACCGAAGTCCGCCCCCAAGCGCGGCAACTCGGAAGAGCTGGGCAAGATCCGCGAGTGGGCCAAGGAGAACGGGTACGAAGTCTCGTCCCGCGGCCGGATCTCGACCCAGGTGCAGGAAGCCTACGCAGCAGCGCACTGACGCTCGTCACGGCAGGACCCGGGTGATCTCGATCGCCCGGGTCCTTCTTCTTTCCTCCACAGGAGGAATCAGCCAGGGGTGATTCCACAGATTCTGCAACTCCACCGGTCAGGGTGTTCGTTCCGGAGAGCGTTGTCGTGGAGGCAACGACATGGAACAAGACGTGCAACGTCCAACGGGGCGGTCGCTCCGGAACGGTCGACTCGGACGATTCGGTGAAGAACGGGCGGTGGTCTGGCTCGAAGCGCGGGGATTCCGTGTGCTCGAGCGGAACTGGCGATGTGCCCGTGGGGAGATCGACATCGTCGCGTGGGATTCCTGCACGCTCGCGTTCATCGAGGTGAAGACCCGGTCCGGGGCGGCGACCGGTCACCCGTTCGAGGCGATCACCGCAGCGAAGCTCACCCGGATGCGGCGACTCGTGCCCGAGTGGTTCGACGCGCATCCCGGGGTGTCGGCGCGCGCGGTCCGGGTGGACGTCGTCGCGGTCCACGTCGACGGCCCCCGCACCGTCGTCGAGCACCTGGCGGGTGTGCTGTGACCGGCATCGGGCGGGCGGCTGCGGTCGCGCTCCTCGGTGTCACCGGTCGGTGCATCGAGGTCGAGGCGCACCTGACCAGCCAGCTCCCGGCCTTCAGCATCATCGGTCTGCCCGACACCTCGCTGGGCGAGGCACGGGAACGCGTGCGATCCGCGGCGACGAACGCGGGGTGCCCGCTGCCCGCACGTCGGATCACCGTGAACCTGACCCCGGCGGCGATCCCCAAGCGCGGTTCCGGGTTCGACCTCGCCATCGCGATGGCCGTGCTCGCCGGTGCCGGGCTGGCGCCGGACGTCTCGGAGCGCGTCGTGTACATCGGCGAGCTCGGCCTCGACGGGCGGGTGCGTCCGGTCCCCGGGGTGATCCCGATGCTGGTCGCCGCGCGCGACGCAGGCGCCGACCGCGTGGTGCTGCCGGTCGGCAACCTGACCGAGGCCCGCGTGGTCAGCGGTGTACGGGTCCGGGGCGTGGACTCGTTGCGGGCGGCGGCCATCGATGCCGGAGCGCTCCTGCCTGCGGTCGAGGTCGACCCGGTGCTGCCGGTCCCGATCACGGCGGTCCCGCGTCCCGTGGCCGAACTGTCGGACGTCGTCGGGAACCCGGTCGGCGTCCGGGCGCTCATCGCGGCGGCGGCCGGGGGACACCACGCACTGCTGCTCGGGCCGCCCGGTGCCGGCAAGACGATGCTCGCCGAGCGACTGCCCGGGCTGCTGCCCGACCTCGACGACGAGACCGCGCTCGAGGTCGCCGCCGTCAGGTCCGTCGCCGGACTCGGCCCCGCGTCGTGGAGCACGAAACCACCGTGGGAGGCTCCGCACCACTCCGCCTCGGCGGTCTCGCTCATCGGCGGTGGGTCGGGGGTCCTCCGCCCCGGAGCCGTGTCGCGCGCCACCGGGGGGATCCTGTTCCTCGACGAGGCGCCCGAGTTCCCGAGGGCCGTGCTCGACGCGCTCCGGCAACCGCTCGAGTCCGGTCGGATCACGATCCACCGTGCGGCGGGCGCGGCCGAGTTCCCCGCACGCTGCCAGGTCGTCCTCGCGGCGAACCCCTGCCCCTGCGGCAACGCCGGTGGTGCGCACGGGCAACCGTGCGAATGCTCCCCGAGCACCGTCCGCCGGTACCTCGGGCGGATGTCCGGGCCCCTGCTCGACCGGATGGACATCCGGGTGCTCGTGCCCCGCGTGACGACGGGTCGGATGCGGGACGCGGACGGCAGCACCCCGACGACGGCGGTCGCGCGTGCCGCGGTCGCGGCAGCCCGGTCTCGGATGGTCGAGCGACTGCGCGGGACAGGATGGTCGCGCAACGCCGAGGTCACGGGGACGTGGCTCCGGGCCGAGGGGCGCATCGAACCCGGGTCGACGGCTGACCTCGACCGCGCACTCGACCTCGGCACCCTGACGATGCGTGGGTGGGACCGCGTGATGCGACTGGCGTGGACGCTGGCCGACCTCGACGCGGTCGAGCGGCCCACGGGTGCGCACGTCCGCGGAGCGCTCGCGCTGCGGAGCGCCCTGTGATCCCCGCGGGCACCGAGCTCCTCGACACCGTGGCGCGCCTGCTCGGTTCCAGTGGTGCTGGGGTCGACCCGGTGCCGGCCGCGGCCCGCGTCGCGTGGTCGGCCATCGTCGAGCCGGGGGACTCCGTCGCGGGAGAGCTCCTCGCCGGACTCGGACCGGAGCGCGCGCTCGGGGCCGTGCTGCTCGCCGCCGACGGTGAGTTCGACGCGCTGCTCGGCGGCTGTGTCGAGGCCGAAGTGCCCGGCGCCGAGGACCCCGCGGTGCTGCTCGGTGTGCTGCAGACCGCGGTGGAACGCTGGCGGCCCCGACTCGCCGTCGTCGAGGTGGGGGACGTGCTCACGGCGGCGGGAGCGGTCGGAGCCGCTCTGCTGGTCCCCGAGAGCGAGGGGTGGCCGTCGGCGATGGACGACCTGGGGCCGCACGCCCCGGTGGTCCTGTGGTCGCGCAGCTCGGGCACGTGCCTCGGCGACGGGCTGCCGGCGCTCGGGGTCGTGGGGTCTCGGGCGAACACGGTGGCGGGTGCCGAGGCCGCGGCGGAGATCACATCGACGGCGGCGGACGCGGGGTGCCGCATCGTGAGCGGGGGCGCCTACGGCATCGACGCGGTGGCACACCGTGTCGCCGTCGCTGCCGGGACCCCCACGGTCGCGGTCCTGGCCGGTGGCATCGACCAGCTCTACCCGGTGGGCAACGCGCAGCTGCTCCACAACGTGGCACGGCAGGGCGCGCTGCTCGCCGAGTCGGCGCCGGGGACGCGACCGACGCGGTGGCGCTTCCTCGCCCAGAATGTCAAGTCGATGCGTCGCCTTAGGATGCGGTCCATGACGACTGACGACGCTGCCAGCGACGGAGCTGAGAAGCCCGAGACCATCGAGGAGGTCATGGACGTCTTCCACACGTACATGGCGTTGATCGACCAAGACGATGACGGGGACACGGGCGTCGTGCACGTGCTTCCCGACGCTCTGATCCAGGAGATGATCGCCATCGTCGAGGCGAAGCCGACCGAAGCCGACATACAGCACTATGCAGCTATCGGCCAGTTCATCTCGACAGCGGCGCACATCGAAAAGCGCATGCAGTCACTGGGGGCGTTCTTGCTGAACCCGGAGCCGCACCTTGCACGCCCCGCGATGCGGGCTCTGACCGCCCGGAACGCCCGAGAACTTGTTGCGACACTCCTGGTGCCTCAATGGCCAGACACGCGACGGCTGATCGCAGAGCTTGAACGCATCGCGGCCATGCGCAACAAGTTGGCGCACAACCCTGTCTCCTCCTTCCACCTCTCAGAGGACGAGACAGCCGTCATCCAGGAGTACCGGTTGACCTTCGCGAAGCAGACTAAAACCGGAGTCGAGCCGGTGACCATCGCGATGCCGATCGAACTTGTCAGAGAGTGGGACGACCGAGCCAGAATCGCCCACTGGATGGTCGGGCAAGTGCTCACAACCCTGGCGATGAGGCTCCTGCATGAGGAGATGTCGAACCCGGTTGTGACGCTAGACCACTTCTTCCAGGACGCGTTTACGGAGTCGTCAACCACCATCGGCGAGCATGAGAAGGAGCTGTTCGAGAAGTTCTGGCCGCCGTTGAACTGACCGGGTCCTTGTTCTTGACGAGCGCATCCACCGGGGTGTCCGAGTGATCCTCGTCGGAGGTCGCCTGTAACTTGATGCTGATTGGAAGGACCCCCATTGGAAACGTCTCGTCTGCCTGCCCTTCGCCCGACTTCTGGCGCGGCCGAAGCACTGGTCGCGCTCGTACACAAGAGTGAGGTTGCGAGCCTTGAGCGCGGTGCCGCGAAGCATGGGAGGAAGCGTGGCCACGACTGGACTAACCAGTACTCCGACGAGCTTGACAGATATCGCGAGACCGGGGAGCTGAGCGGCATCCAGGCGGGCATCACGTCAATCACACGCGGAACCCGCAGCTGGACGGGCATCCCGGTCAAGGACTACGAGCCGGGGGTGTTTGCTGACCTGGACCGCCCTGATGTTCAGAACGCGACGATCCGCATTGAGGGCACGTGGGCGTCCAAGAGCTTGGAGGTCTCGTTCGTCCCGTGGGAAGCCGAGGTGAACTTCCAGTCTGGCGGACACATGTTCAATGATGATGAGACCGTCCCGCCTACTCTCGATGCCATCGAACAGATTCTCACCAGCATGCTGGAGCCGTGGACGTATGTTCCGCTTCCTCCGGTGCAGCAGCCGCCCTTCCGTGTGTTCATTGGGCATGGCGGTGACTCCCAGTGGAAGGACCTGAGAGACAGCTTGCGTGACCACCACGGGTACGAGGTGGAAGCTTTCGAGGCGCTGCCACGCACGGGTCAGGTCATCAGCGACATCCTGCAGGGCATGGCTGCAGCCTCAACGGCTGCCGTTCTTGTCCTTACCAAGGCGGATGAGATGAAGGACGGGACCTGGCACGGACGACAGAATGTCATCCACGAGATCGGGTTCTTCCAGGGGCGGCTTGGATGGGATCACGCCATCATCGTCATGGAGCAGGGCGTCGTCCTGCCGACCAACTTGGACGGCACCCAGCAGGTTCGCTTTCCGCCCGGAGTCATCTCCGCAGCAGAAGGCAAAGTGGCAGCCGCGCTGCAACTGCTACGTGCCCGTCCAGTTGGTATCTGCCCTTAGGTCACACCTTGTCCAGCCACACCACTTCAAAGGTCAGGCTGGTGGCTCCGTCATCGACGCCCACAGTGTTCGCTCCGTAGTTGTCCTGGAACCCGGCCATGCGGAGCTTGTCACCCTCGTTGAGCTGCACGGCGAGACGCATCGCCGTGGAAGACGGACTGACGCTGCTCGACTGGTTGGACGCGCGGTCACCGGGGTACTCGGTGGAGCGAGTGATGAAGGCTCCCGCCGTCAAGTTCGCCGGGTCAGACACGTTCTGCGTGATTCCGCAGTACTGCCGGTAGTAGTCCGTTGCCTGGAGCTTCATGGTCGTGACCACCGTGTACACGCCGGTCCGTGGGACCGTCAGGACGCCCCCGCTCCATGTCCACCCACCCTTGTTGAGGACCGGGGATGCGAACGCTGCCGACGTGAAGAACGTGGGGTTGCCCGCCTGGAGCGACTGCCCCGCCGACGACTTCGCAACGCTGAACTTGGGGACGCCGATGGTCTGCGCCTCCAGCGTCTTGATGCGCGCCAGTGCGGCTGCCAGCTCGTCGCCGCGCTGGTTGTCGTTCTGGTAGCCCAGACGACGGTCCTGGGTGCTGGTGTAGGTCGCGAGGCCTGCTGCTGCGGCTGCGTCTCCGATTGCCATGGTGTGTCTCCTAGACGGTCTCTGCGGCCCACGAGGAGCCAGTTGGGGATGAGGACCAGGCCACGCCGGGGGCGAGGTTGAACCAGGCGGATGGTGGGGTCGAAATCAGGCCCTTGGTGACGACGGACATCTCGTCGTTGGTGAGGTCCCAAGTGATGGCATCGACGTAGCCGGTCTGCGTGCCGCCGTCCGGCGTGCTGATTACGGCGTCCATGCCCGGGCGTGCGGAGTAGTCGGTGGTGCGGACCACTTCCATCTGACGGCGGCGCTGCGAGAGCCTGGAGAGCATGTAGGCCGCTCGTCCGCCACCGGGGAACGGTGCCTGGATGACGTCCGGCACGTAGGGCTTGGTGTACCCGGCCGGAGCGGCGACGTCGGACTTGCTGCGCTCCTTGCCGGTGGCGTCGGTCCACTCATAACGCAGGATCACGGCATCGGCGTAGAGGGGCAAACCATCAGTCTGGGTTGCCGTCTTGCTGATGAGGTCGGTGGCCCGGATCAGGTTGAACCCGTACGAAGCGCGGACCTCACCGGCCACTGCATAGTCGTTGTTCGCCAGCTTCCAAGTGCCGTCGATGTCCTGGATGAGGCGGAAGCCGACCGACTGGACGATGGGCTGCAAGAACTCCATGCCGCCCGTCCCCGGGGACCACGTGAGGGTGTCGGGGTCACGGTCGATGACCGGCGTGCGGGTGCTCGTGGACAGGTGAGCGTCACCCTGCCAGGAGTACGTGTAGAGGCTCGTGGCTGCGGTGGAGCCGTCGAAGTAGTCGAGCTGGCTGCCGTCCGTGTCCTTCCCGTTTCCCTCGGTGAGCATGACGCCATCGACGTAGATGCTGTTGTCCGCGCTGTTGGAGCCGCCGTTCACAAGGCGCACCGAGACGCTGGTGGCGTTCTCCGGGACAGTGAAACTCATGGAGACCCGGGTGGTGGTGAAGCCCGTGTTGGGGGCCTGAGCGGAGCGCCCGATGATCTGCGTGCTGACAGCGGAGCCGTCCTGGAACGTGGCGACAGCCTGGAACTGACGGGCTGCCGAGTTGAGGGTGCCGGACTGGAGCGACTGCACGCGGACGTAGGCAGAGAGCGTGTACGTGCCGCCCTGGGAGACCGGCACGACGACGGCAGCCCACGACTGATTCGAAGTGTTCGCCGGGGTGATCTTCAGACCGTAGGAACCGAACTGGGACCAGCCGGTAACCAGTGCCAGCGTGGCGTTGTTGCCCGTCCACTGGCCCGTGGCGGTCTCGAAGTTGCCACCGGGGATCAGGTTGTCCAGCTCGGTCGTCGTGGGCACTGCAACGTCGGCCCCAGAGGCGTAGGCAGCCGTCGTGGTGGCCCCCATAGCGCGGGTCAGTACGGCGTTGACGATGGTGCGGAGGCTGGCCTGGCTGCCGTTGTAGTTGACCGCCGTGGTGGGGCTGTAGTCCTGCACCCGGGCCTCGTCGTTCACGAGGTTGATGCCCACTTCGCCGCTCTCTGCCACGAGCTGGCGGGCCTGGATGGTGAGGGTGGCAGTGAGCGTCGTGCCCCGGGTGGTCGAGTTGATGCGGACCTTGTTACCGGGAACGATGAGCGCGAACACCGTCAGGCCCGGGTGCGCGACAGTGATGTCCCCGCCGACGAACGGGCTGATGCTCTCGTCCATGTCCACGGTGCCGGTGGTGAGGGCCAGGGGGTAGGACGTGGAGCCGACGAGGAGCGTGGCAGTCAGGGTGCGCGTGGAGACCGTCACTGCTGGACCTCCAAGTACTCGAATGTCACAGACCAGTAACTCTGGCTCTGGGAGTCCGTGGTGATGTTGACCGCGCCGTTCGCGATGAAGTCCATCCCCGTCGTCGCCGTGTCGTCGTCGGAGAACGTGAGCACGTCAGTGCCCCGGAGGGCGGTGTGCAGCGCGGAGGCGTCGGCCTCGTTGTCGAAGAGCGCGGACATGGTGCCGGTGCGGGGACCGGCAGGCTGCAGCGTGATGTCTGGAATGGGGTTACCCAGCAGCTCGTGCACGATGTGTCGAGTGGTGCTGCTGGCGTTCCACTGCGTCACGAGAAGCGGGTAGGCGGCGAGTGCTGGCCCGGTGAAGGTGGTGCTCATGGCGTCCCCATTCCCTGGCGTCGTCCGCCCTGATTGTCGGTGTATGCCTTGATATGAACTTCCCGCTGGCGGGTGGCCTCGGCCATCTGCCGGTTGAATTCAGCGAGGTCAGGCACGACGGTGACGCCCTTCGTGGCGTTGCCCTGAGCGTCCAGACCGCCCTGGAGCGAGCTGCCGAAGTTGGACGCAGAAGTGCTTCCAAGGCCATCCCAAATACGGGCCAACTCGTCCTTCTTGGCCTCAGGAGCCTTGATGAAGGCGTCCACGAGTGGAGCGGCGTCAGGCCCCAGGTTCTCCAGGTAGCGGATCGCCTCGTCATGCCCGGACTTGCCCAGCTCTCCAGTGGCCTTCGCCATGTTCGCGCTGTAGTCCTGGAGCTGCTTGACGGTCTCTGCGGTCTTCGAGATGTACCGGTCGAGGTTGAACACGCCGTCATCGGTGAAGCCCTGCTGCGCGTCCCCGGCCTCCTGGAAGGCGCTGGCAAGGGAGTCACCGTAGGACTGCACAGCCTCGGCGTTCGCTGCGAGGGCGATGCCTCCAGCGTCGGCGTAGTTCTTCTGCTCGGCGGCTGCTTCCTTCGCGGCCTTCTTTGCTTCGCGAAGGTAGCCCAGCGTCTCGTTGAGGGCCTTCGTGCGGTTGTTCGCGCTGGAGCCGAAGACGTCATCTGCCTCCAACTGCGCCTGGCCGGTCTTCTGCCACTCGTCCTTCTGCTTGACGATGGACTTGATCTGGTCGTTGATCTCATCGGTATGCCCAGCGGCTGCACGGGCCAAGTCCTCGTAGCTAGTGCCGGAGCGGTCGGCTGCCTGGCGAAGGTCCTTCAAAGACGTCGTGGAACCGTCCGTGACGGTCGCCATCTCCTTCAGCTCGTCGCTGATGTAGGAGAGGCTGGCGGAGCCTGTGCGCCCGGTCTCGATGAGGTCCGTGGTCAGCTCACCCACACGCGCCTTGAAGGCCTCGGTGTCCTCCTGAGCGCCCGTGATGGCTGCACCGATGAGGCCAACACCGACTGCTGCTGCGGCACCGGCAGCGAGACCGATGGGACCCAGGTCAGCGACGACGCCACCCAGCGTGCCCTGCACGAGGTCCACAACGCTCGTCATGTCGCCGGAGAACGATGAGGTGACTTCGGAGAGGTTCGCCTTGGCCTCGTCCTTGAACGTGCCGACCGACTCGCCAGCCTCGGCGGTCCCGCGCTTCATGTCGGTGGCGATGTTGGTACCGAGGCCACCCTTGCCGTCCGTGCGTGCCATGTCGCGCACGCTGTCCTTGAAGGTCTTCTCCAAGTCCTGAACCGACCGCTCGGCCTTCTCGGTTCCCTGGTCGATGCCCTTGGCAAGGTCGTCCCCGGCGTCGCGGGACTGGCGCTGCGAGTCGCGTGCCAGGTCGTCCAGGGAGTCACCGATGGACTCGATGGCGTCGCCGGTCGCCTTGGCTGCGCGGATCGCATCGGAGGCGTTCGCGCCGATCTTGATTGAGATAGCCACGTCAGTCTCCCTTCTTGCCTTCTGCGGCTTCAGCGATGGTCAGGACGGTGATCTGCGTCCACAGGGCTGCGGCGCGGGGGATCATCTCCGCTGCTGCGCCGTAGACCGGGCCGGACCGACGACGGGCCGGAAGCATGGCCTTGGTGCGTCGGGTCACGGAGTAGTTCTTGCCCTTGCTGGACCGTGCCTGATACGTCGTCTTCTCGTTCCGGTTCGCGCCGAACTCGACCCCGGCGTACATCGCCTTCGGGTCGAATCCTCGGGTGAGGCGACGGCCCACGGTTGCGGCCTTCAGGGTGATGCCGTTGCTGCTGACGGACGTGCGGGCGGTGTTGCCCAGCGCGACGACTTCCAGCCGCGTGTTGGTGCGACCACGTACGGCCTCGGTCCACTCCGGTCCAAGCTCGGACTGGGTTGACTTCCGGATGCGCTTGGCGATGGTCTGATCGACCGCGCGGAGAGTGATGAGCACTGCGCGCAGCTCGTCACTCTCCGCGAAGTCGAGGGTCAGCATCAGGCAGCCGTGCTCAGCTCGGGCTTGCCGTTGACGGGCAGGGACACGGTGGACTCGACGTAGGTGTTCGTTGCGCCGCCGACCGATCCAGGCGTCAGGGTGACGGTCGCCGTGAAGGTCGGGCCTCCCGACTTGGGAGCGAAGACCACTTCGACCTCCTCGCCCTCGTTCTCGTACAGGTAGCGAGAGAAGCCGTCAGCGGACCAGTCCTGGCCAAAGGTCAGGTCTGCGGACCAATCGGCCGCTGCGGTGTTCTTCTGCGTCGCGCCGTTGAACCCGGCCCAAGTCGCCGTGGTGGTGTTGGGAGTGAGAGCCACGCTGGAGAGCTGGGTGGCGTAGTCGTGTGCCGCCACCGTGAAGGTGACCTGCTTCATGTAAATCGTGTTCGACATTTGCTTAGTCCTTTGGGGTGATTTCGGTGGGGACGGAGAAGGTGATGTTCCAGCCGAAGAGGTTCGAGATGGCGACTGGCTCGGCTCCCGTCCAGTCGAGGGCTTCGATGGCGTCGAGAGCGGCGATGGCTTCCAGCACTTCGTCGTCCAGCGCATCCCAGACGCGGGCCGGGTCCTTGCTCGGGTCGAGGACGGTGGCCTCGAAGTTGATGCGGAGATACCCGCTCGCCTGAGGGAACTTCTCAACGCCGGTCGCGTGGACCATGACGATGGTCCGGTCGATGTTCTCGAAGGACGCGAGGTAGGGCACGACCTTCCATGCCTTCGGGAGAGCGGGCGTAATGGCGTCAACCACCTGCTGCCGTGCGCTGGTCATCAGAAGAAGCCCCCAATGGCTCGGGTCGGACGGAGCAAGGCCTTCACCTGCCAGTCCATGGGAAACGCGGTGACGGTCATGCCCTCCGCGCCGAACTGGTCCTGGGCGGTATGCCCCGCATTCCAGAGCGCCCGCGTCTGCATGGCCTGCGCCTGACGGAAGCGGAGCGGAACGGGGCCGGTGAGCGCCGGAGCGAAGGCTTCGCACTGGTCCCTTGCGGACTGCATCAGGACGAAGAGCTCAGCGTCATCCATCGGTGCGTCCCGCCACTGGTCACGCAATGAGTCGATGGTGTGCCAGCCGTCTTCCTGCTCCACGGGGAGGTTGTACGGCGGGAAGTGCTGGGTCTTGCCGTCCTCCGTCGTCAGGTCCACGAGGAGCTGCCACAGCCCCGGCTTGTCCAGGACAGACTCCTTGGGCCACACCACTTCGACGTGCTCAGGAAGGCCCTCCAGCGAAGCCGTCAGGCCGGTGCGCTGCATGCCGTCCGGGTCGATGAGGCGGGCCGCTGCGCTCTGGAAGGGGGCGAAGGTCCAGTCCTCGTCAGGCGGGAGCACCGTGACCTGCACGGGGCTGTCTCCGACGTAGTAGCGAGTCATGGCCTTCGCCCTCCTTTCAGAACTTGTTTCGGCCGGCCGTTGGGTCAGGCCGTGTAGGCGCTGACGAGCTGGAGCGCGTCGGACTTGTTGACCATGGCTCCGGCGTAGCCGTAGAGGCCCGCGTCGATGCCACCGTGCGCGACGTCCAGCGCGTCCACGCGGACCGGTGCACCCGGCAGCTCGAAGACCGTGACGGCCTCACGAGCACCCACGAGAACCTGACCAGCGGCGAGCTTGTCGGTCGGCTGGATCACGAAGGAATCCAGCTGTCCCTCTTCGCCGGTGAGGCGGAGCGAGGCGTTGAGGTAGCCCAGCGTCGAGTCCGAAGGAATCTTCGCGATGGACTTCCACAGGCTCGTCTCGACCAGGGCGAAGCTCGGCGTGGCGTTGGCGGAGATGACCTCGGATGCGCCGTCGATGATGGCGGAGAGGCCAGCACCGATGGACAGTCCAGCCGGGTTGTCGGCCTCGACGGCGGTGGCACCGTTCAGAACCTCTTCCAGGACGATCTCCTCGTCCACCCAGCGGGCGTAGCTCTCGGCCATGGCGCGGTAGTAGCTCTCGAAGAACGAGAAGTCACCGAACGCGCGAAGGTCCTGGAACTCGCGGGCGATGTCGTGTGCACCAGCGAAGCGCTCAGCGGTGCCCTCGACCGGCACGAGCGACGGAGCGTTCGAGGGGACCTCGGACTTGTTTCCGGCCCACGAGCCACCCTCAGGCTTGACGCCCCACTTGTAGCCACGGAACTTCAGCGAGCTGAGGTCGGCGTGAGTGAAGAGCGGCAGGAACTTCTGGCGGTACTCCTGACCGTCCCAGATTTCACCAAGCCAAGTGGGCAGAGCGATGTTCGTGGTGAGGCCACCAGCGGCGTCGTACTTGACATCATTGAGCGCTGCGAACAGCGAGTGCTCCGGCGTCATCGACTCGTTGAGTGCAGCCAGGAGCGTCTGGTCGCGAAGCGTGCCACTGGCCTTGGCAGCCATCAGAGCGAAGGCCTGGTTCTTCGACAGGCCCTTCTTCTCGGCGGGGGCCGCTGCTGCGAGCGTGCCCGGAACTACTGCGTTGGGCATGTCTGCCCCTTCCTCGGTTGGGTTCTCTTCCGGCTGCTCCGGAGTGGTGACCGCGACGGTGGTCGTCGTGGTGGTCTCGGTGACCGTGCCGTCTGCGCCGGTCTCGGTCTTCTTGGTGGTGACGGTCTTGACGGCGTTGCCCGCCTCATCCACGGAGGTCTCTTCCGTGGTCACGGCGTCCTGCTCGTCAGGCGTGATCGGCTCCACGTCCTCGGGCAGCTCACCCGCGTCCGCGGCGAGGAGCGTGGCACCGGGGAAGGCACCGGCCTGGACGACTGCGGCACCGAAGATGCGACCGGCGAGAGCCTTGCCAGCGCGAAGGACGATGCCCTTGGCCTCGACAGAGAGGTTGGTGCGGGTGCCGGAGCGGAAGTCGCTGAGGGCCTGGTCCCCGTCCTCGGTGTCAGCGAAGCGGAACGTGGCGTGGATGCCGTCGTTCTTCTCTGCCAGGAGAGTGGCGCGGCCCACGGGCGACTCGTGGTCGTGCTGCACGTTGAGGGTGACCACGGACGGGTCCTTGGGGAGTGTGAAGGCCCCGGCCTCGACCGTGAAGCGACCCAGGTTGGTGTTGCCCTGCACCCCGAAGGGGACAAGCACACCGCTGATTTCGCGGGTGTCGGCGGACGCCTGGAGCGTGCCCGCCTCAATGAGTACGTCAGTCATGTCTCAGTCCTGAATCGGTGCGTCGGTGGCGGTGGGGGATGCGGCGTACAGCTCGGTGAAGTCGAAGCGGACGCGCTGGCCCCGTGGCACTACGTCGTCCAGGGACAAGCGGTGCTCGATGGGACCGGAGAAGAGGGGCAGGGCCTCGACGTAGAACCGGGAGCGTTCGCCCGCCTTGTTCTCGTACGTCAGAGATGCCTGGACCGTGGTGGCGTCCATCATTGACGAGGGCACACCCAGGAAGGAGCCAACGTCGATGCGCGAGAAGTTGCGAGCGTTCTCAAACATGGACGGCTCGGACTCACCCAGGGCCTCCATTTCGAGGCCGTAGGGCAGGAACGCGACGGTGCCGTCAGGGTCACGACGGTTGCGGGTGTAGGCCTCCACAATCGCCTTCACTTCGTCCTGCTCCAGGTCGGCGTTGTCCTCGGTCTGGCGGATGACGGTGGTGGGGATCGGGTTGCGAGCGCGACCGGCTACGGCGTCTTCGATGTCACGGGACTGACGGATGGTGCGGGAGCCAACGTCGAGGAGTGCGTCCACGAATCCAGGGACGTAGATGACGGAGCCACCCGCGCCTTCGGTGACCGGCTTCTCGTCCACGAGGATCGCGCCGTTCGTGATGGTCCAGCGGCTCGGGTCGATGCGCTCCAGGCTCAGTGGGAAGCCGTCAGTGCCGCGCTTGACACCCAGGAGCGATGCGCCCCGGAAGATCAGGTCATCTACCACCCAGGTCCACATGAGCGCGGGGCTGATGACGGGGCTGTCGCTGCGGTACAGGAAGGACGGCTGGCGGGCCGGGGGCAGGACACCGTTGGCGTCGAGAGCCACGAGGGGCTGGCGTCCGATGAGCGGTGCGAGGAGGTTGCGCGCCTTACTGACGGCGGGAACCTGGATTGCCTCTTCACGAGTCAGCGGGAACTCCACGCCCTTGAAGATGTCTCCAAGAACAATTCCGCTGAGCTGGTTCGTGGTGTACGGGGAAGAGATGCCGTCAACGCGCTGACCACCATTCGTCAGACGCCACGCGGAGAGGATTCCCATACTGACTACTATCGGATTGGCGGTTCCTCACTGACGGCCTCAGGCTGGCAATAACCTGTGTGAATTCGAGCTAACACGCAATCACGCAACAATGGCGTGCAGGCGCTTGACCTGCGGCTTCTCATCGAATGCACGGAGCGCCATTGTCGCGGCCCAGACCGGCGTGATGTCAGCACCGGCAACTCCAGGCACCCACTTCCAGGCCTTGTCTCCAAGCTGCTGGCGTGCGACCTGCAAGAACGCCTCAGTCATTCCAGCCTGTCCGGAGTGCTTGAAGTGCCCGTCATCGAACTCACGAAGAATCGTGGAGCACGACGGCGCAATCTGCGCATAGGCCACCGGCACAATGCGGCTCTTGGGGATGCTGCGGGCGCGCTCTACCTCTTCACGGACAGCACGGACGCCACCGATGTCGTTGAGGCCCACTGCGGCCTTGTACTTCTTGCTCAGCTCCACGATGCGGGGGCGCACCCACGAGGAGCCGGAGCGGTGCTCCACGAGGTTGAAGAAGACGTCATCGCCCTCACGCCAGCACGCCACGATGGCAGCGGTGGAGCCGTTGAAGCTGACGTCATACCCGAAGGCCACGTTGTCCGGCAGGGTCTTGGGCACCGGGCGCTCTGCTGCATTCCAGCTCGCACTGTCGAAGATAGATACTGAGTAATCCTCCGGCCAGAGGCCCAGGTACTCCATTGCCCACTCAGGGTCACCGAACGCCTCACGGCGGGACCGCATCTTCTCCAGGCTGGTCAGGGTGCCGATGCCAGGGTGAGCCGACACCCACACGTCCTCATCATTGAGCTGTTCGTACGTGGTGGACGGGTCGGCTGCGTACTCCAGGATGGCGACGCCTGCACCGGCCTTGCGGCCCACTTCGAGGGTGTCCCAGAACCAGCCGGAGCGCTGCTTGCCCGCCGTGCCCGACAGGATGAGCTGCGCGTCGTCGCGGGTGTCCATGAGCGGCAGGGCACCGGCCTTCAGCTCCGCGCTCTGCTCCGCATCGAACTCCTGGGACTCGTCCACCCACACCACGTCCGCGGCTCCACCACGGAGCGCCTTAGCGGTCGGGGTGTTCAAGAACTTGAAGACGGACCCATTGGGGAAGGTCCACTGGATGGAGCCTGCCTGCTTGCGCGGCTTGAACGGCCATGCCGATTCTTCGATGAAGCCCAGTGCTGCGTCGATGTCATTCAGCCAGTCACGGGAGAACTCTGCCGTCTTCGTTCCGGACTGCGCGGTGAAGGTCACCTTGTACTGACGACGGGTCAGGCAGCGACCCAAGAGGACGGCGAGGATAGAAGTACTCTTCGAAGAACGCCGGGGCATTTCAATGACGACAGTCTCTTCACCGTTGTTGAGAGTGTCAGCCACCATGAGCTGCTGCGCGTAAATTGTCTCCAAGCCCAGAAGCTCAGCACCGGCCAGGAACTCCTCCCGCATTGCCTCGTCATCCGAGAGCTTCGAGAAGAACAGCGGCTTGATGTGGCTGTCTCGCTTCTCCTCCCACCCTCCGGGGAGGAAATCCTGAAGACGCCGAGCGAGAGGAGTGCTGCTGTTCTCAAAGACTCCGCTGTCTGCGGTCACCACGGCATTGCTCCCTTCTTGTCGGCCTTCTTCTTCGCGTTGGTCTTTGCTGCTCCGATGCGCCCGCCGTGTGCCCTGTTGCAGCTCTTGTGCGCTGCTCGGATGAGGCTGTCGGGATAGGGCTTCGACTCGGGCCACTGGTCCAGCGCCACGATGTGGTCTGCCTCCCACCGCATCTCTGCTGTGACTGGCTTGCCGCACCGGCAGCACGGGGCAGGCAGGGTGCGAGCAAGGCGTGCTCGTGCCTTGGCTCCTGCTCCGTTGCGCCAGCGGGTGTGGTGTCGGGACATGGCTCTAGGACTTCTTCTGACTCTTCTGCTGCTCCAGCCACTGCGAGTAGAGCGGAGTCAGTTGCTCGTCCATGTCGGCTAGGAACTTCTGGATGTGCAGCCATTCGGCGTTGACCACGGCCAGCTCTTCGAGGAGCTGCGTGTGGGCTGCCTTCGCGATGTACGGCATCAGCTCTGGTCCTCACGGTGCTTGACGTCCCAGGAGCCGTCCTCGTTCTGCGTGATGATGAGGTCCGTGAGCGGAGTGACGCTGCCCTCGGGGTTGCGGCGGGCGATGCCCCACTCATCCAGAACGGCAATTAGGGTGGCTCGTGCCTCAGCGCTGAAGTCAGTCATTGGTGTTCTCCTCGTGCTGCTCCACGGCCTCTGCGAGGGCCAGGAGGTCGATGGGCTTACCCAGTGCTCGCAGCTCATCTGCTGCGGCCTGGAGGTCGTGAATGAGGTAGGTGCCCATCAGGAGTCCAGACCCAACATGGCGACGCGGAAGGTCTCGAACGCATCACGGTCAGCCTCGGTTAGAACCCAAGCGTCAGCGGGGCGCTCGTGCTGGCTGTCAGAGGCGCTGAGCCAGGCTGCGGTGAAGCCGTCGCGCTGACCGGCAGTGAGGGGTGCGACGGCTTCTGCAAGGCCCTCAGGGACGCTGCCCATGCGGTCAGTCAAGTAGGCCTGGAACCGCTGGCTCAGGATCGCCATTAGTTGTTCTCCCTCTGGCGTTCGGCCAGGACTTCTGCGAGCACGTGCCAAGCGTGGGCTTCTGCACGTGCGGCCTTGATTGGTTCGGGGGTGAGTGCGTGAATCAACTTCTTGAACATCTCGTGCTCCTTAGTGGCTGGAATGGCTTCAGTACCTACTATCGGCGCGACGGCACGACACTGGAGTGGACATGAAGAACGCCCCCTGGCGAATGGTCCAGGGGGCGTTCACTCCAGCCAAGGAGCGGTATCAGTCTATCGGTTTTGGTGCTACAGGCCCAGCGACTTAAGCTGCTTGTCCACTTCTTCTTCCACCTTCTTCACGGCCAGTGCGTCAACCTCTTCCTGAGTTGCATCGGCCGGTGCCTCGAACTCCAGCTCCCACTCGTCTTTCGCCATGTTTCGCCCTTTCGTGAGGCCAGAAGTTCTTCTGGACTATTCGTAACGTACGTCGGGCCTCCGACAGTCCGCAAGCGAAATGGACAACTAACCTGCTGGAGCGCACAAACTAAGGTACGGACCGCACAAACTAACCTGGCAGAAGCTCGTCCAGCAACGATGACACGTCGTCTACTGCGCCGCGAAGAGTCTGCTCCACGTGTGCTTCGTACCGGTCGAAGAAGGTCTGGTTGCTCTCGGTGTGCGGGCCGACCCACAGGGGTGCTGACGTCATGATCTGTTCTACGGCGCTCGGGGTCGGAGTCTCAGGGGTCTCCACGGGACGGAGACCCTTCGCCTTGCGACGCAGGTTGTCCACGGTGCCCAAGCTGCAACCCATGGCCTCTGCCTGCTGCGCCTTCGTCATGCCCTCTGGGAGCGCCAGGAACGCCTCCAGGCTGTAGGTGGCTCCGCGCTTGCTCTTCGTGCCTCCAGCGGCCCCACGACGGCGCGCAATGGCACGTGCGTCCTTGTCCCATTGGTCCAGCGCCCAAGCGGCTACGTCATCACACTCACGTGCCAGTGCCGACTGGATCAGCGCATGCGTCCGGTCTGCGCTCTCCACGTGGTCGTACTGGTCGTAGACGATGTGCTGAGCCGCCTTGTGGTGGACGAAGTAGTAGAGGGCTTCACTGAGCTGGTCCTTGCTCAGGAGACGGCCCCGGAGGGGCGTGCGGTCCTGGTCCAGGACGTACTCCACGTTGTCGTTGAGCATGCGAAGCGCCACTGCGTTGAGGTACTTGCCGACACGGAAGAGGTAGGTATCCATCTTCTTCGTCTTCCACCCGTACGCAGGACGGGGGAACTGCTTCGTCTTCTTGCCCTGCTGACGGAGCTGGAGGTTCAGCTTCCGCTGGTGGTCCAACTCCGTGGAGAGGATGTCTTCCATGTCCTGCTGACCCTGTGCGGTGTCGAGGTCCGTGGAGATGTGGACTACTCCTGTGGAGTAGTAGGTAAGACTGTGCAGTGCCATGAGCTTCTTTCGATGGAAGGCATTCGAGTAGTTCCATGATGTGCACGTGAAGGTTCCTCCGCTTGTCCTCGTCCAGTGCAGAGTCTGATTCTCAGCTAGCTGGCAGGGATGAAGAATTACTTCTGAGCCTCATGAGGGCAAACGAATGGCCCCCCGGCGACTAACCGGGGGGCCTGTGTTCGTACCTTCAAGGTGACTCGAATACCTTCGAAGGAAGCGTGTTCAGCTTACCTGCTCTTGGCCTTCTTGTCTCGTTCCTGCAACCGCCTCACCCTGTAGTAGTCGCGTGCCATTGCTTCGGCGTAACGGAAGTCAGACCCGAACGCCTCGGATGCCTCAACTGCCATCTCTCGCCACCGGTTTGGATTCCTCACGGGCAGCGGTGCGAGGAGGTCTTCTAGGGTTGCGGGCTTCGGTTCTCGCTTACGCGGGACCCTCGGCTGATTCCAGGGTGCGTCCTCGTCCTTCACCCAGACTCGTTCTTCTGTCAAGACTCGTCCAAGCTGCACACCACGGTGGACTGCATAGTGCACTCCTGCTCCTTGGTCGGTCCGTGGTCCGTCCCATTGAGGGTGACGCCCACCTGGATCACCACCAACAGGACCGCCACGACGCCGATGGCAATGAAGAGACGGGGCCAAGTGAACTCCACGGGGCTGTCGTTGTTGTCGTGCATGTCGGGTCCTTTTAGTTGAGGGTGGTGACGACTCGGTGAGCGACCACAACGCGGTCTTCCGAGCGGCCAGGGTTGACGGTGACGTGCACAAGGAGCTGGATCAGCTCACGGTGGCGGGCAAGGCTCAGGCTCTCTACGCGCTCCCGGATCGCCTGACGGGCCTCCACGGCCTTCTGGATGCTGACCCGGTGTCCGGCGAACAGATGCGACTTGATGCCAGCCAGGACCTCCGCCGCAACGCTCGACTGCGCGAGCTGGTCACGGCGTGCCACGAGGCGGCGTTCTTCGTCCTTCAAGCGGGTGAGAGCAGGGCGCTCTGCTGCAGCGTCCGTGAGGCCTTCACGGACCAGCGACATGATGCCCTCACGCTGCCGCTGTACGCGGCTCATTGCGGCGTCCAGGGCCTCCATGGTGTCCTGCTCGTCACTTGTCGCCGGAAGGATCGCGGACGGCCCCAGGAGGAGTGCTGAGGTCACCGCTCGCATGACGATGCCCTCCAGCTTGTCCTTGCGGATGACGGGGTGCTTGGAGTCGGCGCGGCACCTGTAGTCCCTCATGAACGTCATGCGAGAACCGCAGACACCGCAGTAGGTGATGCCGGACAGAAGGTGCCGAACCTCCGCACCGGGGCTGGTCTTCCGAGTGGGGTCAGCCAGCATCTCGTTGGCGCGCGTATAGAGCGGTACTTCCACGAGGGGGACCAGAGCCTCGCTCGGAGTCCAGGTGCCCAAGTGGGGGACCTCTCCGATGTAGGCCCGGTTGAGGATGGTGTCCCGGATGCGGCGGGGCGTCCATCGCTGGGTGCCGGTCGTGGGGAAGCGGCGTTCGGCGTTCAGCGTCTCCGCAATGCCACGGACCGAAGCTGTCTCTACGAAGGTCTGGAAGATGTACTGGACCACGGCTGCCTCATCGGGCCTCGGGGTGATGTTGTCCCGCTCATACCCGTACCGACGACGCCCCGGCACAGGACGGCCCTGGGACGCCCGGTACTCGTTCGCCCGCTTCTGCCGCTCGCTCTTCCGCCTGACCTCGAAGCGGGCCATGGCAGCCATCATCGATGCGCGGAACTCCCCGTCCGCCGATGCCAGGTCAATTTCGCCATCGACCGTAACGACGGCCAGTCCGGACTCGATGAGCGTGAGAAGGTCGCGCTGAGAGCGGAGGAGCCTGTCCAGGTCCACGGCCACTACGTGAGTGATGTCGCCTCGCTCAGCCGCCGTGAGCATCTGCCGCCACGCGCTCTTCGGACCACGGTCCTTCGAGGCGGACTGCCCGTCGTCCGCGTAGACGCCCGCCACCGTCCATCCACGTGATCCGGCCATGGAGCGGGTGCGGGCGTCCTGACGGTCGATGCCTTCGGCATGCTCGACGGACTGTCGGAGGTACAGGGCTGCTCTTGGGGTCACCCTCTGTTCTACGGCGCTGGAAGGAAGAGTCTCAGTTCGCACGCATCTATTGGCTCGTTTCTGGCGCGGAACCGACTCATCGCCGCGCTCGCCGACGTCACGGTCGTGGTCGAGGCCGGTGCCCGGTCCGGGGCGCTCAACACCGCCCACCACGCCGGGCAGCTCGGCCGGCCGGTGTTCGCGGTGCCGGGAGCGTTCGCGTCCTCGGCCTCGATCGGGTGCCACCGACTCATCGCACAGGGGCGAGCGCAGATCGTCGTGCACCCCGGCGATCCGGTCGCGGCGGCGAGACCCTCGACCGGGACGACCGGGACGACCGGGACGACCGGGCGAGCGGTGCCGGACGAACCGCTCCTGTCCGGCAGGCAGGACCCCGAGGTGCTCCGGGTGCTCGATGCGCTCGGTCGTCGCGCCCTGCCCGAGGCGGAGATCGCCCGCCGGGCCGGCATGTCCACTGCAGACGTCGCCGACACGCTCGCGCTCGCACAGCTGCAGGGACTCGTCGTCCCGAGCGGCGGCGGGTGGGGGCGGGCATGAGGTCCGGCCGCCGTACGCTGGCGTCGTGCTTGCGCGGACGGACGGTCGACTCGTGGTGGCGGTGGACGCCTTCATCGGGCACGCCCGGCACGCGCGGGGTCTCAGCGACCAGACCCTCCGCGCGTACGCCAACGACCTCGAGCAGCTCGTGGCGTTCGCGGACGCCCGCGGCATCGACCGCGTCGCCGACGTCGAGCTCGAGCTCCTCCGTGACTGGCTGTGGGACGCCGATCAACGGGGGCTCGCACGGTCGACCATCGCCCGGCGGTCCTCGTCCGTGCGGGCGTTCACCCGGTGGGCGAGCGAGACCGGGCTGACCGCGACCGACGCCGGGGTCCGGCTCCGCGCGCCGAAGGGTGGGGCGCACCTGCCTCGCGTGGTGTCGGCCGACCAGGTGCGGACCCTGCTCGACGGACTCGGTACCCGTGCGGCGACGGACGACCCGACGGCGCTGCGGGACCTGGCTCTCGTCGAGCTCCTGTACGCAGCGGCCATCCGGGTCAGCGAACTCGTCGGGATCGACGTCGCCGACCTGGACCGCCGACGGTTGACCGTGCGGGTGCTCGGCAAGGGCGGCAAGGAACGCGTGGTGCCGTTCGGGGTGCCGGCGCGGGACGCCCTCGAGGCATGGCTCGAGCGCGGACGGCCCGCCCTCGCCGCACGGGCGGAGGGACCGGCGTGCGCGGCACTGTTCCTCGGCGACCGTGGCGCCCGACTCGGCGTGCGGAGTGCCTACCGCGTGGTGGCTCGGTTGCTCGGTGACCTGCCGGGCGAGGGCCCGAGCGGCCCGCACACCTTCCGGCACACCGCGGCGACGCACCTGCTCGACGGGGGAGCGGACCTGCGTGCGGTGCAGGAACTGCTCGGTCACGCCAGCCTCGGGACGACGCAGATCTACACCCACGTGTCGTCGGCGCGGCTGCGCGAGGTCTACCGGACGGCGCACCCGCGCGCCTGACGCTGCGCCGACGTCCCGGTCGGTTCCCGGTTGGTCGACTCACCCGCGCCAGGCTGACTCGGGCAGCAGCACCGGCCACTCGGCCGGTGGCAGGTACGCCATCGGGTCGACGTAGCGACCGTCGACGCGAGCACCGAGGTGCAGGCACGGTGCCGAAGCCGGACAGTGCCCGACCGAGACCTGGCCGACCGGCGTGCCGCGAACGACCTCTTCTCCCGCGGCGACCAGGGGTGTCACCGAGTCGAGCGTGCTGACCAGCCCGTCACCGTGGTCGATCGTCACGACGGTGCGCCCGCCGACCGCCCCCGCGAACGCCACGGTGCCGTCGTCCACGGCCGCGGCGGTGCTCCCGAGGGTGGCCGGGACGTCGAGCCCCCGGTGCCCGGCTGCGTAGTCCGAGGACGGTGCTTCCCACGCGCGCTCGACCACTCGCGACCCGGTCGGCCAGGCCCAGCGAGCCTCGACCTCAGGATCGGTCGCAGTCGCAGTCGCAGTCGCAGCCGCAGCCGCAGCCGCAGCCGCTCCCGACGGCCCAGCTTCCGTCGACGGCGCTGCACCGAGCACTGCCGTCCCGCTCAGCGCCGCCGCGCACACCACGGACAGCAAGACGGGACGTGAAGGCGATCGCATGCCCCAAGCGTCGGCCGTGGAACCGGCCTCGGGGCGGACCCGACGTGATCCGTGGAGGGGGAGTCGCGCCTCCAGGCCTGGGGAGGAACCATGCAGCGACGGGGCGCGAGTCGTCCCGATCACGCCCCGGTCATGACCAGATCCCGAGCGAGGAGTACAGTCGGGGCCGCTCCGGACCACGCAACGCCGCTCGGACGGCGAACCAGCCGACCGCCGGGGCACCGTGCTGCACGACTGCACGGCGGCAGAACCCAGGAGCATCGTGTCCACCACGACCACCGGGCACGGCGAAGACCGTGCGTTCAAGGGGAAGGTCACCCTGTTCGCCATCGCGGCGGCGGTCGGTGGCTTCCTGTTCGGCTTCGACTCGTCCGTCATCAACGGCGCCGTCGACGCGATCAAGGGCGAGTTCGACCTCTCCGACGCGGCCAGCGGCTTCGCGGTCGCCTCGGCCCTGATCGGCTGCGCGTTCGGCGCGTACTTCGCCGGCCGTCTCGCCGACCGGTACGGCCGCACCCGGATCATGTTCTGGGCCGCCGTGCTGTTCTTCGTCTCGTCGATCGGGTCCGCGTTCGCGTTCGCCACCTGGGACCTCGTGATCTGGCGCCTCGTCGGCGGTCTCGGCATCGGTACGGCGTCGGTCATCGCACCGGCGTACATCTCCGAGGTGTCCCCGAAGGCGATCCGCGGGCGTCTGGCCTCGTTCCAGCAGCTCGCGATCACGCTCGGTATCTTCGCCGCGCTCTTGTCCGACCAGCTCTTCGCCGTCACGGCCGGTAGCGCATCGGCCGAGGTCTGGGGTCTGGCCGCCTGGCGCTGGATGTTCCTGGTCGGGGTGATCCCCTCGGTCGTCTACGGCGTCCTGGCGATCACGCTGCCGGAGTCCCCGCGCTACCTGCTCACCAAGGGTCGTGCCGACGACGCGCGCGTGGTGATGGGCAAGATCGTCCCGCGCGACACCGTGAACACGAGTCTGGAGGAGATCCAGGACGGCATCAAGAAGGAAGCCAACGAGAAGAAGGGCTCCATCCGGGGCAACCGCTTCGGGCTCCAGCCGATCGTCTGGGTGGGCATCATCCTGGCCGTGCTGCAGCAGTTCGTCGGCATCAACGTGATCTTCTACTACTCGACGACGCTCTGGCAGGCCGTCGGCTTCAAGGAAGAGGACTCGTTCCTCATCTCGACGATCACCTCGGTGGTCAACGTGGCCGTCACCTTCGTGGCGATCTTCCTGGTCGACAAGGTCGGCCGCAAGCCACTGCTCGTCGCCGGTTCCGCGGGCATGTTCGTCTCGCTCACCATGGTCGCCATCGCGTTCTCGCAGGCGACGATCGTCGACGGCAGCCCGAGCCTCCCCGGCTCGTGGGGCGTCATCGCGCTCATCTTCGCGAACCTCTTCGTGGTGTCCTTCGGCGCCACCTGGGGTCCGCTCATGTGGGTGCTGCTCGGCGAGATGTTCCCGAACCGCATCCGCGCCACGGCACTGGGCATCGGCTCGGCCGCCAACTGGATCGCGAACTTCATCGTGACGATCTCGTTCCCGGTGCTCTCGGGCTTCAACCTGACGGTGACCTACGGCATCTACGCACTGTTCGCGCTGCTGTCGCTCTTCTTCGTCATCGCCAAGATCCCGGAGACCAAGGGCCGCTCGCTCGAGGAGATGGGCATCTCCGCCGACGGCGACACGGTGGACGCCAAGGCCTGATCCAGAGGGCAGGATCCCCGGGATCCGCCGGACAGGAGGCCCGGGTCACGTCAGCCGCGAGGCGCGCGTGATCCGGGCCTCGCTTCTGTTAGCATCTACCCAGCAGCGTGCTGATGCGCGCTGACTTCGCGTGTCCACCAGGCCCTCATCGGCTCGGTACCCGACCACCGGTCCCGCTCTCGCGAGCGGGCGGTCGCGTGCCAGGACACCAGGGACCACGACCGACGGTCGTGGTCGACACAACCGCAACAGGCCCGCAACGACGTGCGAGAGCACGGCTGCGCGCCGAGAACACAGAAGGAGGACGGCACATGGCCGTCGTCACCATCCGCCAGCTGCTCGACAGCGGCGTCCACTTCGGACACCAGACCCGTCGGTGGAACCCGAAGGTGAAGCGCTTCATCCTCGCCGAGCGCTCGGGCATCCACATCATCGACCTGCAGCAGTCGCTGGCCTTCATCGACCGCGCGTACGACTTCGTCAAGGAGACGGTCGCGCACGGTGGCACCATCCTCTTCGTGGGCACCAAGAAGCAGGCCCAGGGCTCCATCGCCGAGCAGGCGACCCGCGTCGGCCAGCCGTACGTCAACCAGCGTTGGCTCGGCGGTCTGCTCACGAACTTCCAGACGGTCTCCAAGCGCCTCGCGCGCATGAAGGAGCTCGAGGAGATCGACTTCGACGACACGACGAAGGGCTTCACCAAGAAGGAGCTCCTCATCAAGAAGCGCGAGCTGGACAAGCTCCACAAGACCCTCGGTGGTATCCGCAACCTCACGCGGACCCCGAGCGCGCTCTGGATCGTCGACACCAAGAAGGAGCACCTCGCCGTCGACGAGGCACAGAAGCTCGGTATCCCGATCATCGGCATCCTCGACACCAACTGCGACCCCGACGAGATCACCTACCCGATCCCGGGCAACGACGACGCGATCCGCTCCGTCGGTCTGCTCACCCGCATCGTCGCCGACGCCGCAGCCGAGGGCCTGAAGACCCGCCACAACGGTGGCGACGAGGACGAGGCCAGCGAGCCCCTCGCCGAGTGGGAGCAGGAGCTCCTCGGTGGCGAGACGACCACGCCGTCCGCTGACGCCGCCCCCGAGGGTGCGACCGTCGAGGAGAACAACGCTGACGCGCAGGTCGCCGCGAAGGAGATCGGCGAGCCGATCGCCGACGAGGCGAAGAACGCGGAGCCGACGGCCGAGGCCGAGGCAGCCGCGGAGACCACCCCCGCCGAGTGAGCTGCCGGGGCGCCGGACCCGACCGGGTCCGGCGCCCCGTCTCCACTCTCCACACACGTACAGTCCAGAAAGGACTCCAGTCAATGGCAAACTTCACCGCTGCTGACGTGAAGAAGCTCCGCGAGGACCTCGGCGCCGGCATGATGGACGCGAAGAACGCGCTCGTCGAGGCCGACGGCGACTACGACAAGGCCGTCGAGCTGCTCCGCATCAAGGGTGCGAAGGCCGTCGCCAAGCGCGACGACCGTGCCACCTCCGAAGGCGTCGTCGTCGCGACCTCCGAGAACGGCGCCGCCACGGTCGTCGAGCTCGCGAGCGAAACCGACTTCGTCGCGAAGAACGAGAAGTTCACGACCCTCGCCGACAAGGTGCTCGGTGCGGTCGCCGCTGCCGGTGCCGCCGACGTCGCTGCGGCCAACGCCGCGCCGCTGGACGGCAAGACCGTCCTCGAGGTCGTCAACGAGTCGGCTGCCGCGCTGGGCGAGAAGCTCGAGGTCCGCACGGTCCGCCGTGTCGAGGGCTCGGCCTTCGAGATCTACCTGCACAAGACCAGCCAGGACCTGCCGCCGCAGATCGCCGTCGTCATCGCGTACGAGGGCGACAACGCCGCCGAGGCTCGTTCGATCGCGCAGCACGTCGCGTTCGCGAACCCGACGTACCTGACCCGCGACGAGGTCCCGGCCGAGGCCATCGAGAAGGAGCGTGCGACCGTCGAGGCGATCACGCGCGAAGAGGGCAAGCCCGAGGCCGCCCTCCCGAAGATCGTCGAGGGCCGCGTGAACGCCTACATCAAGCAGGTGTCGCTCCTCGACCAGGACTACGCGAAGGACAACAAGATCTCCGTCGCGAAGGCCGCCGAGAACGCCGGCATCACGATCCAGGGCTTCGCCCGCGTCAAGGTCGGCGCGTAACGAACCCGTGACGGGGCCAGGAACCAACGAGGTTCCTGGCCCCGTTTTTCGCGCGTGCCGGCACGACGCGGGCGCGACACATCCGCGAGTACATTTCCACGAGACCACGACGAAGGGTGCGGACCAGATGACCGACGAGAAGACCGGACGACGCCGCGTTCTGCTGAAGCTGTCGGGAGAGGCGTTCGGTGCCGGCTCCCTCGGGGTGAACCCCGACGTGATCGGGACCATCGCCAAGGAGATCGCCGTCGCCGCGCGTGAGGTCGAGATCGCGATCGTCGTCGGCGGGGGCAACTTCTTCCGCGGCGCGGAGCTCTCGCAGCGCGGGATGGACCGCGGTCGCGCCGACTACATGGGCATGCTCGGCACGGTGATGAACGCGCTCGCGCTGCAGGACTTCCTCGAGCAGGCCGGCGCCGCCACCCGTGTGCAGTCCGCCATCGCGATGACCCAGGTGGCAGAGCCGTACATCCCGCGGCGCGCCGAGCGGCACCTCGAGAAGGGCCGGGTCGTCATCTTCGGAGCGGGCGCCGGTCTGCCGTACTTCTCCACCGACACGGTCGCGGCGCAGCGTGCGCTCGAGATCAAGGCGGATGAGGTCCTCGTCGCCAAGAACGGTGTCGACGGGGTCTACACCGCCGACCCGAAGAAGGACGCCACGGCCGAGAAGCTGCACCACGTGACCTACCAGGACGCGCTGCTCAAGGGCCTCAAGGTCGTCGACGCCACCGCGTTCTCGCTCTGCATGGACAACGGCATGCCGATGCACGTCTTCGGCATGGAGGGCGAGGGCAACGTCCAGGCCGCGATCCGTGGCGAGCGCATCGGCACCGTCGTCAGCAACTGAGCTCCAGCGCTGACTAGACTCGACGCCAGTACCGAAGGAGAAACACCGTGATCAGTGATGTCCTGACCGAAGCCACCGAGAAGATGGCGAAGGCCGTGGAGGTCGCCAAGGACGACTTCTCGACCGTCCGTACCGGCCGGATCAACGCCGCGCTCTTCCAGAAGATCCCGGTCGACTACTACGGCACCCCGACGCCGCTCGCGCAGCTCGCGTCCCTGCAGACGCCCGAGGCCCGGACGCTCATCGTGACGCCGTACGACAAGTCGGCGCTCAAGGAGATCGAACGCTCCATCGCGACGTTCCCGAACCTCGGCGCCAGCCCGTCGAACGACGGCGAGATCGTCCGCGTGACGATCCCGGAGCTCACCAAGGACCGCCGCAAGGAGTTCGTGAAGCTCGTGCGGACGAAGGGCGAGGACCACAAGGTCGTCATCCGGAACATCCGCCGCAAGGCCAAGGACGACCTCGACGCGCTCAAGGGCGAGATCTCGGACGACGAGATCTCCCGCGGCGACAAGGACCTCGAGGCCCTGACGAAGAAGCACGTCGACCAGATCGACGACGCGCTGAAGAAGAAGGAAGCCGAACTCCTCGAGGTCTGATGCGTCGCTCCGACCAGGGCGATGACCGCCCCACAGCAGAGCACGGGCCCGCGTCGAGCGGGCCCGTGAAGAAGGGGCTCCGCCAGGACTTCGATGCGCGCGCACGAGCGGCGCGCACCGACTTCGAGGCGCAGCTCCGCCAGCGGAAGGCCGACTTCGGCGCGCGCAACGAAGCGCTGACCGCGCGGACCGGGCGCAACCTGCCGGCGGCGATCGGCATCGCGCTCGCGTTCGCGGTCGTGATGCTCGGGACGCTGCTCCTCTGGCCGCCGTCCTTCATGGTCGTCGCCGCCTTCCTGCTCGGCGTGGGCGTGTACGAGCTGACGAGCGCGATGCGGTTCGCCGGGCGCGACGTCCCGAGGATCCCGAGCGTCGCCGTCGCGATCGCGATCGTGCCGGCGGCGTTCCTGGTCGGGCAGGCCGCGGCGCTGTTCACCCTGCTCGGCGGCATCGTCGTGATCAGCGTCTGGCGACTGGTCGAGGTCGCCGTCGCCCGACAGAAGCCCTCGGCTGGCAACGTCGTCCGTGACCTCACGAACGGGTTGTTCGTCCAGGCCTACATCTCACTGCTCGGTGCCTGCGTCGTGCTGCTCTCCGCCCAGCGCGACGGCAACCTCTGGGTGATCGGGTTCATCCTCGTCGTCGTCGCGGTCGACACCGGTGCGTACGCAACCGGGCTGAACCTCGGCAAGCACCCGATGGCGCCCCGCATCAGCCCCAAGAAGACGTGGGAGGGCTTCGCCGGGTCCGTGGCGGCGAGCATCGTCGTCGGCATCCTGGTTGCCCTGTTCATGCTCGGACTGCCCTGGTGGACCGGTGTCCTGCTCGGCGTGCTCATCTCCGGTTCGGCCACGCTCGGCGACCTGACCGAGTCGATGATCAAGCGCGACCTCGGCATCAAGGACATCTCGTCGTTCCTGCCCGGACACGGTGGGCTGCTCGACCGCATCGACAGCATCCTGCCGTCGGCCGCGGTCGCCTACGTGCTGTACCTGATCGTCAACCACTGACCTTCGTCGCCCCGGGCTGAACGCGGCACTCAGCGCGTCCAGGTTGTGCCACGGGTCGGGACTGGCAGAATGACGCCGTGGCCACCACCTTCCCGACCGCAGCCCGTTCCGCCCTCGGTTACGACGTCGACGAAGTCGAGCGTTTCCTCGAGGACGCCCGGCGCGCGTACTCCGCTGACGACAGCGCCCCCGGCATCGAGGCCGCCAAGATCCGCGCCACGGCGTTCTCGATGCGTAAGGGCGGCTACTCCACCTCGCACGTCGACGCCGCCCTCGAGCGGCTCGAGGACGCCTTCGCTGCCCGTGAGCGAGAGCGGGAGATGAGCGAGGTCGGCAAGAAGGCCTGGTACGCCGAGGCGCGCACGAAGGCCTCCGACGTCGTTGCTCGGCTCGAGCGGCCCGACGGCCAGCGGTTCAGCCGGGTCAGTGTGCTCGGCACCGGCTACCACCCGAAGGACGTCGACGCGTTCGCCGCCCGACTCGCCGGGTACTTCCGCGAGGGCAAGCCGCTCAGCCTCACCGAGGTTCGTTCGATCGTGTTCCGCCCGAAGCACGGCGGCTACCGAGAGGCGCAGGTCGACGCACTGCTGGACGCCGTCGTCGAAGTGATGCTCGCTGTCCGGTGACGACGCGCTGTCCCCAGGTGCTTCGCTTTCCGTGATCGTTCCGTTACTCTGGACCTACTCATGGGCAGGCACACGGCAGACTCAAGCTCCGACCGCGATACCCGCGAGCACCTCGGCCTCCAGGCTGCCGGTGAGCGCCGCGCGGCAATGCAGCGAACCCGCACGACGGAGACGTCGGCGTTCGGGGTGACCCAGCAGGCAGAGCCGGCGACGACGGGTCCGGTCGCCACGCCGAAGTCGGTGGCGGCGAACCGCGTCTCCGACGAGCGCGTGGCGTCCTTCGCCCACGATGCTCTGGTCGACGCCGACCAGCGTCCCGCGAAGCAGCGCACCGCGACGGTGCAGCGCCGTGCGACCGCGAAGCTCGTCAAGCCCGCCCGTGCCTCGTCGGTGAACACCGTGGCCCGCAAGCGCGCGACCGCCCCGATGATGTCCTTCGTCGGTGTGTTCCTGTTCGTCGGCGGCTCGCTGTTCAACCCCCTGCAGGCCGACGTGGCACAGGCCGCCGTCGACACCCCGGTGCTCGTGAAGACGCCGCCGGCGCCGCAGCAGTACACCGCGCACGGCACCTACGCGGTGGCCGCCGCCGACCGTGACGGCTACGACGTCACCGTCCCGGCCCCGAAGGTCGTCAAGCCCGTCGTCGAAGCGAACGAGGCGGACGCCGAGACCGCCGACGACGCCACGGACGCCGCGGCAACCCAGACCGAGCCGGTCTCGGCCGCCAACACGCTCGCCGCCACGGCTGCGACCCCTGACCCGGGCAGCGCGCAGGCGATCGCCCTGCAGCAGGTCACGGCTCGTGGCTGGGGGACCGACCAGTACAACTGCCTGGTCTCGCTGTGGAACAAGGAGTCCGGCTGGCGGGTGAACGCCTACAACCCCAGCGGTGCGTACGGCATCCCGCAGGCCCTCCCGGGCAGCAAGATGGCCACGGCCGGTGCCGACTGGCAGACCAACCCGGCGACGCAGATCACCTGGGGTCTCAACTACATCGCCGGCGTCTACGGCACCCCCTGTGGCGCCTGGGGTCACAGCCAGGCCAACAACTGGTACTGATCGGCTGCTCGGGTGCCGCGCAGCAACCGACCGCGGCGTCCCCGTGGTCGTGACGTCGAGCCTGACGAGGAGACCACCCTCGACCGGCTGATGAGCTCGTGGAAACGTACCGAGGTCCGCCACGGTCGCGAGTACCAGGTCCAGCCGATCTCGGCCGCGTCGGCGCAGAAGGAGTACATCTGCCCGGGCTGCGGCGGATCCGTCGTGCCCGGCACCGCCCACGTGGTGGTCTGGCGCGCGGACGGTGTGCTCGGTGACGCCGCCGACCTGGCGTCGCGCCGGCACTGGCACAACCACTGCTGGAGCATCGCATGACCGAGCACGACGTGACGCACGACACCGAGATCCGATCCGCCACCGTGCTGCCGGCCCGTCGCACCGATGTCGAGCTCGTCACGGACGACCACCTCACGCTCGTCGGTGAACTCGCCGAGCCGGCCGACACCCCGGCCCGCGGCACCATCGTCACGCTCCACCCCCTGCCGACCGCGCACGGGTTCATGGACTCGCACGTGCTCAAGAAGGCCGCCGCACGGTTGCCCGCCCTCGCCGACATCGCGGTGCTGCGGTTCAACTTCCGGTCCGTCACGTCTCCGCGCGGCACGTCCGAGGGCGTCTTCGGCGAGGGCGTGTCCGAGGGCTTCGACCTGCGAGCCGCCGTCACCGAGGTCGTCGACCGTGGGCTGCCGACGCCGTGGCTGGTCGGCTGGTCCTTCGGCACCGAGGTCATCCTCAAGCACGCGCTCGAACACGTCGAGGCCGGCACCGTCGCCGGGGTCGTGCTGCTGTCCCCGTCGCTGCACCGCACCTCGGACGAGGAACTCGCCCGCTGGGCTGCCGTCGACGTCCCGGTCGTGGCGCTCGTCCCGGAGCACGACGACTTCCTGCAGCCCGACGCGGCGGCTGCGCGGTTCGCCGTCAGCCCGAACGTCCGGGTCGTGCCCGTCGCGGGTGCGAAGCACCTGTGGGTGGGGGAGCGGTACGTCCGGATCGTCCTCGACGCGATCGCCGACCTCGTCGTCCCGGGCACCGCGCCGCTGCCGACCCACTGGCCGGTCTGAGCGACGGTCACAGCGCGCCCTGGGGCCCGTCACGCGCGTCAGCCGGGACGGCCTGGAGGCGCGGTCGCGCCTCCGGGCCGTGGACCGTCAGCGGTCGGTCGCGTCCACGTCGTCGTCCTCGGCCGAAGCGGTCGCTGCGGCTGGTGCCGTGCCGAGCAGGCCCGTGGCGTTCGTGAGGACCCCGCGGAGGTTCTCGAGGTAACCCGCGACGGCTTCGCGTTCGGTACGGATCGCCGCCAGCCGGTCCTCGGCCTCGGCGATGATGCCAGCGGTGCGCTCCTCGGCATCGGCGACCATCCGGTGCACCCGGTCCTGCGCGTCGCTGACGATCGTGCGAGCGTGTTCCTGCGCCTCGGCCGTGCTGGTGCGCTCGAGGTCGTCGGCCTCCTGCTGCAGGCGCTCGGCGCGCTCGCGGGCTTCGGTCGCGCGGCGCGTGGCCTCGGCGAGCTGCAGGTTCGCCTCGTCCAGGTACTTCTGCGTCTCCGTCACGGTCTCGTGGTGCTTCCGGAGGTAGTCCTGCTCGGCGTCGTCGCGACGGGCCGCGAGTTCCGACTCGAGTGTCGTGCGGGCTTCGTCGCGCTCGCGGGCGATCTCGGCACGGACCTCGTCGCGCTCCTTCACCAGGGCAGCGCGGGCGGTGTCGATCTCCTGCCGCAGGGCGGTGCGTTCGGCCTCGAGCACCCCGAGCTCGGCGGCGCGACGGTCGGCGATCTCGGTGTCGACCTCGGCGTGCTCGCGTTCCCGGCGAGCGGCGATGGCGGTCTCGTGCTCGCGGACGGCACGCTCGGCTGCCGCGTCGGCCTCCTCGCGCTCCTGCGCGATCCGAGCGTCGTGCTCCTCGAGCTCACGGGCGATCCGGTCGGCGGTCTCCTGCACCAGGCGCGCGTTCTCGACGCGCGTCTGCTCCTCGTCGACGCGCAGCTGCGCGCGGGCCGCCTCGATCTCCTGTTCGAGGGCGGTGCGGGCTGCGGCGAGTTCGCGGTCCCACTGGGCGCGGGCGGCCGAGAGATCCTCGTCCAGCTCGCGGCGGCGGTCGGCGACCTCACTGTCGAGCTCGGCGCGACGGCGTGCGGCCTCGGACTCGAGTTCGGCACGACCGGTCTCGAGCGCCAGCGCATGTGCCTGCTGCTCCTCGTCACGCTCACGGTGCCAGGCGGCGCGACCCTCGGTGACCTCGCGCTCGAGGGCATCGCGCCGGGTCGTCTCCTCGCGGTCGAGGTCCTCGGTGCGGCGGGCGTGGTCGGCCTCGAAGACCGAACGTCGGTGCTCGGTCTCGCGGTCGAGCTCGGCCGCGGCGGTGCGGGCGTCCGCGGACTCGCGCTGGGCGATCTCGCGCAGCTCGGCGACCTCGTGCTCGACCTGGGCGCGCAGTGCGTTCGTCTCGCGGATGGCGACGGAGCGGACCTCGGCGGCCTCGGTCACGGCGGCACCGCGGATCGCGGCCGCTTCGTTGCGGGCGTCCTGCGTGAGCAGACCGGCCTCGGCGCGGGCGCGCTCGACGGTGTCGGCCGCCTCGGCACGAGCGCGGGTCAGTTCGTTGGTGGCACGGGTGCGCGCGTCGTCGAGGGTGTCGCGTGCTTCTTCCTGTGCTTCACGGACGGTGCGCTCGGCCTCGGCGCGGCTCGACGCACGAAGGCGCTGAGCGTCGATGTCGGCCTGGCTGATGAGCCGGGTCGACTGCTCCTCGGCGACGCGCAGGGTGGACTCGAGGCGGGTGCCCAGCCCGCTGTACGTGGGGGTGCCGGCTTCGTCCAGCTCGCCCTGCAGCTCGGACACGCGGGCCTGCAGGAGACGGATCTCCTTCGCGGCGTCGGCGCGGTCGTTGTTCGACTTGATGAGCTCACGGCGCAGGTCGTTCAGCGAACGCTCCACCTCGTCGCGGCGGTACCCGCGCAGCTCGGTCCCGAACTCGGCCTCGTCGTTCGCCACGTGTCGCTCCTGGGTGGTCGGCGGAGGGCTCGGATCGGCCCGCGGTCGATTGTAGTGGCGGCCGGAGCGGGTCGTCTGAGTCCGGCGACAGCGCGGATTGATGCACTGTCCAGCGTTGCTCGCTATCCTGAGTCGCTGATTCGCGCGCCGACATCCCCACCCCGGCGCGGTAGGGAGAGAGTTCGTGCGATTCGTCCTGGCGATCGTCAGTTTCGTCATCGGTCTGCTGCTCGTGGCGCTGGCGGTGGGACAGCGGACCGTGTTCGCGCCGCCGTCCTCGCTCGTGGCCGAGAGCTCGACGACCAGTTCCGCCCCGGTGACGGTGATCCCGGGGACCACGCTCAACGCCAACCCCGGCTACCAGCGCATCAACGTGTCCGGCTCCGGCAAGGTCTTCGCGGCGTACGGCAAGACCGCCGACGTCGACGCCTGGATCGGTGACGCCGAGCACAACACGCTCCGCTTCGACGCCGAGAAGGGTTCACTGGTCGGGTCGACCACGGGCAGCGAGACCAGCGTTCCCTCGCCCGAGGGCAGTGACCTCTGGTACCAGGAGTACGACGGTGCCGGACAGTTCACCGTCCGCCTGCCGCAGGACGTCTCGGTCCTGGTCGTCAGCGACGGCGAGGCAGCAGCGCCCAGCGACGTGTCCGTCACCTGGCCGCAGGACACTGCGACGCCGGCGGTCGGTCCGCTGCTCGTGGCCGGCGGCGTGTTCGTCCTCGGAGGCCTCGTGCTGCTCGTCCTCGCCTTCCTGCACCAGCGCCGTGGTCGCGGTCCCCGCCGTCGCAGTGGGGGCAGCCGCCCGCCGCGGGTGCGTGCCTCCCGTCGAGCCGCCGCCGCCGGAGCCCAGGTGCCGCGTCGCGGTCGTCGTGGCACGCGTGCGTTGATCGGCGTGCCGGTGCTGCTCGTCGGTGCCCTGACCCTGGCCGGCTGTTCCTCGGACTACTGGCCGCAGGGTGGTGATCCGTCGCTCGCCACGCCGACCCCGACGGCCACAGCCACGGGGGCTGCGGAGACGACCGAACCGACGGCTGCGACCAAGCAGCAGATCACCCGCATCGTGCAGCGCACGGCGGCCGTCGCCAAGCAGGCCGACGGGGCGCGCGACCGCGACCTGGTGCGGACGCGGTTCTCCGGAGCCGCACTCGACCTGCGGCTGGCCAACTACTCCATCCGCGGCAAGGACTCGGACGTCAAGGCACCGCCGGCGATCTCGGCCGCGCAGGTGTGCGTCGCACTGCCGCAGCAGACCGACACCTGGCCGCGCACGGTCTTCACGATCGTCGCCGAGGACTGCGACGCCAAGTCGGCGCCGCAGGCGCTGACCCTGGTGCAGGACACCGCCCGCGATCCGTACAAGGTGGCGTACGACGTCTCGCTCGAGGCCGACGCGAAGATCCCGAGCCTCGCCCCGACGACGATCGGTGCCGCACTGCTCGCGCCGGAGTCGAAGCTCCTGACGATCCAGCCCGACCAGGTCGCGTCCGCCTACGGCGACATCCTGTCGAAGGACACCGCCAGCGAGTACGCCGACCTGTTCGCGACCGAGGGTGATGCGCTCCGCACCACCATCGGCAAGGCGTACAAGGACAAGAAGGCCAAGGCGCTGCCGGACACGGCGAAGATCGAGTACTCGTCCGAGGTCCCCGCCGACTCCGCCGTCGCCATCGCGACCGACGACGCCGGGGCACTGGTCTCCGCCGACCTCGACGAGATCGAGAAGGTGACCCCGACCGCGTCGGGCGCCGAGGTGAACACCGAGGGCGCCGTGAAGGCACTGTCCGGTGTGGACACGAGCAAGAAGGGCATCAGCGCGACCTACAGCGTCCAGCTGCTCTTCTACGTGCCGCCGGTCGCCTCGGATGGCAAAGTGGTTCTGCTCGGGTTCACACAGGGCCTGACCGCAGCGAGTGAGGTGCAATGAGCAACATCCCCCCGACCCCGTCCGGGCTCCGCGGAGCCGTGGACCTGTCGTCCCTCGTCGACCGTGCACAGCGGGCGCCCCAGCCGTCCGGTGCTCCGGCCCCGGCGGGTCCCGGCGGCGCTGCGGTACCCGGCACCGAGGCCGGCGCCGTGAACGGTGCCGACCTGACCGTCCCGTCGCTCGTGATCGACGTCACCGACGCGACGTTCCAGGACGTCCTGGAGCTGTCGAACGTCGTCCCGGTCATCGTGGACATCTGGGCCGAGTGGTGCGGGCCGTGCAAGCAGCTCTCGCCGATCCTCGAGCAGCTCACCGCGGAGTACGACGGCCGCGTGGTGCTCGCCAAGGTGGACGCCGACACGAACCCCCAGCTCGTGCAGGCGTTCCAGGCGCAGTCGATCCCGACCGTCGCAGCCGTCATCGGCGGACGCCCGCTCGGGCTCTTCGTCGGGGCACTGCCCGAGGCGCAGGTCCGAGACGTCTACGAGCAGGTGCTCCAGGCCGCTGAGCAGAACGGCGTGTCCGGTCGCGTCACCGTCGACGGCGCAGCGGCTCCCGCCGACGCCGAGCAGGGCGAGCCGGAGCCGGAGCCGCTCCCGCCGCACCACCAGGCCGCGTACGACGCGATCGAGCGGGGCGACTACGCCACCGCGATCGAGGAGTACAAGACCGCCATCCTGCAGGACCCGCACGACCAGATGGCGGTGGCCGGGCTCGCGCAGGTGTCGCTGCTCGACCGACTGAACGGCCGGACGGCCGACGAGATCCGCGCGGCCGCTGCCGCCGGCCCGCAGGACGTCCAGGCACAGCTCGCGGTCGCCGACCTCGACATCTCGGGCGGACACGTCGACGATGCCTTCGGGCGCCTGCTCGACCTCGTGCCGACGGTGTTCGGCGGCGATCGTGAGGCCCTGCGCGTCCGGCTCGTCGAGTACTTCGAGCTCATCGGCAGCGAGGACCCGCGCGTCGTCGCGGCGCGTCGCCGCCTGGCGAACGCCCTGTACTAGCCCCGAACGAGACAGACGGGAGGCCCGGTGCCAGCTGGCACCGGGCCTCCCGTCCGTCTGTCGGTCGCGTCGCGGACGCTGGCCGGGCTACTGGGCCAGCTTCAGCCAGACGGCACCGAGCGGCGGCACCACGAGGTGCGCCGAGGCCGGGCGGCCCGCCCACGGGGTGTCCTCTGCGGTCACGACGCCGAGGTTGCCGACTCCGGATCCGCCGTACTCGGCTGCGTCGGTGTTGAGCACCTCGTGCCACTGGCCTGCCGTCGGCAGCCCGAAGCGACGCTCCACCGGCACGCCGGAGAAGTTCACGAACACCGCGACCCGGTCGTCGCCGTCCTTCCGCAGGAACCCGAGTGTCGAGTGCGGTGCGTCGCCGCCCTCGAGCCACTCGAAGCCGTCGGCCGTCGAGTCGTGCGTCCAGAGCGCAGGGGAGTCCTTGTACACGCGGTTGAGCTCCGCGACGAGGTCCTGCACGCCGCGGTGGCCGGGCTGGTCGAGGAGCCACCAGTCGAGGCCCTTCGCCTCGGACCACTCGGCGGGCTGGGCGAACTCCTGGCCCATGAACAGCAGCTGCTTGCCGGGGTGCGCCCACATGAACGCCAGGTACGCGCGGACGTTCGCGAGCTTCTGCCACTCGTCGCCGGGCATCTTGCCGTACAGGGACCCCTTGCCGTGCACGACCTCGTCGTGGCTGATCGGCAGGGTGAACTGCTCGCTGAACGCGTAGACGAACGAGAACGTGATCTCGTCGTGGTGGTAGCTGCGGTACGCCGGGTCGCGCTGCACGTACTCGAGTGAGTCGTGCATCCAACCCATGTTCCACTTCTGCCCGAAACCGAGCCCACCGGCGCTCGTCGGCTGGGTCACGCCCGGCCACGAGGTGCTCTCCTCCGCGATCATCACGATGCCGGGGTAGCGCTTGTACGCCGTCGCGTTCGTCTCCTGCAGGAACGCGATCGCGTCGAGGTTCTCGCGGCCGCCGTGGATGTTCGGCAGCCAGTCGGTACGGGAGTAGTCGAGGTACAGCATCGAGGCCACCGCGTCGACGCGCAGGCCGTCGATGTGGAACTCCTCGAGCCAGTACAGCGCGTTCGCGACCAGGAAGTTGCGCACCTGCGGCTGCCCGAAGTCGAACACGTAGGTGCCCCAGTCGAGCTGCTCGCCGCGGCGGGGGTCCGGGTGCTCGAACAGCGCGTAGCCGTCGAAGCGACCGAGCGCCCACTCGTCCTTCGGGAAGTGCCCGGGGACCCAGTCCATGATCACGCCGATGCCGGCGGAGTGCAGGCGGTCGATCAGGTAGCGCAGGTCGTCGGGCGAACCGAAGCGTGCGGTCGGCGCGTAGTACCCGGTGACCTGGTAGCCCCACGAGCCGCCGAACGGGTGCTCGGCGAGCGGCAGGAACTCCACGTGGGTGAAGCCGGTGTACTCCATGTGCCCGATGAGCTGGTCGGCGACCTCGCGGTACGACAGCCCGGGACGCCACGAGCCGAGGTGCACCTCGTAGACGCTCATCGGGGCGTCGTGCGTGGTGGTCTGGGCGCGGCGCTCCATCCACGCGGCGTCGCCCTCGGACCAGGTGTACGTCGACTCGGTGACGACGGAGGCCGTCGCCGGCGCGATCTCGGCCTCGCGGGCGAACGGGTCGGCCCGCTCCACCCAGCCGGAGTCGGTGAGGATCTGGAACTTGTAGCGCTGCCCGACGACGGCGCCGGGCCAGAACAGCTCCCAGACGCCGAGGTCGCTCAGACGGCGCATCGCGGTGGTGCGGCCTTCCCAGCCCTCGAAGTCGCCGATCACGCGGACGGCGGTGGCGCGGGGCGCCCAGACCGCGAACGCGACACCGTCGACACCGTCGACCGTGCGGGCGTGTGCGCCGAGGTGGTGCCAGAGCTGCTCGTCACGGCCCTCGCCGAACAGGTGCAGGTCGAGCTCGCCGAGCGTCGGGGCGAACCGGTACGCGTCGTCGGTGGTCCAGGTGGCGTCGTCCTCGTCCGTGGACTCGTCGTAGTCGTACTCCGACTCGACGCGGTAGCGGCCGAGCGAGTCGGCGGTGGCACCGGCCCAGAGCCCGTCGCCCTCGTGCGTGAGCTCGATGTCGTCGCCGTCGGGGCGCACGATCCGCACCGCGCGGGCCAGGTGTCGGACGACGCGGACGCTGGTGCCGCCGTCGACCGGGTGCGGGCCGAGTACGTCGTGCGGCTGCGACCAGCGTCCCTCGGCCACCTGCAGACGCAGCCAGTCCTCGATCGGAGCCGGACGCGGATCCGTGGCCGTACCGGCAGCGGCCGGAGCCGAGGCGTCAGCCGGAGCCGGCGCCGACACGTCAGCCGGAGCCGGCGCCGAAGCAGCAGCGGTGGGGGCGACGGGCGCGTCGACGGAGGCCGGGCGGACCACGGGTGCAGCGCCTCCGGCCGGGGCCGTCGGGGCGTCCGACGATGCCGCGGCTGCCACGGACGGCTGCCGCGGGTGCGTCGGGTCGGCGGGGTGCCCTGCGAGCGTGGCGGACTCCGCCACGCCGCGGTCGGGCGCCTCGCGCTGCGCCGGCGGAGCGCCGGGCAGGTCCTCGTCCGGCGCGGACACCTTCGGTTCGTACCGCGGCACGGCCGGCGGCGGAGGCGGCACCGGCGGGACGGCCGGTCCGCGCTTCGTGGGGTCGGTCGGTTCGGGGGTCATCGGTGGGGTCCTTCCACGACGAGCAGGTGCACGGGCTCCTGGAACGCGTCCAGGCGGACGTAGTTCGACGCGCCCCAGGTCCACCGCTGGCCGGTCACGACGTCGCGGACGTCGAACAGGCCTTCGGTCGGCAGACCGAGTGCGGCGAGGTCCAGGTGCACGGTGGTCTCACGGGCGGAGTGCGGGTCGACGTTGGCGACCACGATCACGGTGTCGGGGCGTCCTGACCGGATGAACTCGCCGGACAGGTGCTTCGAGTAGACGACGATCGCCGGGTCCTCGGCGGCGTGCACGTGCAGGTTCCGCAGCTGTCGCAGCGCCGGGTGCGCCTGCCGGAACCGGTTGAGCATCGTGACGTACGGCGCCAGGGATGCCCCCTCGGCCTCGGCCAGGGCGAAGTCCCGCGGCTTGTACTCGTACTTCTCGTTGTCGATGTTCTCTTCCGAGCCCGGTCGGGCGACGTCCTCGAAGAGTTCGTACCCGGCGTACATGCCCCACGTCGGGGCACCGGTGGCGGCCAGCGCCGCACGCACCTTGTAGCCGGCACGGCCGCCGAACTGCAGGTACTCGGTGAGGATGTCGGGCGTGTTCACGAAGAGGTTCGGGCGCAGGTAGTCGCTCGTCTCGTGGGAGAGCTCGGTGAAGTAGTCCTCGATCTCGTCCTTGGTGTTGCGCCAGGTGAAGTACGAGTACGACTGCTGGAACCCGGCCTCGGCGAGCGCTCGCATCATCGCCGGGCGGGTGAACGCCTCGGCGAGGAACACGGTGTCGGGGTGCTCGTCACGGATCTCGCGGATGACGCGTTCCCAGAACCAGAGCGGCTTGGTGTGCGGGTTGTCGACCCGGAAGATGCGGATGCCGAAGGCGATCCAGTGGCGCAGGACGCGCTCGACCTCGGTGACCAGGCCCTCGGGGTCGGTGTCGAACTGGATCGGGTAGATGTCCTGGTACCGCTTCGGCGGGTTCTCGGCGGTCGCGATCGAGCCGTCGGCGCGCCGTGTGAACCACTCCGGGTGCTCGGTGACCCAGGGGTGGTCGGGGGAGCACTGCAGCGCGAAGTCGAGCGCGACTTCCATGCCGGTGTTCTTCGCCGTCTCGACGAAGTCGCGGAAGTCGTCCTCGGTGCCGAGGTCGGGGTGGATCGCGTCGTGCCCGCCCTCGGGCGAGCCGATCGCCCAGGGGCTGCCGGGGTCGTTCGGGCCGGGTGTGAGCGTGTTGTTCGGCCCCTTGCGGGCGGTGGTGCCGATGGGGTGGATCGGCGGCAGGTAGATGACGTCGAAGCCCATCCGGGCGACGGCGGGCAGGCGGCGGGCCGCGGTGCGGAAGTCGCCGCTCTTCCAGGAGCCGTCGGGGTTCTTCTTCGCGCCTTCTGAGCGGGGGAAGAACTCGTACCAGGCACCGACGCCGGCGCGGGTGCGTTCGACGTCCAGCAGCTGGGTGGGTGAGTGGGTCCGGAGCGAGGTGAGCGGGGCTTCCTCGACCTCGGCGACGATGCGCGGGTCGTCGACGGCGGCCAGGCGTTCGGCCGGGTCGAGATCGGTGTCACGGACGCGTGCGGCGGCCCGGGTGGCGGCGGGGGAGTCGGTCTCCTCGGCCAGCCGGTCGAGCAGCACGGCGCCGTCGAGCAGGGTCGCCTCGGTGTCGACGCCGGCGGCGATCTTCAGGCGTGCGCCGTGGAGCCAGCTCGCCCAGTCGTCGGAGTACGACTCGACGTGCCAGGTCCAGACGCCGACGTGGTCGACCTGCACGGTCGCCTCGTAGCGGTCGGTACCGGGGGCGCCGAGGGTCATGGGGACGGTGCGGGTTCCACCGTCTGGGCGTTCGAGGACGAGGTCGGCGCCGATGATGCCGTGTCCTTCTCGGAAGACGGTTGCACCGAACGTGATCACCTCGCCGTCGAATGCCTTGCCGGGGAAGCCGTTCGGCGTCCTCGGGGCGAGCTCGGTGATCGGGATGCGCCCGATCTTCGGGCGGCGGGGTCGGTCTGCGGTGGCCACGGAAGCGACGCTACCCGGCGAGCGGCTCCGCGTTCCCCGGAATCGGCCCGCTGCGGACTGCCGGGCGCGCCGTGGAGCCTGTGGAGGACCGGACGCCGGGCCCGTGGCGGAGCCGCCACGGGCCTGGCGTCCCGCGGTCGGTCGCGACGCCGGGCCGCACCCGACTGCTCGGCGCTACGCCACCTCGAACAGGTGGATGCCGGGGCCGTAGGCGGTGAAGACCTGCCCGGCAGGTCGGAGGCGCTCGTGGTCGCGGTGCTTCTCGCTCGACCAGGCCAGCCGGTACCCGAGGACGTCCTCGCGCACCGGCAGGGTCAGGTCGCGGGTGCGGCCGCTGCCGTGCACCACCACCAGGACGCGGTCGAAGGGCTCGTGTTCGGGCGTCGACTCGACGAAGTACTGCAGGGCGCGGTGCACCGGCTGGTCCCAGCCCTCGATCGTCATCGGGTGCCCGTCCGGGCCGTACCAGGACATCCGCGAGGCCCCGGGGGTCTCCTGCCCCTCGACGCCGAAGCGCGTGGGCCGGAGCGCGGGGTGCGCCTGCCGGAACCGGGCCAGCGCGGCCACGGCCTCGGTCATCGTCTCGGCGTCCTCGTCGTCGGACCAGTCGACGGGGGTCAGGTCGTCGGACACCACGTAGGCGTTGTTGTTGCCGTGCTGGGTGCGGCTCCGCTCGTCGCCGGCGGTGAGCATCGGCACGCCGGCGGACAGCATCAGCGTCGCCAGCAGGTTCCGCATGGAACGGCCGCGGGCGGCACGGACTCCGCGGTCGGCGGTGTCGCCTTCGATGCCGTGGTTGAACGAGCGGTTGTCGTTCGAGCCGTCGCGGTTGTCCTCGCCGTTGGCCTCGTTGTGCTTGCCGTCGTACGACACCAGGTCGAGCAGGGTGAAGCCGTCGTGCGCGGTGACGAAGTTGACGCTCGCCAGCGGCCCGCGGTCGGCACCGAACACATGCCGTGAACCGGTGAGTGCTCCGGCGAGCGCGCCGATCCCGGTCTGGGGCATGCCGGTGCGACGCTCCTCGGCGATGTCGGTGAGCCAGAACTGGCGGACCGTGTTGCGGAAGCCGTCGTTCCACTCGGCCGTCCGTCCACCGGCAGCGCCGAAGGCCCCGGTCTTCCAGCCGTCCGGGCCGACGTCCCACGGCTCGGCGATCACCAGGGTGTCCTGCAGGTCGGGGTGGTTCCGGATGCGCTCGAGCAGTGGGTGCGACGGGTCGAACCGGTGCTCGCCGTCGCGGGCCAGGGCCGCCATCAGGTCGAAGCGGAACCCGTCGACCTGAACCTCGCGCGCCCAGTACACCAGGCTGTCGACGACGAGGTCGGCCGTCGCCTCGACCGAGGTGTCGAGCGTGTTCCCGCAGCCGGTGGTGTCGTAGTAGGTGTCCCGACGGGGCGGGTCGGTCTGCGCCCAGCGGTACCGGTTCGCGCCGTCGATGCCGCGCAGGCTCGTCGTCGGACCGCCCAGTCCTTCTTCTGCGGTGTGGTTGTAGACCACGTCGAGGACGACCTGGATGCCGGCCTCGTGCAGCAGCCGGACCATGCCCTTGAACTCGCGCAGGACGGCGTCGGCGCCCTCCTGCTGAGCGGGTGCCGAGGCGTGGGCGGCGTGCGGGGCGAAGAACCCGAGCGTGTTGTAGCCCCAGGCATTCTGGCGGCCGGCGTCGCGGAGCCACCGCTCGGTGTCGAACGCCTGCACGGGCAGCAGCTCGAGCGTCGTGACGCCGATGCGGTGCAGGTGCGCGATCGTGCTCTCGTGGGCGACCCCGGCGTACGTGCCGCGCAGGTGCTCCGGCAGGTGCGGGTTCGCAGCCGTCAGGGTGCGGACGTTCGCCTCGTAGACGACGGCGCGGTCGACCGGGACCTGTGGCTTCACGACGCCGCCCCAGTCGAAGGCGTCGTCGACGACCACGCTGGTCCAGCGGGGGCCGGACGCTTCGTCGTCGCCGGTCGGCAGGATGCCGCGCGCGTACGGGTCGAGCAGCGGACGCGTCGGGTCGAACTCGTGCCGCGGTCCGACCGGTCCGTCGACCAGCAGGTGGTACCGGTCGCCGGGGACGACCCCGGGGACCTCGCCGGTCCACACGTCGGTGTCCGGCACCCGCTCGAGCGGGTACCGCGTCGGTCGGGCGTCGGTGCGGTCGGCTCCGTCCGCGCTGTCTGCGCTCGTCACGACCAGGACGACGCCCGTCGCCGTCGCGGACCGCAGGGTGAACCGGGGGACGGTCCCGGCCAGGGAGAACCCCGGCGTGAGGTCGATCGCTGTCTCGTGCACGCGACAAGGGTACGAGGACCGGCGCGTATCCTGGACACTGCTCGATCCAGGGGGTGCATTTGTCGGTCTACCTCGACCACGCCGCGACGACGCCGATCCTGCCGGAGGCGCTCGCCGCCTTCACCGATGCCCTGGGCACCGTCGGCAACCCGTCGTCCATCCACAGCGCCGGTCAGCGCGCCAAGATGCTGCTCGAGGACGGCCGCGCCGCCGTCGCCCGCTCGCTCGACGCCGACCCGGTGGAGGTCGTGTTCACCTCCGGCGGCACCGAGAGCATCAACCTCGCCGTCAAGGGCCTCTTCTGGGCACGCCAACGCGACCGCGCACGCCCCCGCATCGTGGTCCCCGGCGGCGAGCACCATGCCACCGTCGACACCCTGACCTGGCTGGAGACGCACGAGGGCGCCGTCATCGACGTGGTCCCGTTGGACGCGCAGGGTCGCGTCGACCTCGCCGGACTGGAGGCGCGACTCGCCGACGCCTCGGACGTCGCCCTGGTCACGTTCCTGTGGGCGAACAACGAGGTGGGCACCATCCAGCCCGTGTCACGGATCGTCGAGGCCGCGCACGCCGCCGGCGTGCCCGTGCACAGCGACGCGGTCGCCGCCTACGGGCAGGTACCGGTGTCGTTCGCCGCGTCCGGCCTCGACGCACTCAGCGTCTCCGCACACAAGGTCGGCGGGCCCGTCGGCATCGGTGCGCTGGTGCTCGGACGGAAGGCCACCGTCGAGCCCCTCATCCACGGTGGTGGGCAGCAGCGGCAGGTGCGGAGCGGCACGCAGGACGCCCCGGCGGCTGCGGCCTTCGGTGTGGCGGCCGGCGCGGTCGTCGCCGAGCCGATGCCGCACCCGTCGCTCGTGGCCCTGCGGGACCGCCTGGTCGCCGGGGTGCGTGCGGCCGTGCCGTCAGCGGTGCCGATGGGGGACCCGGTCGACCGCCTGCCGGGCAACGCGCACTTCACGTTCCCCGGGTGCGAGGGTGACTCGCTCCTGTTCCTGCTCGACGCAGCCGGGGTCGCCGTGTCGACCGGGTCGGCGTGCCAGGCCGGCGTGCCCGAGGCGTCGCACGTGCTGCTCGCGATGGGACTGTCGGAGCAGGACGCCCGTGGTGCGCTCCGGATCACGCTCGGGCACACGACGACCGATGCCGACGTCGACGCGTTCCTGGCAGCGCTGCCGGATGCGGTCGCACGGGCCGGTGCCGCGGGGATGGCATCGAGGGAGCCGCTGCTCGGGCGGTAGCGGTTGACTCCGGGCATGCTTCGCTCGTCCGCCGTGTGGGTCGTCTTCGCCCTGCTCGGCATCGTGTTCTTCGGGGTCTCGGTCGCGCTGTTCGCCCAGCCGGGATCCCGGCCCTTCGGGTTCGTCACCCTCGTCTGCGCGGTCGTCGTCCTCGTCGGTGCCTGGGTGGGACACCGGCGATCTCGGCTGCGACGTTCGAAGCGAAGCTCGCACGTGCGCGCCAGTAGCTTGATCTCGTGACCACTCCGAGACCAGAGGGCAGCGCCGACCTGGTGGGCCTGCTCGTCGGTGCTCCGTTCGCGCTCATCGGGATCGTGCTGCTCGTGTCCGCAGGAAGCACACCGACTGCCGTCCTCGGGGCCGCGGTGCTGGTCTCCGGCACGATGCTGGTGTCCACCGCTCTGCTCATCCGAGGGCTGCGCCGGGAGCGCTGACCATGGCCACCAACAGCGGTGAGCACCACCCTCGGAACGGCATCCGGCCGGACAGCCGCTGGGCCGTCCCGATCCGTCGGGTCTTCCCCTGGTGGTACCTCGGCGGCGCGGTGGCGACGATGGCGATCCTGATCCTGGTCGATCCCGACGGCAGCCAGGCGACGGTGGCGTTCTGGGGACCGACGATCGGGATCGCGATCCAGGACCGCGAGCGAGCAGCGCGTGCTCGACTGGACAACGGCCTCCCGGTCGATCGACGGTCGCTCCTGTCGCCTCCGTGGCTCGAACCGACCTGCGCGGTGTTGCTCACCGGCGTGGCCGTCGGACTCGGCATGCTCATCAACGCGCTCTTCGGGCACGGCACGTCCGTCACGACGTGGCTCGGAGCGGGGGTGTTCCTCGGGAGCGCCGCGTCGTTGGTCGGTCTCCTGCTGGTCCTGAGGCGCCGACGCCGCCGACGGTCGAGCGTTGCGGGCGGCCAGCCGGACGGCGTCAGCTGAGGGCGTGCTCCGAGAGGAACCGCCCGGCTCGTCGGTACTGCACGGCCAATTGGACGAGCCCGATCACCACCGCGAACGACGCGACGAGCTCGATCAGCTTGATGGGCAGACTGTCCGTGCTCACCGCTGTCGACGCGGCGAACAGCATCAGGGCGCCGAAGATCGGCAGGATCCCGAGCGTGGCTCGACGGTTCTGCACGGCGACCGCGGTGACGATGTCCGCGTGCTCGTCGTCGATCGGCTCCTTGCCTGCGATCTGACGCCGCACCGACCGCTGCTCAGCGCGCGAGAGCGGGCTGCTCACCGATCGCCAGCGAGTGACGTAGTGACCGGAGCGGTATGCCCACACGAAACCGACGATGCCGACGACCAGCCCGAGCAGCAACAGCAGGAGCTGGAGGAGCAGCTGCACGCCACCGCCGCCACTCGCGTGGTTGCTCCCGGTGGCCGGCACCAGCACGAGCGCCAGGACCACCCCGACCGCCCACGAGACCAGGACGAGTGCCCCCACCCACACGAACACGCGCGTCCGGCGACGGTGGAGCCCGTCGTCGCTCTGGCCGTCGGCGAGCCGGGCGGCGGCTGCCCATCGATCGGCTCCGGCTGGGTCGGTTGCGGGGCTGGTCATCGTTCTGGTCCTGACGTCGAGGGTCTCTCGACTCTACGGGCCACGGTCGGTTGGGTCGCGCGGGCGACTCCGGAAGCGACTGCCGTCGGATCCGCACGAGGGGATCGCCACCGACCCGCTTCGTTGTGATACTTGGACATGCTCGAGTTGGTGAGGCCGCAGGCGGCGTTGTACGAGGCGTGGGCTGAAGCGCATGCCGAGTGGGGGCCGGGCGTGCACGAGGACGGGTTCGGGATCACCGCCCACGACGACGTCGGCGACGAGGACGGGTTCCGCACCTGGGTCGGCCGACTGCACGCCAGACCCGGGGCGCTCTGGTGGATCGTCGAGGACGGCCGAGTCCTGGGCGGGATCGCACTCCGGGCTCCGGGAGACGCCGCCGGCGTGGAGCGGTTCGGCCACGTCGGGTACGGGATCCGCCCGTCGGCGAGGGGCCGGGGCGTGGCGACGTGGGCGCTGGGCCAGGTGCTCGCGCACGCATCGCGCGTCGGGATCGACCCGGTCGTCGCCGTCTGCCGCGATGACAACGCCGGCTCCATCGGGGTGTTGGAGCACTACGACGCCGTCCTGTTGTCGACCGAGCGCCGCGGGGGCGTGCGGCTGCGACGGTACGCGATCGCCAGGTCGCACCGGAGGCCCGGATGACGAAGCGCCGGTCACCCGGTGCTGCGGGGCCGGGGCGGGGGTGCAGGGCGCGTGGAGGACGACCGCGACCGGCGGGACGGACCCGCACCGGGCCTCCCGGTCGGCCGAGTCGGACTCGCGCCGGTAGGATCGGTGACCATGGTCGAACTGGACTTCACCGAGCAGCTCTCCGCCCTTCGCGAGACCTTCGGCAACATCCGCTCGGTGGTCGACGTCGACCGCCTGCAGCGTGAGATCGCCGACCTCAGCGAGCAGGCCGGGGCCCAGGACCTCTGGGACGACGTCGACCACGCGCAGAAAGTGACGAGCGCGCTCTCGCACCGGCAGTCGGAGCTGAAGAAGATCACCGACACCGAGCAGCGCATCGACGACCTCGAGGTACTGGTCGAGATGGCGAACGAAGGCGACGACCAGGAGTCCGCCGACGAAGCCCTCGCCGAGCTCAAGGCGATCCAGAAGATGATCGGCGACTTCGAGGTGCAGACGCTCCTCGACGGCGAGTACGACGACCGTCCGGCGGTCATCACGATCCGTGCCGGCGCGGGTGGTGTCGACGCGGCGGACTTCGCCGAGATGCTCCTCCGCATGTACCTGCGGTACGCCGAGCAGCACAACTTCAAGACCACCGTGATGGACACCTCGTACGCCGAAGAAGCGGGCATCAAGTCCGCCACCTTCGAGATCGACGCCCCGCACGCGTTCGGTACGCTGTCGGTCGAGGCCGGCACCCACCGCCTGGTCCGGATGTCGCCGTTCGGTGCCGCAGGCAAGCGCCAGACGTCCTTCGCCGCGGTCGAGGTCATCCCGCTCATGCCGGAGACCGCCGTCATCGACATCCCCGAGAACGACATCCGCGTCGACGTGTTCCGCTCGTCGGGCCCCGGCGGGCAGTCCGTCAACACGACCGACTCCGCGGTGCGCCTGACGCACATCCCGACCGGCACCGTCGTCTCGATGCAGAACGAGAAGTCGCAGATCCAGAACCGTGCGGCCGCCATGCGCGTGCTGCAGTCGCGCCTGCTCCTCCTGAAGAAGGAAGAGGAGAACGCGAAGAAGAAGGAACTCGCCGGCAACATCACGGCGAGCTGGGGCGACCAGATCCGCTCCTACGTCCTGGCGCCGTACCAGATGGTCAAGGACCTCCGGACGGAGCACGAGGTGAACAACCCCTCAGCCGTGTTCGACGGCGATCTGGACGGCTTCATCAACGCTGGCATCCGCTGGCGCAAGCAATCCGCCGCCGAGTAGGGGTTCGTGAGCCGCGCGCCTCGCTTGTTTTCCAAGCGGGGCGACCTACCCTGATCCGGTCATGATCAAATTCGACCAGGTCACCAAGGTCTACTCGGGCAACCCGAGTCCGGCGCTCGACAACCTCACCCTCGAGATCCTCAAGGGCGAGTTCGTCTTCCTCGTGGGCGCGTCCGGTTCCGGCAAGTCCAGCTTCCTGCGCCTCGTGCTCAAGGAGGAGAAGCCCACCAGCGGGCAGATCCACGTGCTCGGGCAGCGCCTCGGCTCCCTGGCGTCGCGGAAGGTCCCGTACTTCCGCCGCAACCTCGGCGTGGTCTTCCAGGACTTCCGTCTGCTGCCGAACAAGAACGTGTTCGACAACGTGGCGTTCTCGCTGCAGGTGATCGGCAAGAGCAAGGGCTTCATCAGCGAGGCCGTGACCGACGTGCTGAAGCTCGTCGGGCTCGCCGGCAAGGCCACCCGCATGCCGCACGAACTCTCCGGTGGTGAGCAGCAGCGTGTGGCCATCGCCCGCGCCGTCGTGAACAAGCCGGCGATCCTGCTCGCCGACGAGCCCACCGGAAACCTCGACCCCACCACGTCCGCCGGCATCATGGCGCTCCTCGAACGCATCAACCAGGGAGGCACCACCGTGCTGATGGCGACGCACGACGCCAGCATCGTGAACCAGATGCAGCGTCGGGTCATCGAGCTCTCGAACGGCACCGTCCTGCGCGACGAGCAGTCCGGCGGCTACCAGACCCAGGCCGTCCCGATCCAGCGAGGCACCGTGTCCAACACCACCGGCATCCAGACGATCCCGGGGCTCATCCGATGAGGCTCGGGCTCGTCATGTCCGAGGTCGGCTCGGGCCTGCGACGCAATGCGTCGATGGTCGTCTCCGTCGTCCTCGTGACCTTCATCTCCCTGACCTTCGTCGGCACGGCGATCCTGCTCCAGATGCAGATCAACCAGATGAAGGGGTACTGGTACGACCGGGCGCAGGTCGCCGTCTACCTGTGCACCGACACCGACACCACGGGCAACTGCACCGGTGCCAAGGCCACCGCGGACCAGCGCGAGCAGGTCCAGGCGCAGCTCGACTCGTCGACGCTCGCGCCGTACATCGAGAAGACCTACTACGAGAACCAGGACCAGGCGTTCACCCGGTTCAAGGAGCAGTTCAAGGACTCGGCCGCGACGGAGTTCGTCAAGCCGGAGTACCTGAACGAGACCTTCTGGGTGAACCTGAAGAACCCGTCGCAGGCCGACGTCCTGGTCGAGAGCCTGTCGAAGGTCGCCGGAGTGCAGAGCGTCGTCGACCAACGCGGGTACCTGCAGCCGATCTTCAACCTGCTCAACGCTTCGTCGTACACGGCGATCGGCATCGCGGCGCTCATGCTCGTGGCGGCGGTGCTGCTCATCGCGACGACGATCCGCCTGTCGGCGTTCAGTCGACGGCGAGAACTCGGCATCATGCGGCTCGTGGGGGCGTCGAACCGGTTCATCCAGACACCGTTCGTGCTCGAGGGGGTGATCGCCGCCGCCATCGGAGCCGTCCTGGCCGGTGGCGCGATCACCGCGGTGGTCTGGTTCTTCGTCCGGAACTTCCTGGCGGAGCGCTTCACCGGCACGGCGTTCATCGGCATGGGGGACGCGGCCATCGTCGTCCCCGCGGTGATCGTGATCGGGGTGCTCCTCGCCGCGGCGTCGGCGTCGATCGCCATCCGCCGGTACCTGAAGGTCTGACGCAGCACAGCATCCGCGAGCGGGCGGCGCGCCGGGAAGGTGCGCCGCCCGCTTCGTGTTGAGTAGTCTGTGGGGCTGCGCGGAACCACCCGTGCAGCGCACTGCACCGGTCACCATCGAGAGGAGTCGTCATGGCGAAGGAACGCGGGGAGAAGATCGTCGCGACGAACCGTCGCGCCCGGCACGACTACCTCATCGAGGACACGTACGAAGCGGGCATGGTCCTGTCCGGCACCGAGGTGAAGTCCCTGCGGATGGGGCGGGCGTCCCTGGTCGACGGGTACGCGTACATCGACGGTGGCGAAGCGTGGATCGACGCTGTGCACATCCCGGAGTACACCGAAGGCACGTGGAACAACCACTCGCCCCGACGGAAGCGCAAGCTGCTCCTGCACAAGCAGCAGATCGTGAAGATCTCGCACAAGACGGCCCAGGGCGGCTACACCCTCGTGCCGCTGCAGATCTACTTCCACGACGGTCGTGCCAAGATCGAGATCGCCGTCGCGAAGGGCAAGCGCGAGTTCGACAAGCGCCAGGCCCTGCGGGAGAAGACCGACAAGCGTGAGGCCGAGCGGGCCATGCGCACCCGGAACCGCGTCGGCGAGTAGCGCCGGCGCACCGCCTCGGCTAGACTGAGGGACTGCTCCCAACGGGGCATTGGCAACTCAACAGCGTGACAGCGGTTCGCACGTCCGGCCCGCATGGGGATGATCGGTTTCGACATTGCCTGTGTGCCGACGGGAAGCGGGCCGAGGACCCACGGTTATCTCGTAAACGATCCGTGGAAAACAACAAGTGCCAATTCCAAGCGCACTGACTTCGCTCTCGCTGCGTAAGCAGCCCAGCACATGAAGTCCGTCGGCCAGGTGACCGTCTTCTAACCTGATCCCGGCGTCATCCAGAGGACTTGCTGCACGGTTGCGCCTCAGGGCCGTGCGGGACTTGCACTGAGACTGGGCCCGTCGTCCTAGAAGCCGGTAGCAAAGGACGGGGCCGAGCAGAACGAACTATCCGGATACGCCCGTAGAAGACGTCGAATTGCAGCGATGGACGGGGGTTCGATTCCCCCCATCTCCACCATTCGCCGAACGACGAGCCGCTGTCACGCTGCGCCACTTGAACGCCCCGGCACCGTCCCCTGGACAGTGCCGGGGCGTTCGCTGTTCCGCCACGTCCGAGGACTACGCTCCCGAGCAGGCGCGCAGAACACGCTCGCGTCGAACCCGAACGAGAGGTCAGCACGTGGTGCAGGAGATCGCGATCCGTGTCCGTCTGCGGGAGCAGGAACGAGTGGTACTCAGCGAGTACGAGCGGATCGTCGGCTCCGTCGCCACGGTCGCCGCCCTCGCCGCGTGGCTGCCGAACCCCGATGCCCGCCTGGTCGTCCGCGGTCGGGGCGCGGAACCGGTGCGGCTCGAGACCGTCACGTACGGCTCGGTGGTCGAGATGCTCGTCGTGCTCGACCAGCGCTCTGCCGGGGTCGAACGTGCCGCAGCTGCCATCGCCGCCCTCGTCGAGTCGGTTCGCCACGAGCACGTCGCCGACGACGTCTCCGGGGTCGCCGGTGAACTCGACCGGCTCGACCGCGCTGCCCCGCGCGGACGCTCCGCCGTGGAACGGGCTCTGCGGACGTTCCTCGAGGGCGCGCGGTCGGACGTCCTCTCGCGCAAGGCGACCACCCGGGTGCGGACCGCGCAGGCCCTGCTCCGGCTCGCCGAGGCGGACGCGGTGCTGACGGTCGAGCGGGTCGCCGACGCCCTGGCACCGGTGCTCGAGGAGCACGCGGTCGATGTCGGGCTGGACACCGGCTCGGCCGTGGTCGTCGAGCCGATCGACGGGGTGGAGTCGCCTGAGACCGAGGCTGCGCCCGCCGACGCCGACGCCGACGCCCGGTCCGAGCCGGAGACCGTTGCGGCCGTCCTGCCGCTGCCGGCGGGTGAGCGCACGGCGAAGTCCAAGAAGGACGGCGACAAGAAGAAGTCCAAGAAGAAGGACGACGACAGGAAGAAGAAGTCCAAGAAGAAGGACGACGACAAGAAGAAGAAGTCGAAGAAGGACGACGACGGGAAGAAGAAGTCCAAGAAGAAGAAGTAGCTCGCAGCCGCACCAGCTAGAAGTCGAACAGGTTCGCCCGGATCCCGCCGGCGCCGTACTCCCGTCGCAGGAGCCCTCGGCGCCGGAGCACGGGCACCAGTTCGCCGAACATCCGGTGGATCTGCGCCGGGTGCAGGTCGCCCGAGAAGATCATCCCGTCGTTGTCGGCGTCGCTGCCGAGTTCCTCGATGAAGTCCGCGAACTCATCGGCAGTCCCCACGAAGCCCGAGCGTGACGCGATCCGCCCCTGCCGCGCCTTGCGGGTGAGCAGCTCCCGCAGCGGCGCGTCCGGGGTGTCCCCGAGCAGCCCGCGGACCGTGCCGGCGGAGACGTGGTCGCCGAAGGTCCCTTCGGGCACCGGGGCGTCCAGGTCGAGCGCAAGCAGGTCGGTCTCGGAGTCGCTCGACCACGCGATCGCCGCCGTACGCAGGGCCTCGTCGGTGGGGTGCTCGGACGCCGCGACGATGCGGTCGGCCTCCTCCGGCGAGGACACGATCACGGGCTTGAGCACGAACAGGATCCGGAGGTCCGCAGTGGACCTCCCTGCGGCCTCGGCTGCCGCGATCACCCGGGCACGGTAGTCCGTCACCGCGGCGGCGGACAGCGGCGCGAGCGCGAGCTGCACGTCCGAGTGGGTGCCGGCGAACGCGAGCCCTCGGCCCGAGCCACCGGGGGAGACGACCACGGGGTCAGACGCCAGCGGCAGCGCGTTGAGCGGACCGTCGGCGGTGAAGTGGGCGCCCTCGTGGTGGAACGCGTCGAGCGCGTCGCCGTCCGCGAAGTGCCACGAGTCCGGTGCGCCGACGTACGCGTCGCCCCACGAGTGCCAGAGCCGGCGGAGCAGGGTGATCCACTCCTCGGCGCGGTCGTACGCCTGGTCGTGCGGCAACGGCGGCAGGCCGGCGTGGCGTGCGCTGCCGACGTCGGTGACGACGTTGATGCCCAGCCGGTCCGAGGACAGGTGCGCCAGGGTCGCGAACTGCCGTGCCGCCAGGTACGGCGGGGTGATCCCCGCGTTGACGGTCGGCGCGATGCCGATATGCGAGGTGGCGGCGAACAGGTACGGGGCGAGCAGCAGTGGGTCGTGCTTCGGGCCGCCGTACGCCTGCCGGATGCGCAGGTCGAGGGTCGCGGGGTTCCCGAGCGAGACGGCGTCCTCGGCGATGACCAGGTCCATGCCGGCCTGCTCGAGCGTCCGGACGGACTGCTGGTACAGGTCCGGCTTCGTCCAGTCGTGGCCCCAGTCCCAGTCGGACCGCCCCCACGCCTGCGGGCCGAAGCCGCGCGAGAAGAAGTACCCGAAGTGCTGCAGCTCGGCCATTCAGCGCTCCTGCCGGTCGAGGGCCGGCCCACCGACTGCTGCACCATGCGCGTCCGACGCTCCACGCGCCTCCAGGCCGGCGGCGCCTGCGGACCGCACCGCGGCAAACCCGCGTTCCAGGTCGCGGAGCAGGTCCGCGACGTCCTCGATGCCGACCGACAGGCGGATCAAGCCGTCGCTGATCCCCTGCTCGGCTCGCTCCTCCGGCGTACGGCCGGCGTGCGTGGTGGTGGCCGGGTGCAGGATCAGCGAGCGGACGTCGCCCAGGTGGGTCATCCGGCTGAAGAGCTGCACGGCGTCGATGAACGCCCGCGCGGCGGCTTCGCCACCGGCGAGCGTGAAGGCGAAGACGGACCCGGCCCCGCGGGGCAGGTAGCGCTGGGCGAGGTCGTGGAAGGGACTGGAGGCCAGGCCCGCGTGGTCGACGCTCGTCACCTCCGGCTGCTGGTCCAGCCAGGACGCGACGGCCAGCGCGTTCGCACAGTGGCGTTCCACCCGCAGCGACAGCGTCTCGATGCCCTGGCGGAGCAGGAACGCGTTGAACGGGGACGGCGCCGGGCCGATGCGTGCGGCGACGACGTCGCGGGCGAACACGGCGAACGCCCGGTTGCCGAACCGCTCGACGTAGCTCTCGCCGCCCAGGGACCGTTCGGGGCTGGTCAGGTGGGTCCAGCGCTCGGGGGCGGCGGTCCAGTCGAACCGGCCGCCGTCCACGACCACGCCGCCGAGTCCGGCTCCGTGGCCGGACAGGAACTTCGACGCCGAGTGCACGACGATGTCCGCACCGTGCTCGACCGGGCGCACCAGGTACGGCGTGGCGAGGGTGTTGTCGACGATCAGCGGGACGCCGGCGCGGTGCGCGGTCTCGGCGACGCCGGTGATGTCGAGGACGTCGTTCTTCGGGTTCGGGATCGTCTCGGCGAAGAACGCCTTCGTGTTCGGTCGGACCGCGGCGGCCCAGGCGTCGAGGTCGCGGGCGTCGGTGACGAAGTCGACCTCGATGCCGAGCCGGCCGAGGTTCTGCAGCAGCAGGCCGCGCGTGCCCTCGTAGATGCTCCGTGCGCTGACGACGTGGTCGCCGGCCTGCAGCAGGCCGAGGAACGCCACGGTCGCCGCCGCCTGACCGCTGCCGACCAGGATCGCCTGGACACCGCGTTCGAGCAGCGCCACGCGACGCTCGACGTCGGCGTTCGTGGGGTTGCCGAGGCGCGTGTAGGTGTAGCCGTCGTCGGTGTCGGCGAAGCGGTCACGGGCCTGGTCGAAGTCGTCGAACAGGAACCCGGAGGACATGTGGATCGCGGGGACCCGGGCGCCGTGCCCGGCATCGGGCACGAAGCCGCCGTGTACCTGCTCGGTCGCGAAGCCGTGGTCGTCGGTCGCCATGGGACACCTCCGGGGGTCGTCTCGCGGTAGCCTCGCAGCCCCTCGGGGCGGACAGGCGATTGCGGCCTCCGGTTACGCGAGCGCGGCCTCAGACGAGCGCGCGGACCCCGGCGACCACGGTGTCCCAGACCTGGAGCAGCGGCTCGCGCGCCAGCCACACCGCGACGGCGTTCACGACGACGAACAGCACGAACCACAGGGACGCCGGCACCCGCATCTCGGTCGCGGCGATGTGGAAGTCGGTCTGCACCCGGGCGCCGGTGACGAGCCAGCGGCCGACCTGCACCACCGAGCGCAGGCCGTCGACGACGAAGAAGGCCCCGACGGTGGCGACCACCAGGACGGTCGCCTCGGAGGGGCGGACGGCCACCCACAGGGCGAGCGCGTCGAAGCCGAGCACGACGAGCAGGCCGAACCAGTTCCGGACGAACGCCAGCGCCACCAGCCCGATGACCGCGAGCACCACCACCGGCAGCCACCGTGCGCCGTGCAGCACCCCGGTCACGAGCAGCACCCCCGCCCAGAGCGGCGCGCTGTACCCGGCGTACAGGTTCAGGATCCGGACGAGCCAGCGGATGTCTCCGGGTACCCGGCCGAGCTGGACCCAGGCTTCGCCGGACCCGTCCGGGTGCAGCTCGATCCGCTGGATGCGCCCGCCGAACGGGACGACGACGATCGCGTGCCCGACCTCGTGCGCGATGGTCGCGGCGATGCGGGCCACCCGGCCGACGAACGGCACGAACGGCAGGACGGCGCCGACGAGGAGCGCGACGAAGACGAGGGGCGGGGCTGCGGTGGTCAAGGGACCAGCATCGCAGCCCCGCCCAGGAAGACCCTGCGGGACCGGCGTCAGGGGAGCACGGGCGTCGTCAGCACCACCGTGACGAGGACCACGGTGCCGGCGATCGCCAGGGCGGTGAGGACGGCGAGGAAGACCGTCAGGCGGTTCACGCGTCGGCGTCCGGCTATTCGACCGTCACCGACTTCGCGAGGTTCCGGGGTTTGTCGACGTCGCACCCGAGCTGCAGGGCGAGTTCGCGTGCGAGCATCTGCAGCGGCACGACGGCCTCGAGCGGCCCCCAGGGCGCGGTCATCGCGCCCCAGGCCAGGTCGCCGGTGCCACGGCGGCCGAGCGCGGGGATGTCCGCCGACTCGCCGCCGATCGTGATGACGAAGCCACCGCGGGCCCGGACCTCGGCGATCGCCGACTGGATCTTCGGCTCCCCGTGGTCGATGACGACCACCGGGGTGCCGTCGTCCACCAGCGCGAGCGGCCCGTGCTTGAGTTCGCCGGCAGGGTACGCCTCGGCCCAGCGGTAGCTGAGCTCCTTGAGCTTCAGGGCGCCCTCGGCGGCGTACGGCAGTCCGGCACCGCGGCCGAGGAACAGGAAGCCCGTCGCCTCCTTGACGCTCGACACCAGCAGCGGCATCCGCTCGGCGGACACCCGCGCGGCGTGCTCGATCCGGGCCGGCAGGTCGAGCAGCTCGTCGACGAGCACCTGCGCGCGTGACGGTTCGATGCGGCCGGAGGCCACCATCGCGGAGATCATCGCCGCCACCCCGACGACGACCTGCGCCGTGAACGTCTTCGTGGCGGCGACCCCGATCTCCGGGCCGGCGTGGCAGTCGAGCACGGCGTCGGCCCGTCGGGCGAGCGACGAGTGCATGTTGTTCGTCAGTGCGAGCACCGGGTGACGGTCCTCGAACCGGTCCAGGGCGCGGAGCACGTCGGCCGTCTCACCGGACTGGCTGATCGCGACGACCAGGGTGCCCGGAGCGAGCACGGCCTGTTCGGCTTCGCTCGCGACGACGATGTCGGTCGGTACGCCGCCGATCCCGCGCAGTGCGGTCGCGATCACCTGACCGGCGTTCAGCGACGTGCCGCAGGCGACGATCGCGAGCCGGTGGAAGCCCGCCAGGCCGAGACCCACCCACATGCTGCCGTCGGCGGTGCGCCGGGCCACCCGGTCCAGGATCGTCGCGACCACGTCCGCCTGCTCGTCGATCTCCTTCGCCATGTGGTCCGTGTGGTCGCCGAGGTCGAGCGCGGCGGCGGCGAACGGGGACGGCGTGGGGAACGGCACGGGCACCGTGATGCCGTCGGACGACCACGTCCAGGCCTCACCGAGCTCGACGACGTCGCCGTCGCGCAGTGCCACGAACGTCTCGCACCACTCGGCGATCGCGCCGATGTCGCTCGCCACGAAGTCACCGCGGCCGGAGCGGGCGACGACGAGCGGGGAGCGGTCCGCCGCGACGACCATCCGACCGTCCCGGGCGTCCAGGACGACGATCGCCCAGGAGCCCTCGAGCTGTGCCGTCGCGATCTGCACCGCGAGCATCAGGTCCGGGTCCACCACCAGGGCCCGCTCGACCAGGTGCGCGATGACCTCGGAGTCGACGTCGGACCGGAAGCGGTGGCCCTGCGCCTCGAGCGTCTGCCGCAGCCGGTCCGCGTTCTCGATGATGCCGTTGTGCACGATCGAGACCCGGCCGGTGCAGTCGGCGTGCGGGTGCGCGTTCGCCTCGCGCACGGCACCGTGCGTGGCCCAGCGCGTGTGGCCGATGCCGACGCCGGTGAGCGCGTCACCGGAGCGCGCAGCGACGAGCGTGCGCAGGTCGCCGACGCGGGAGACCGAGCGGATCGTCTCGGTGCGGCCGACGGCCGTCCGGACGGCGATGCCGGCGGAGTCGTACCCGCGGTACTCGAGTCGTTCGAGTCCGTCGAGCAGGTAGGGGGTCGCGTCGTCAGACACGCGGGCCGCGATGATGCCGCACATCGGCTGTCCCTTCGGGGGAACGAGGGTGGGTGGAACGGGGAGGTGGGACTGGTGCGGCACCGACCGCCGTCGGGTCTGCCGCGCGTCCGGGGCCTCCCGGCCCGGGATCCGACGCCCGTCCTCGGATCAGGCGAGGACGGACGTCGGTGTCGTTGGGCCGAGGGGTTCGGGTACCGGACGAGGTACCGCGGGCTGGCCCCCGGGGGAGGGGCACGGCGGTCGGTGCAGGAGAAGCCTCACCCACCGCCGACCACACGGCAACACCCGTCGGACGCTCTTGCGGTTCCCCGCGTGCGGGGGCACACCGCGCTGCGGTCGCGTGCGGACTCCCGCAAGCGCGCGCTCCGCACGAAGCGACGCGCCAGCGCCGACCGAGCCGGCGAGGTCGGTTGCGTGAAGACGCGGGGGACGACGGACGGGAGGCCCGGTACCAGCTGGTACCGGGCCTCCCGTCCGTCCTGTGGTGCGTCTCCTACGTCAGGAGCGCGACCAGGTGCGATCGCGACCGCGCGCCGACCTTGCGGTAGATCTGCGTGAGCCGCAGCTCCACCGTGCGCTGCGACATGAACAGCGACGAGGCGATCTCGCGGTTGCGGTAGCCCTCGGTGACCTTCTGCACCACCGCACGCTCCTCGGCGGTCAGTGACGTGAGCACCGCCGACGCGTCGGGGGCGCTGCGCGGCGTCCCCGGGAACGCCGGTGAGAGCACGGGCCCGGACCGGACCGACGACGAGCCCGTGCCGAACTGCGGCATCGCCGCAGCCGGCGCCGGCGTCACCAGCGGTCGACGCAGGCCGGCCGCCTCGTACGCCGCTGCGGCCGCCGCACCGAGGCGCGGACGCTCCGCCGGGTTGCCGACCGCGGCCAGCGCCGCGAACGTGCGAGCCCGCTCGTACTGCGAGTCGTGCGGCTGGAACAGCTCCAGCGCACGGCGACGAGCCGTTTCGCGGGTGGTGTCGTCGGCGACGAGCGCGAGGCTCCGCGCCAGCACGAGGGCACCCCAGCGCCCTGGACGGGCATGGTGGTCCGCCGCCAGGCGGGCCGTGATCGTCCGCGCGTCGTCGATCCGTCCGAGACGCACGTACGCCTCGACCAGGTCGCCGAGGTGCCGGAGCACCGCGGGGTTCCGGAGCGACCGGCCGATGGCATCGGCGGCCTCGAGCGCGGTGGCCGCCTCGTCGAGGCGACCGTCGAGCAGCAGGACCTTGCCGCGGAGCGCGTGCAGCTTCGCCGTCGCGCCCCAGAGCCGACTCGTCGAACGGTGCTCGAGGCACCGGTCCACGACGTCGAGCGCCTCGGCGGAACGGCCCTCGGCGAAGTGCCGCCACGCGACGGCGATCGCGCGGGAGGGCTCACGCAACCGCTCGGCGACGGACGAACCGGACTCCCACACGTCGATCGCGCGGAGCGCCTGCCGGAAGTTGCCGGAGCGCACCTCGTTCTCGGCCGTCAGGTAGCGCGCCGCTTCGGTCCACACCGCCGCGGTCTCCTGCCCCCGGGCGAGCACGAGTGCGAACACCCGTCGCGCGCTCCGGTAGCGCTCGCCGATGCTCAGCGCGTGGGCGAGGAGCAGCAGGGCCGGGTCGGACATCGCCACGAGCTCCGACGTCGCGAGCCCGTCGTGCAGCTCGGTGTCGGGCGGCAGCACGCCGTCCACGGCAGCGATGAGCTCCCGCGCGGTCGTCGCGATCTCGAGGGTGTGCGTGGACGCCGACCCCTCGAGCGGTTCGATCCGGTGCAGCAGGTCCTTGGCCTGGTCGAGCTCCCACGCCTCGGCACGGAAGCACGCCACCATGGCCATCAGCCCGGCGACGGCGTCCACCTCGGCCGGGTCGGTCGCATCGACGGGGACGAGCAGCTCGTCCGCGTGCACGGCGTCACCGCTGAGGTACTCGGCCGAGTACTGCAGCCGGAGCCGGCGGACCTCGTTCGGCGTCGTCCGGAACGGACGGAGCGCCGCGAGGTACCGCGCGGCGAAGCCGAGCAGGCGCTTGCCGAGCATGGCCTCCGCGACCCCGAGGAGCGCGACGTGCTCGTCCTCGGTCCCGCCACCGATGTGCAGGGCACGCTCGGTCAGCGCTATCGCTGCGTGCACGTTGCCGTCCACGACGTACGACCGTGCGGCCTGGAGCAGCGCGACCACGTCGGGGACGTCGTCGACGAAGCTCCGGTGCCACGCGGCCGACCGCGGGTCGCTCTCCGCGCTCGCCGTGGCCAGCGCGGCGTGTGCCGCACGACGGTCACGGGCGGGCATCCGCCAGTAGAGCGCGGAGCGGACCAGCGGGTGCCGGACGGTGACGCTCTGCCCGCGGACGGTCGCGAGACCGGCCCCGACCAGGTCGTCCAGCTCGTCCCGGTCCCACGCCGTGGTCTTCGCGACGGGCACCAGGGCGAGCTTCGCGAGGACGTCCAGATCGCGTCCCGCGGCGGGCCCGAGTGCGAGCGCCGCGATGGCCTCGGTCGTCGGAGTGGGTCGGAGCGGGAGCACGATCGGCTCCGCGCCGGTGAGCTGCTCCCGGGTGAGCACCGCGAGCTGTTCGCGGAGCGCGCCGGGGTTGCCACCGGTCTCCTCGGCGAGGACGGCGAGGACGCCGTCGTTCGCCTCGGCCGGCGCCATGGCCCGGGCGAGGACCAGGGCCTCGTCCGACGGCAGCGGTTCGATGCGCAGGGTCGGCAGGGCCGCGAGCGGACCGTCCGACGGCACCGAGCGGACCGTCGCCACGACGCGCAGGGCGGTGCCCGCGAGTCGTCCGGCGAGGAACGCGATGAGTTCCTGGCTCTCCGTGTCCATCCGGTCGAGGTCGTCGATGAGGACGAGCGTCGGCGGGAGGGTCAGGGCGTGCACGGCGTCGAGGAAGTCGTGCGCCGCCGCCAGCCCGGCCGTCACGGCGGCCGCGGTCCCGCCGGCCTGCAGCAGGTGGGCGATGTGCGCGGTCGCTCGGGGGTCGTCGAGCGCGGTGAACAGGGAGGTCACCCCGGCCAGCGGCCAACGGGATTCACTCCCGTTGACACCGACCCGGACGACGGGGAGGGAAACGCGGTTCGAGACCGCGTCGAGGACGCTGCTGCGTCCGGAACCAGGGTCGCCGACCACGACCATCGCGGACTCCCGTGGGAGCACTGCGAGGGTCGCGATCCGGTCGACCTCGAGACGTCGACCGGTGAGTGCCATGACTCACCGGCCTCCGGGTCCGGAGGCGGATGCTGCGAGGAGGGCGTCGGCGAACACGGGGGTCGCTGCGACGGGGCGCACTGAGGCGGACCGGACTGCTGCACGGCGGGTGACCGTGGCGGAGTGCGGACGAGCGGCGGCGACTGAGCGCGCGCCGGAACTGTCGTGGATTGGATGCGGTCGACGAGTGTGGGTGCACTCGGTTCCGCTCGGGAACGATGATGTCATCGTCTGTATCACCCCTCGGGTTAGGGTCTTCGGACGAACACGACCGGTTGGTTCCGCCTCCGGATCTAGGGAATCCGAGAGCATCACGTGACCTGCCGTCTGGAGCACGATAACTCAGGTACCGGCCCGCTGAGCGGACTCCCGCGAGCAGATGTCCAGAACGGTGCCCCCAGTACGGGGGGCCACGAGGGGGGTGTGGCACCCGCCCTCTGCACCCCGATCCGGGTCCGCCGGACGGAACCGGGGTACAGGTCTGTCCGGACCTCGTTCGTCGACGCAGGTGTAGCACGGACGGGATGTCCAACGCCGAACAGACCGACGCCCGCCTCGATGACCGCACCCGGTGGCGGGCCTTCGCCGTGTGCGTGGCGGTCGCGGCCCTGACGATCCTCGACCTGTCCAAGGTGAACGTCGGCCTGCCCTCGATCGAGCAGTCCCTCGGCGCCACCAGCTCGTCGCTCCAGCTCATCGTGGCGGGGTACGCGCTGGCGTTCGGCCTCGCCCTCGTGCCCGCGGGTCGGCTCGGCGACCTGAAGAGCCGGCGCGTCATGTTCATCGTGGGGCTCAGCGCGTTCACCGGATCGAGCCTGCTGTGCGCCGTCGCACCGAACATCCAGGTCCTGATCGTCACCAGGATCCTGCAGGGCTTCGCCGCCGGGATCCAGATGCCCCAGGTGATCGGACTCGTGCAACAGCTGTTCCGCGGGCCGGAGCGGGGCCGCGCGTTCGGGCTGTTCGGGGCGATGATCGGCATCTCCACCGCCCTCGGGCCGACCATCGGCGGTGGCCTCATCGCGATCGGCGGCGAGGAGTCCGGCTGGCGGCTGCTGTTCTGGATGAACGTGCCCCTCGGGATCGCCGCACTGCTCTTCGCGCTCCGTCTGCTGCCGAAGGGGGCGCAGGGGAAGGCCCAGGACCGCGAACTGGACGTCGTCGGCATCCTGTTGCTCGGCGCCGCCATCGTCACCCTGATGCTGCCGTTCGTGCTGACCAGCGGCGGCGGCGGTTCCGCGACGCGCTGGTTCTGGCTCGCCGGCTTCGCGGTGTTCCTCGTGCTGTTCGTGCTCTGGGAACGGCGGTTCAAGCGGCAGGGCAAGTCGCCCGTGGTGCACTTCGAGCTGTTCCGGCTGTCGTCGTACCGCAACGGCCTGTCGATCGTGGCGGTCTACTTCGCCGCACTGCCGGCATCGTTCCTCATGGTCACGCTGTACCTGCAGGAGGGCCTCGGGCTCTCACCGCTGTTCGCCGGCATGGTCAGCATCCCCTTCGCGGCGACGAGTGCCGTGGGCTCGTACATCGGCGGGCGGATCGTCGACCGGGTCGGGCGAGCGCTGGTCGTCGCCGGGCTCGGCATGGTCGTCGTCGGCTTCCTGCTGCTCATGCTCGCCGCGGTCGCCACCCCGCCGGAGGTCACCCCGTGGGCGATGGCCGGCGCGTTCCTGGTGGGCGGCCTCGGTGGCGGCTTCGTGGTGTCGCCGAACCAGACCCTGACCCTGGCCGAGATCCCGGTCGAGCAGTCCGGCGTGGCGGGGTCGATGCAGCAGCTCGGGCAGCGGGTCGGGACCGCGATCGGCACCGCGGTCGCGACGAGCATCTTCTACGGCATCGTGCGGAGCGAGGCGGCGGGGTCGGGGGCCGGTGGGTCGGGCGGGCGTCTCGACGCGTACCACGACGCGTTCCGCAGCGGCACGACGTTCACGGTGTCGCTGATGGCGCTCGCGCTGGTGCTGGCCGGTGCGGACCTGGTGGCGCGTCGCCGGGCGGCCCGGCGGTCGGGCGGGGAGTCCGAGCACTCGGACGCGGCTGCTGAGTCCGCCGACGGGACCGGTGCGTCGGCGTCCGCCGACCGGGGCTGACCGGCCGGCCGACCGTGCCTAGGAGTCGCGGCGGATGACCTCGACGACGGCGTCGTGCACCAGGCCGTTCGAGGCGAGGGCGCTGCCGTGCCACGGCCCGGGGTCACCGTCGAGCGAGGTGAAGCGGCCGCCGGCCTCTTCCACGATGGGGACGAGGGCCGCGATGTCCCACGGCTTCAGGTCGGGTTCGCCGGCGACGTCGAGGACGCCCTCGGCCACCATCATGTACGACCACATGTCGCCGTAGGCCCGGGTGCGCCAGACCCGGCGCGACAGGTCGACGAGCGGCTCGAGGCGGTCGTCGTCGTCCCACTGCTGGATGCTGTTGTAGCTCAGGCTCGCGTCGGCCAGATCGGACACCCCGGAGACCCGGAGCGGCCCGTCCAGCGAGAACGCGCCGGAGCCCTCGGCCGCCCACCAGCGCTTGCCGAGGGCGGGAGCGCTGACGACGCCGAGCACCGGGCGGCCGTCGACCGCGAGTGCGATGAGGGTCGCCCACACCGGCACGCCACGCAGGTAGTTGGCGGTGCCGTCGATCGGGTCGACCACCCACTGGCGGTGTCCTTCGCTGACGGCCTCGGCCCCGGTGTCCGCCGTCGTCTCCTCGCCGAGGAACGCGTCGTCCGGTCGCTCGGCGGCGAGTCGCTCGCGCAGGGCCCGTTCGACGGCCTGGTCGGCGTCGGTGACGTGCGTGCTGTCGGCCTTCTTCGTCACGTGCAGGTCGGCGGCACGGAAGCGCTCGAGGCTGATCGCGTCGGCGGTGTCGGCGAGGGAGCGGGCGAAGTCCAGGTCGGCGCTGAGGTCCACGTGGCCCAACCTACCGTCGCTACGCGGCGACGACCTCCTCTTCCTCGAGCCGGGTGACCTCGCGCTCGCGGGCGATGCGGGTCCGGCGCGCGACGAGTCCGTGCACGACGGCGCAGAGCAGGAGCGCGGCGGCCAGCCAGAGGGCGAGCACGAGCGACGACCGACCGAGCGAGGCGTCCGGGAAGTACTGCAGGTCCTGTGCGGCCTGCAGCCACGCGGCACCGCTCCAGAAGGTGTGCAGGGCGGCGAAGAACCCGGGCTGGAAGGCCGGCTGGAAGATCCCGCCGGACGACGTGAAGTTCAGCATCACGAACAGCATCGTGAGGATCGGGGTGGTCCACCGTCCGAGCACGGGGTGCAGCCCGACGCCGAGCGCGACGATGATCGCGTCGTAGAGCCAGGCGAACAGGAACACCTGCCATTGGTGGGTGGTGATGACGCCGTAGATCGGTCCGGCGACGATCACGCCGATGCCGGCGACGACCCCCGCGGTGGCGAGCCCGATGACCGCGGTCCACACGGCACGGAGCTTCGTCGCGACCGAGGCCACGGCGATCGCGGACGCGTACCCGCCGACGCTCAGGGCGACGAGCAGGAAGAACAGCCCCTGGCCGGTGGTGTCCTGGTCGCCCGTGGGCACGACGTCGACGACCCGGAACGGCACGTGCTGGTCGTAGGCGATCGGCAGGAACACCTTCTGCGCGGCGCTCGCGGTCGTCTCCGACGCGGCGGTCGAGACGTAGAGCGTGGCACCCGTCGCCGTCGGCGCGTACACCGCGGCGAGGTCGCGGTCGCGCACCTGCTGCTCGGCCGCCTTCGTCGAGCCGACGACGTGGGCCACGAGGGCCCCGTCGGACTGGTCGGTCACGGTCTGGGCGAACACCTGGGTGGCCGCGCCCTGGCCGACGATGCCGACGGGCAGTTCCTGCGGCGCCGGGGCGTGGAAGGCGCCGAGGTACGCCAGGCCCATGCCGGCGGCCAGGAACAGCGGCACGAGGATGTGCGAGGCGAACGTCAGCAGCAGGCGACCGAGGCCGGCGGGGCGCAGGACGCTGTCGGACCGCTGCGGCTTCGTGGCCCGGGGGGACTTGTGGGTGGGGGAGTGGTGCGCGTGCGACGTCGTCGTCGTGCTCGGGGACGGGGCGTCGACAGCGAGGGTCGGCGCAAAGTTGTACTTTGCAACTTCAGACACGACCGCAACTGTACAACCCCGATGCGCGCTTGTCGACGGCGGCCCGGTGCCGAGGCGTCGTCCGGTGCGAGGTTGCGCGGGCACCGGAGTAGTCACGACTCACCGCGCGCCGGCGCTCGAGCGGTCACGAACTGTCGGTTGCCGCACCCCCAGCCGACAGTTCGTGACCACTCGCCGCACGCACCGCGGGGTGTTGCGACCAGCAGCCGACCGGCCGCCGACCGGTCGCCGACTGGCCGGCGCCGCCCGGCGCGCTACTCGGAACCGGGGTCGGACGCGCCCATCCCGGTCAGCAGCGCCCGGAACGAGTCGAGCCGCTCGACGCCGGTCGGCCCCAGCTCCCCGTCCTGCACCCGGTCGACGATCTCCCAGTCGTGCGCCTGCGCCAGCGGGATGCCGTCCCGCGCGGGCAGCACCGGCACGGCGTGCGACGCGAACGCCCGGAAGACGTTCGCGGGGTCGACGTGCCCCAGGCCGAACGACCGCACGCCCGGGGTGTCGATGATCCAGCCGCCGTCGCGGACCCGCAGCGCGACCGACGACGACGACGTGTGCCGCCCGCGACCCGTCACGGAGTTCACGACGCCGATCGCCCGCGTCGACCCGGTCAGCGCGTTCACCAGGGTCGACTTGCCCACGCCGGAGTGCCCCACGGTCACGGTCACCTTGTCGTCGAGGAGCTCGTGCAGCGCCTCGAACGGGACGTCGTCCGATCGGCTCGTCACGATCCGAAGGTCGAGGCACGCGAAGTGCGCCAGGAACGCAGCCGGGTCGGCGAGGTCGGTCTTCGTGATGCAGAGGATCGGGTCGAGGCCGGCGTCGAACGCGGCCACCAGGTACCGGTCGATCAGGCGGGTGCGCGGCTCGGGGTCGGCGGCGGCCACCACGATGAGCATCTGGTCGGCGTTCGCCACGATGACGCGCTCGACCTCGTCCGAGTCGTCGGCACTCCGTCGCAGCAGTGTGGTGCGTTCGGCGACCTTCACGATGCGTGCCAGCGAGCCGGGATCCCCGGAGACGTCCCCGACGAGCGACACGTGGTCGCCCGTGACGACGGACTTCTTGCCGAGCTCGCGGGCCTTCGTGGCGGTGATGACGTGGTCGTCGATCAGCACGCCGAACCGCCCGCGGTCGACGTTCGTCACCCACCCGACGGGCGCGTCGTCGTACGTCGGCCGGGTCTTCGTGCGGGGCCGGTTGCCCTTCGGGTTCGGCCGCACCCGCACGCTCGACTCGTCGTACTGCCCGTACGGCTCGTCCGCGTCGGAGTCGTCACCGTCGACGTCGTCCCACCAGCTCATGCGTCAGACCCCACTCACCGATGAAGCCACCAACGCTGCCCACAGCTCCGGGAACTGCGGCAGGGTCTTCGCGGTCGACCCGATGTCGTCGACGGCGACGCCGTCGACGACGAGGCCCACGATCGCCCCGGCGGTCGCCATCCGGTGGTCGTCGTACGCGCCCCAGGCGCTGCCGTGGAGCGGCGCCGGCTCGATCCGCAGGCCGTCGTCGAGTTCGTGCACCGCGCCTCCAGACCGGTTGAGGTCCGCCGCCAGCGCGGCCAGGCGGTCCGTTTCGTGCCCTCGCAGGTGGCCGATCCCGGTGATCTCGCTCGGGCCGTCCGCCAGCGCGGCCAGCGCGACGAGCGCGGGGGCGAGTTCGCCGCCGCGGCTGAGGTCGAGTTCGAGACCCGGCAAGGAGGCCCCACCCCGGATCCCGACGCCGCCGTCGACGAGCAGGTCGTCACCGTCACGGGCCACGGTCGCGCCCCACAGGGGCAGGAGCGTCTCGAGGTCGGCGCCGACCTGCGTCGTCTCGGTGGGCCAGGTGCGGATGCGCACGGTGCCGCCGGCGACGAGCGCGGCGACGGCGAACGGTGCAGCGTTCGACAGGTCGGGCTCGATCGTGACGTCGCGTGCGCCGATCGGGCCCGGGTGCACGACCCACTCGCCGACCGACGGCTCGTCGACGTGGACGCCGCGGGCTCGGAGCGCCGCGACGGTCATCTCGATGTGCGGCATGCTCGGCAGTCGTTCGCCCACGTGGGTGAGGTGCAGGCCCTCGTCGAAGCAGGGCGCCGACAGCAGCAGCCCGGAGACGAACTGCGAGGAGGCCGACGCGTCGATCGTCAGGGCCCCACCGCGGACCGAGCCGGTGCCGGTGAACGAGAACGGCATCGAGCCGCCGCCGTCGTCCGTGACCTCGACACCGAGGTCCACGAGTCCCTGCACGATGGCGTGCATCGGTCGCTTGCGGGCGTAGGGGTCGCCGTCGACCGTGACGGGTCCGACGGCCAGGGCGGCGAGCGGCGGCAGGAAGCGCATCACGGTGCCGGCCAGCCCGCAGTCCAGCCGGACGTCGCCGTGCATCGGGGCGGGCGTGATCCGGAGGTCCGGGCCGTAGGGGTTCGGGGCGGTGCCGGCCGCCGGCTCGAGCTCCTCGATGCCGACGCCGAGCGCACGGAGGCCCGCGATCATCAGCGCCGAGTCGCGGGAGTGCAGTGGGAGCCGGATCGTCGAGGGGCCGTCCGCGAGGGCCGCGAGCACGAGCTCCCGGTTCGTCAGCGACTTCGACCCGGGCAGCGCGACGTCACCGCGCAGCGGACCCCCTGCGACCGGGGCGATCCAGGGGTCGGCGGGCTGGGCCCCGCTGTGGGAATGCGTCGTGTCTGCCATCGGTTCACCAGGGTACTGAACGCACCGGGAGGATCAGTGGCGACTGCAACACTCGCACGAGAGCGGACCGGCACGGCAACCGTGCTGACCGCGGTGCCGACGACGCTCGGCACGCTCGGCCTAGACTTGGCGGCGATGACGACCGACGAACCGCAGGCAGCTCCGCACGACCTGGTCGACGAGACCGAGGTGCAGCTCGACGCCGTCGAAGAGGAACACGAAGCCCTCGACGACGCAGCAGACGAGCCCGTGGACGCGAAGACCGTCTCCGAGGGGGAGCTGCGGTCCCTGTTCGAGGACCAGGCGCTGCCCTTCATGGACCAGCTCTACGGTGCGGCCATGCGGATGACCCGCAACCCGGCCGACGCCTCGGACCTGGTGCAGGAGACCTTCGTCAAGGCGTTCGCCGCGTTCCGCCAGTTCAAGCAGGGCACGAACCTGAAGGCCTGGCTGTACCGGATCCTCACGAACACGTTCATCAACACGTACCGCAAGAACCAGCGGAACCCGTACCAGGGCACCATCGACGAGCTCGAGGACTGGCAGCTCGGCGGCGCGGAGAGCGTCACCCAGTCGATCTCCGCGCGGTCCGCCGAGGCCGACGCGATCGACCACCTGCCGTCCTCCGCCGTGAAGGACGCCCTGCAGGCCATCCCCGAGGACTTCCGGATGGCCGTCTACTTCGCCGATGTCGAAGGCTTCTCGTACCAGGAGATCGCCGACATCATGAAGACCCCCGTGGGGACGGTCATGAGCCGCCTCCACCGTGGTCGCCGGCTCCTCCGCGGGCTCCTGGCTGACCACGCCCGTGAGACCGGCATCGTCCCGGACGCAGCGTCGACGGCGACGATGCGCGGACGTGGCCGGGGCGCGGTACAGACGACGAAGGCAACCGCGGCCACGGGCCGCACCGGACGGAAGGAAGCGCGATGAGCGGCTGCGACTGCTCGAAGGCGAAGGCCGAGCTCGAGGAGTTCCTGCACGACGAGCTCCGCCACGAGGACGCCGCGGACATCCGCGAGCACATGGACGGCTGCGAGGACTGCCAGACCGAGCACCGCGTCGGCGTCGTGCTCATGGAGACCGTGCGCCGCGCCTGCAAGGAGACCGCTCCCGATCAGCTGCGCAGCGAGGTCCTGGCGCGCATCCGGGTGGAGCAGGCCACGCACTGACCGGTGTCAGCGGCCGACGGCGAACCGGGCTGCGACGGTCTCGGCGCCGAGGACACGGTCGTAGACGGTTGCTGAGTCGATGTCGCCCGCGAACCCGAAGTTCCCCGATTCCGGCCAGCCGACCAGGGTTCCGCGGCCGGTGCGCCAGTGCCCGTCGTACTGCCGGGCGGCGACGGCATCGGTTCGTCGTTCCTCGCGCTGGCCGTCGACGTAGAGGGTCATCGACCGTGACTCGAACGTCGCCACGGCGTGGTGCCACTCGCCGTCCGAGACGTCGCCGCCGCCGACCGTGAAGTTGAAGAGGTTGCCGGTGCCCTGCACGCCGAAGCGCAGGCCGCCGCCGGCGTCGATGTACAGGTGCCGGTCGCGGTAGGTCGATGCGGGGGCGGTGTCGGACGTGAAGCCGAACACGCGGCCGCCCGCGGGGTCGGCGGACCGGAACCACACCTCGAGTGAGAAGACCTGCGGTCCGGTGGTGGGCCGGTCGGTGACGGCGTAATCGTCGGTGCCCGCGCCCGGGTAGGTGCTCCACGGGTTCGCCGCGCAGCTTCCGTCGACACGTGACGCGTCCCCGACGAAGCGTCCGTCCGCGCCGTGTCCGCTGCTGTCCTGCACGATGTCGCCCTGTTTCTCGGCGAAGTACCACGCCAGCAGGCTCCCGGCAGGAGCGGGTTCGTGGAAGCACGGGAACGTGCCGGTGCCGAGGGTCGTGGCGGTCGCCGTGCTGCCGCTGAACCCCGCCCCTGCAGAGCCGGCGGCGAGTGCGATGGTCAGGACGGTGACCGCGGCGACGACGGACAGCGAGAGGCTCGCCGCGACGTCCGGAGCGCCGGTACCCTGCGCTCCGGACCCGGGTGCTCCGGTGCCGGGCGTCAGAGCTGCCGTGCCGAGGTCCCAAACTCCGTCGCAACACGACCGAACGCCCGGGTAGGTTGGCCGACATGACCCTCTCCGTCGAGTCGACCTCCACCTGGTCCGACACGGACGTCGCCGACGTCGCCGCCCTCGTCCGTCTGCTCGGCCACGACGTCGACGAAGCGTCGATGCGTGCGCGCCTCGCTCGCCTCACACCCGAAGCCGGCCACCGGACCTGGGTGGTGCGGGGTGACGACGGTCGCGTGGTCGCCGTCGCCGGTGCCCAGGTCACCTGGGCGTACGCGAGCGACGAGCCGACGGCGCAGTTGCTGCTGCTGGTCGTCGACGACACGGCCAGGAGGCTCGGCACCGGTTCCGCGCTCATCGGCACGTTCGAGGCATGGGCGGTCGAGCAGGGCGCGCGTCGCCTCAGTGCCGTCAGTGCGGCGGCGACGGACAGCGCGCACCGGTTCTACCAGAAGCGCGGGTACCACGACGCCGGGGTGCGGTACACGAAGATCGCGTAGCGCCGCCGCCTTCCTCGCGAACGTCGAAGCGCCCCGGGCGCGAGTCCCTTCGGACTCCCGCACGGGGCGCATCCTGCTCGCTAGGCCGACGCGCTCAATGCCGTGTCGATGACCTCGGTGGCCTCTTGCGCGGAGCGCTTCGAGGAACCCGTGGCCGGTGCCGCACTCGCTGAGCGAGCCGCGACGGACAACGGCCGACCGCCGAGGTGCGGCGACAGGTTCATGCAGGCGAACGGCCAGGCGCCCTGGTTCTCCGGCTCCTCCTGCGCCCACACGACGTCGGCGTCCGGGTAGCCCGCCAGCACCTCGAGGATGCGGTCGAGGGGGAGCGGGGCGAGCTGCTCGAGCCGGACGAGAGCCACGTCGGTGATGCCGCGCTTGTCGACCTCGGCACGCAGGTCGTGGTGCACCTTGCCGGAGTGCAGCACGACCCGACGCACGGAACCCTTGTCGGTGATCCGAGCATCGTCCAGCACGGGCTCGAACGTGCCGGTCGTGAAGTCCTCGACCGCGCTCGTCGCCTGGCGCAGCCGGAGCATCGCCTTCGGGGAGAACACGATGAGCGGCTTCTGCGGACGGGCCCAGGCCTGCCGGCGGAGCAGGTGGAAGTACGACGCCGGGGTCGACGGGCGCGCGACGATCATGTTGTCCTCGGCGCACAGCTGCAGGTAGCGCTCGATGCGTGCCGACGAGTGGTCCGGCCCCTGACCCTCGTACCCGTGCGGCAGCAGCAGGACGAGGCCGGAGCGCTGTCCCCACTTCTGCTCGGCGGACGAGATGAACTCGTCGATGACGATCTGGGCGCCGTTCGCGAAGTCGCCGAACTGTGCCTCCCAGAGCACGAGGGACTCGGGGCGCTCCACCGAGTAGCCGTACTCGAACGCCATCGCCGCGTACTCGCTCAGCAGGGAGTCGTACACGTAGAACCGGGCCTGGTCCTCGGTGAGGTTCGACAGCGGCAGCCATTCCTGGCCGTTCACCCGGTCGTGGAACACCGACTGGCGCTGGACGAACGTGCCGCGTCGGGCGTCCTGTCCAGCGAGGCGGACGGGCTTGCCCTCGACCAGGATCGACCCGATCGCCATGAGCTCCGCCATCGCCCAGTCGATGCCGCCGTTGCGGGTCATCTCGGTGCGCTTGGTGAGCAGCTGCTGCAGCTTCGGGTGGATGGAGAACCCGGCGGGCGGGTTGCTGTGCGCGTCGCCGATCGCCCGGACGAGCTCCTCGGACACGGCTGTCTCGTGCACCTCGACCTCGGAGTCGTCGCGCTGCGCGGCCGGTCGTTCGAGACCCTGCACCGCACCGTCGTCGTCGACCTCGATGACCGGGATGGTGCCGGTCTGTGCCTCGTGCGTCTCGGCGAAGGCGCGTTCCAGGCGGTCCTGGAAGTCGCGGTGCGCCTCGTCGTACTCCTCTTGCGTGATGTCACCGCGGCCGACGAGGGCCTCGGTGTACAGCGTGCGGACGGAGCGCTTCGCCTCGATGAGGTTGTACATCAGCGGCTGCGTCATCGAGGGGTCGTCGCCCTCGTTGTGCCCACGACGGCGGTAGCAGATCAGGTCGATCACGACGTCGCGGTGGAACTCCTCGCGGTACGCGAAGGCGAGTTCGGCGACGCGGGCGACGGCCTCGGGGTCGTCACCGTTCACGTGGAAGATCGGCGCCTGGATCGTCTTCGCGACGTCGGTGGAGTACACCGAGCTGCGGGCGGACTCGGGCGGGGTGGTGAACCCGACCTGGTTGTTGATGACCAGGTGGACCGTGCCGCCGGTGCGGTACCCGCGGAGCTGCGACATCTGCAGCGTCTCGACGACCACACCCTGGCCGGCCATCGCCGCGTCGCCGTGCACGAGCACGGGGAGCACACCGAAGCTGCCGGGGGCCTCGCGGTCCTGCTTGGCGCGGACGATGCCCTCGAGCACGCCGTCGACGGCTTCGAGGTGGGACGGGTTCGCGGCGATCGTCACCGGGATGCTCGAGCCGTCGGACGTGCGGAACACGCCCTCGGTGCCGACGTGGTACTTCACGTCGCCGGAGCCCTGACCGGACACCGTGCCCGGCAGGGACGAGCCCTCGAACTCGCGGAAGATCTGCCCGTAGGTCTTGCCGGCGATGTTCGTCAGCACGTTCAAGCGACCCCGGTGGGCCATGCCGATCGCGACCTCGGCCAGCCCGGCTCCGGCGGCGTGCTGGATCAGGGTGTCGAGGAAGGCGATGGTGGACTCACCGCCCTCGAGCGAGAAGCGCTTCTGGCCGACGTACTTGGTCTGCAGGAAGGTCTCGAACGCCTCGGCCTCGTTGAGCTTGCCGAGGACGCGGAGCTGCTCTTCCTTCGAGGGCTTCGAGTACGGCACCTCGATGCGCTCCTGCACCCAGCGACGCTGTTCCGGGTCCTGGATGTGCATGTACTCGATGCCGACCGTGCGGCAGTAGGCGTCGCGCAGGATCCCGAGGACGTCGCGCAGCGGTGCCGAGGTGGTGCCGGCGAGCCCGCCGGTGACGAACTCGCGGTCGAGGTCCCAGAAGGTCAGCCCGTGACTCTCGATCTCGAGGTCGGGGTGCGTGCGCTGGCGGTACTCGAGCGGGTCGATGTCGGCCATCAGGTGCCCACGGACTCGGAAGCTGTTGATGAGCTCCTGCACGCGGGCGGTCTTGTTCACCCGGTGCGCCAGGTCGACGTTGATGTCGTTCGCCCACTGGATCGGCTTGTAGGGGATCCGGAGCGCGGCGAAGATGCCGTCGTAGAACCCGTGCTCCCCGATGAGGCGCTCGTGCACGTGCTTGAGGTACTCGCCGGAACCCGCACCCTGGATGACGCGGTGGTCGTAGGTGCTCGTCAGGGTGATGGTCTTGCCGATGCCCAGCTCGACCAGGGTCTTCGACGCCGAGCCCTGGAACTGCGCCGGGTACTCGAGGGCGCCGGCACCGATGATCGAGCCCTGGCCCTTCGTCAGACGGGGGACCGAGTGCACGGTGCCGATGCCACCCGGGTTGGTGAGCGAGATCGTCGTGCCCTGGAAGTCCGCCGGGGTGAGCTTGTTGTCGCGGGCACGCTTGACGAGGTCTTCGTAGGCGGAGAGGAACTGGCCGAACGTCAGGGTCTCGGCGCGCTTGATGCTCGGCACAAGGAGCGAGCGGGTGCCGTCCTTCTTCGGGACGTCGATCGCGATGCCGAGGTTCACGTGCGCCGGGGCGACGACGAACGGCTTGCCGTCGCGTTCCTCGTAGAAGACGTTCTGGCTCGGGAAGTCCTTGAGCGCCTGCACCATCGCCCACCCGATCAGGTGCGTGAAGGAGATCTTGCCGCCGCGGGCGCGTCGCAGGTGGTTGTTGATGACGATCCGGTTGTCGATCATCAGCTTCGCCGGGATGGTCCGGACGCTCGTCGCGGTCGGGACCGTCAGCGAGGCGTCCATGTTCGACGCCAGCGTCTTCGCCATGCCCCGGAGCGGGGTCGCCACGTCCTCGTGGGTCTCCTCGTGGTCGTCGGCGGCGTCGTTCGCCTCGGCCGGGATCGGCTGCGGTGCCGGCTGGCGCGAGGTGGTCTTCGCCTGGATCGTGCCCGACTTGGCCTCGCCCGGGGTGTCGCCGGTGGCGGGCTGCTGCGTCGACGACTGCTGCTGGGTCGGGACCTGCTGCGCGGGGGACCCCGTCGGAGCTGCGGGAGCCGGCGCGTCACCGACCTGCGTGCGGTGGTAGCTCTCGAGGACCGGCCACCAGGACTTGTCGACCGATTCCTTGTCCGCGACGAACTGCTCGTAGAGCTCGTCGACGAGCCACTCGTTCGCCCCGAATTCGCCCGCGGTCTCGTCCGTTCCGGTCAGATGGCTCGACACAGCCGATCGCCCACTCTCCGTCGATAGATGCTCGTGTGTGTCGTGCGGAGCAACCCTGCGCCGCACAGGTGCCAAGCCTAGCCGCTCCGACATGTCCGTTCCGTGTCAGCCGCGGCGCGAGTCGGCGGCCCTCGAGCACCCGGTCGGGGCCCTGACGGGAGCCGTACAGTGGAGCGCATGAGGTTCTACGAGACGCGGCCGACGCACGACCTGACCTACTCCGACGTCTTCCTCGTCCCGAGCCGTTCCGGCGTGACGAGCCGCTTCGATGTCGACCTCGGCGCGAACGACGGCAGCGGTGCCACGATCCCGATCGTCAGCGCCAACATGAACTCGGTGACGGGCCCTCGGCTCGCCGCCACCCTGGCCCGCCGCGGTGGTCTGGGCGTGCTGCCGCAGGACATGCACCTGCAGGACCTCGACGCCGCGATCCGCTGGGTGAAGGACCAGCCGGTCGACTTCGACACCGCCTACGACATGGGCGCGCAGACCACCGTCGCCGAGGCCCTCGAGCAGCTCCTGCCGGTGGCCGGCCGTGGTGTGGTCGTCCGCGACGCCGACGGGGAGTACCTCGGATGCGTGCCCGCGACCCGCCTCGGCACCGCCGGCCCCGACGCCGTCCTCGGTGACCTGCTGCACGGCGCCGCGACCGCGATCGACGCCGACGACGCCGGCACGCCCCGGCACGTCTACGACGTGCTCTCCGCCGCCGAGGTCGACTTCGCGCCGGTGGTGCGGCACGGCCGGGTCGTCGGCACCACGAGCCAGACGAGCGCGATCCGCTCCGACATCTACACGCCCGCCGTCGACGCCTCCGGCCGGCTCCGGGTCGCCGCCGCGCTCGGCATCAACGGCGACGTCGCAGCCAAGGCGAAGGCGCTGGCAGCCGCGGGCGTGGACGTCCTGGTCCTCGACACCGCGCACGGCCACCAGGACGGCATGCTCCGAGCGCTCCGTACGGTCGCGTCGCTGCAGCTCGGCATCCCGCTCGTCGCCGGCAACGTCGTCACCGCCGACGCCGTCGCGCACCTGGTCGGAGCCGGAGCGGACATCATCAAGGTCGGCGTCGGCCCGGGCGCGATGTGCACCACCCGCATGATGACGGCCGTCGGTCGTCCGCAGTTCTCCGCCGTGCTCGAGACCGCGGCGGCGGCCCGTTCCCTCGGCGCGCACGTCTGGGCGGACGGCGGGGTGCGCTACCCGCGCGACGTCGCCCTCGCGCTGGCAGCAGGGGCGTCCGCCGTCATGATCGGCTCGTGGTTCGCCGGCACGCTCGAGGCCCCCGGCGTCCTGCGTCGTGACGCCGCGGGCAAGGCGTACAAGGAGAGCTGGGGCATGGCGTCGGCGAAGGCCGTGCGTGAACGGTTCGAGCGGCTCGACCCGTACGAGCGTGCCCGCAAGGCGCTCTTCGCCGAGGGGATCTCGTCGTCGACAATCTACCTCGACCCGGAGCGCCCGAGCGTCGAGGACCTGCTCGACATGATCACCACCGGCGTCCGCAGCTCCGCGACCTACGCGGGTGCGTCGTCCCTCGCCGAGTTCTCCGAGCGTGCGCTGGTCGGCATCCAGTCCGCCGCCGGGTACGAGGAAGGCAAGCCGCTGCCCGTCAGCTGGTAGCGCGCGCCGGACTTTCGCGCTGAGCGACGGCTCACGGGCGGCGCAGCGCGTGAGGTGTCGCTGAGCGCGAGACGCACGCCGACGCCGTGGACGCGACCACAGACGGACGGGAGGCCCGTGGCGGTGTCGCCACGGGCCTCCCGTCCGTCTTCCCGGTGCGTCTACCGGCGTCGGGTCGCGTCCTCGACCTCGCCGACGAGTTCTTCGAGGATGTCCTCGAGGAACAGCACGCCGATCGTGCGGCCGTCCGCGTCGAAGGCGCGGGCCACGTGGCGCCCCGCGGCCCGCATGGTCGCGAGCGCGTCCTCGAGGTCCATCTCGGTGTACAGCGAGATGAGCTGACGGATGCGCTTCGGCGGCACCGGGTCGTCGAACTCGTCCGGCCGCAGGTCGATGACGTCCTTCACGTGCACGTAGCCCGTGGGGGAGCCGTCCTCGCCGACGAGCACGTAGCGGGAGAACCCGCGCTGGGCCACGGCGTGCTCGACGTCGGCGGGGGTGGCATCGTCGGGCAGGGTGACGAGCTCGGCCATCGGCACGGCGACGTCACGGACCTTCTTCTCGGTGAACTCGAACGCCAGGGCGAGCTTGCCGTCGTCGGTCAGGGTGCCCTCGCGGCGGGACTGCTCCACGATGGTCTGCACCTCTTCCACCGTGAAGGCGCTCACCGCCTCGTCCTTCGGCTCGACGCGGAACAGCCGCAGCACGGCGTTCGCGACCTCGTTCAGGCCGACGATGACCCAGTGCAGGCCGTGGCCGATGTACCAGAGCGTCGGCACGAGCAGCAGCGCGGCGCGGTCCGGCATCGAGAACGAGATGTTCTTCGGCACCATCTCGCCGAACACCACGTGCAGGAACGACACCAGCAGCAGCGTGAACACGAAGGCCACGGTGCCGATCACCTCGGCGCTCCAGCCGGTCAGGTGCAGCGGGACCTCGAGCAGGTGGTGGATCGCCGGCTCCGACACGTTCAGGATCAGCAGCGAGCAGACCGTGATGCCGAGCTGGGTCGTCGCGAGCATGCGGGTCGCGTGCTCCATCGCCCACAGGGTCATCTGCGCGGCCTTCGAGCCCTCTTCGGCGCGGGGCTCGATCTGCGAGCGGCGTGCGGAGATGACGGCGAACTCGGCCGCGACGAAGAACGCGTTGCCCATCAACAGGACGACGAGCCAGAAGATGCCCCACCAATCCGAGCTCATCGGGTGCTGCCCTTCGTCGTGGTGGTCGGCGCGCTCCCGGTGGACGGGATGATGATCGCGGTCGCCGCCGTGTCGATCGGCGGGGGAGTCGGTGTCCAGCGGATGCGGTCGATCCGTCGGCCGTCGAGGCGTTCGACGCGGAAGACGCCGCCGTCGAGCGGGACCTCGTCGCCGACCGCGGGCAGCCGACCCAGCGTGGACATGACGAACCCGCCGACGGTCTCGTACGGGCCGTCCTCGGGCACCTTCACGCCGGCGCGGTCCTCGAGCTCGTCGGGACGCAGCAGGCCCGGGAAGGTCAGCCAGTCACGGGAGCGCACCACGTCGATGCGGGCACGGTCGTGCTCGTCGGAGACCTCGCCGACGATCTCCTCGATCAGGTCCTCGAGTGTGACGACGCCGGCGGTGCCGCCGTACTCGTCGACCACGATGACCATCTGGTAGCCGCGGCCACGGACCTCGGCGAGCAGGGTGTCGCCGGGCATGGTCTCCGGGACGCGTTCGGCGTCGGTCATGAGTGCCCCGACCGGGACCTCGGGACGCTTCTCGCGCGGCACGGCGACGGCCTGCTTGACGTGCACGATGCCGACGACGTCGTCCGCGTCCTCCTCGATGACGGGGAAGCGGCTGAAGCCGGTCTTGCGCGCGAGGCCGATGACGTCCTCGGCGGAGTCCGACACCCGGATGGTGGAGAGCCTCGGGCGCGGGGTCATCACGTCGCTGGCGCTCAGCTCGGAGAACGAGATGGTGCGCTCGAGGAGCGTCGCGGTGTCCTGCTCGAGCGAGCCCTCGGACGCCGATCGGCGCAGCAGCGAGGTGAGTTCCTCGGCGCTGCGGGCGCCGGAGAGTTCCTCCTGCGGCTCGATGCCCAGCGACCGGAGCACGGCGTTCGCGGTGCCGTTCAGCAGCGCCACGGCGGGCTTGAAGACCGTGGTGAAGGCGATCTGCAGCGGGACCACGAGCTTCGCGGTCTGCAGGGGCAGCGCGAGCGCGAAGTTCTTCGGCACGAGCTCGCCGAGGATCATCGACAACAGGGTCGCGATGACGAGCGCCACGATCGAGCCGACGGTCTCGACGATGCCCTCCGGCAGGTTCATCGCCAGGAACGGCGCCTCGAGCAGCTTCGCGATCGAGGGTTCGAGCAGGTAGCCGGTCAGCAGCGTGGTCAGCGTGATGCCGAGCTGTGCGCTGGACAGGTGCGTCGAGGTGACCTTCAGCGCGCCGATGACCGGTGCGAGGCCGGCTTCACCGCGGTCGCGCCGCGCTTCGACGTCGGCGCGGTCGAGGTTGACCAGCGCGAACTCGGACGCGACGAAGACACCCGTGCCGAGGGTCAGCAGGATGCCGCCGATCAGCATGACGATGTCGATCGGGCTCATGATTCACCCCCGTTCGCGCACAGGGATGACGTGCAGCTCACCGAGTGAGCGGCGGATGAGTGAGGCGAAGAACTATTCGGGGGATCGTCCACAGTGCTGCCAATCGTACTGCCTGCGTGGTCGCTGAACCGTGAATCCGTACAGAACCGACCCGGACCTAGGCCGTGATCCGCGCGCGGTGGTACTGCTGCGGCTCGTAGTCGACCGGCACGCGGAGTTCGACGGCGGCACGGAGCGCGAACGACGGGTCGCGGAGCATCTCGCGACCGATCATCACGACGTCGGCGAGGCCGGTCGCGACGATCTGCTCGGCCTGGAACGCTTCCGAGATCATGCCCACGGCGATCGTCGGGATACCGGCGTCTCGCTTGATCGCCGCGGCGTGCGGCACCTGGTAGCCGGGGCCGACCGGGATCGGCGCGCTCGCGACGTTGCCGCCGGTCGACACGTCGGCCAGGTCGGCACCGTGCTCGGCGGCCCAGCGGGCGACGACGGTGGTCTCGTCGAGCGTGAGCCCGCCGTCGACCCAGTCGGTGGCCGAGAAGCGGACGACGATCGGGAAGCCCTCGCCGACCTCGGCGCGCACGGCGTCGACGACCTCGAGCAGTGCGCGCGCACGGTTCTCGAGCGAGCCGCCGTACTGGTCGGTGCGCTGGTTGCTCAGCGGCGAGAGGAACTGGTGCAGCAGGTAGCCGTGGGCGGCGTGGATCTCGACCAGGTCGAACCCGGCCTCCACCGCCCGGCGGGCGGACTGCGCGAAGGCGAGCGAGACGACGCGGATGTCCTCGACCGCGAGCTCGCGCGGCACGTCGTAGCCGTCGAAGGCCACGGCGGATGGTGCGACCGTGGTCCAGCCGCCGTGGTCGGCGGGGACGGTGCCGTGCGTGGTGTCCCAGGGGCGGTAGGTCGACGCCTTGCGGCCCGCGTGCGCGAGCTGGATGCCCGCGGCGGCACCCTGCGCGTGCAGGAAGTCGACGATCGGCTTGTAGGCGTCACGCTGCTGGTCGTTCCACAGCCCCAGGTCCTGCGGCGTGATCCGTCCCTCGGGCACGACGCCCGTCGCCTCGACCACGACCGCGCCGGCGCCGCCCTTGGCGAAGCCGCCCAGGTGCACGAGGTGCCACGGGGTCGGCACGCCGTCCTGCTGGTCCACCGAGTACTGGCACATCGGGGAGACCCAGATGCGGTTGCGGACGGTCAGGTCACGGACGGTGATCGGGTCGAACAGGGCGTGCGTCACGCGGGCTCCTCAGAGGACGGGTGCCGGCGCCTCGGCCAGTCCCGTCAGGAACGACCGCAGCGACGCCGGCGACGTGTAGTGGTGGCCGACCGCCCCGATCGCTTCCGCACCGGTGGCGTTCTCGGCCCTGTTGTCCACGAACACCATCTGACCCGGCTCGATTCCCAAGCGCGCACAGGTGTCGCGGTAGATGGATGCCGCGGGCTTCAGGACGTGCTCCTCGGCGCTCACCACCACGGTCTCGAACAACGAGCCCATCGGGGACCGGCGGTACGGGTCACCGAAGTCGAAGCCCGCGTTCGAGAGCAGGGCCACACGGGTGCCGGCGTCGTGCAGCTCCTCGACGATCCCGAGGGTCTCCGGCTCCACCTCGAACCACCCGGTGAAGTCGATCGCCCAGAACCGGTGGATGTCGGAGATGCTCCAGGTCCGTCCGGTCCGTTCCGCGATGGCACGCCAGTACGCCACGACGGACAGGTCGCCGCGGTCCAGGTCGTGCCGGAGCTCCTGGTACACCGGGAACAGCTCGTCGGCCGGCACCCCGGTGGCGGCCACGAGTGCGTCCCGCGAGGCGTGCGGCGTCCGGCTGATCACCTCGCCGTAGTCGAAGACCACCACGCGACCAGGCAGGAACAGGCTCATGTGCTCCACCGTAACGTGGGGCCGGTGAACGACTTCGTGCCCGTCCGACCGTCCGATGCCGCCGCGTGGGTCACCGCGCCGACGGGGGAGTCCACCAAGTACCGCCGTGGGGTGCTCGGCGTCGCCACCGGCTCCGACCAGTACCCGGGCGCCGCGGTGCTCGGGGTCGACGCCGCCGTGCACACCGGCGTCGGCATGGTCCGGTACGTCGGACCCGCACGCGCCACCGACCACGTGCTCACCCGCCGCCCCGAGGTCGTGTCCGGCGTCGGCCGGGTGCAGGCCTGGCTCGTCGGCTCCGGTGTCTCGGCATCGTCGCTCGGAGAGTTGGACGCGACGACGGCGTCGGGCTTCTCGCACGCGTCTGACGACGGCGTACCGGTCGTCGTCGACGCCGGGGCGATCCCGCTCGTCGACCTCGGGCCGCTCGCCGTGCTCACCCCGCACGCCGGTGAGCTCGCTTCGTTCCTGGGAGTCGATCGCGCCGAGATCGAGCAGGACCCGGCCGCCGCAGCGCTCCGAGCGGCCGAGCAGACCGGCAGCGTCGTGCTGCTCAAGGGGGAGCGGACCCAAGTGGTCACCCCGGACGGGTCGGTGCGGCTCGTGGCTGCATCTGCGACGCCGTGGCTCGCCGCCGCCGGTGCCGGAGACGTGCTGGGCGGGGTGCTCGGAGCGTTCGTCGCCGCGCGGCAGGGCGCCGTCGAGGCCGCCGGGTCGTCGCTGACGCCGTCGGACCTCGCGCAACTGGCCGCGTCGGCCGCGGTGGTGCACGGGCTCGCGGCGCGTCGGGCGTCCGGCGGCGGACCGTTCCCGATGACGACGCTCATCGCCGAGCTGCCGGGGGTCGTCCGGGACCTCGTGGTGGACGGGGACGCGCGCGGGTAGTCGTCGATGTGCGCGCATCTTGCGACGATCCACGAGGTGATCGACGCGTGTTCTGTCGAAGGATGCGAACGCATAGGGTGCGTGCGCATCCAGCGACGGAACACCACGGGTTCGACAGGTGGAAGGTCGCAACATGCGCACGCATCAGACAGCGGGTGCAGCCCCGGACACGACGACGGCCTGGAGGCGCGGTGCCAGCTGTGAACTGGTCCCGGTTTGTTGGACCGTGAACTCAGATTAGGCCGCGAGGGCGTGAGCTCGGTATTGAACCGGGCTC
>NZ_QKLE01000010.1:0-106867 GCF_003224275.1 Curtobacterium sp. MCSS17_011 | reverse complement strand
ACGCCGTCAAGCGCGGCCTCCTCGTCGGCACCGCCACCATCACCGCACAGATCAAGTAACACCCCGCACCACCACAGTCGGCCCGGACCACGCAGCAGCGCGGCCCGGGCCGACTCGCGTCGGTTGCGGTGGACGTGAGGAACGACGGACCGGAGGCGCGGTGCCAGACCGCACCGCGCCTCCCGTCCGTCTCGTCGGCGCTTCCACGGCCCGACCGCGTGCGGGAGGACGCTGCTAGGGTCGTGGCAGGCCACGGGAGGGGTGACCGATGGGGGATCTGCAGGTCGTCGAGACGACGCTCGATGCGCTGACGAACGCCTTGATGCCGGTACCGCAGGCGGTCCGGCTCGACCGGGCCTTCAGCGACCCGCGAGAGGACGCACTCGGGTCTGCCGAGGTCGCAGACGCGCTGGGGACGGCGGGCACCGCCATCACCGACCGCGCTGAGGTCCTCGCGCAGTCGCTCAGCGCCATCGCGCAGTACCCGCGCGAGGTGGCAACCAAGATCTCCGCGGTCGAGGATGACCTCGCGGGCCAGTCTGGCGGTCGCTGATGTCCTGGACGACCACCGACCCCGGAGCTGGCGACACCGCGGCCGTCGCGGCGCTGGCGACTGCGCGACGCACCAAAGCTGATGGCCTGCAGGACGTCGAGCGGGCCCTGCGTGACATCGCGAGCGACGGCCAGAGCGCCGACTGGAAGGGACGCGCGAAGGAACCGTTCCTGTCGAACATCGGCGACTTCGGCGCGGACACGATGAAGCTCCGGACTGCGCTCGTCGAGCAGGCGTCCGCTCTGGAGCGGTACGCGATGGACCTCGAGGCGGTGCAGCAGGAGCAACAGCGGCTCGAGAACGCCCGGGCTGCGGCCGCAGCGACTCTCGCGTCCGCCCAGACTGCATCCGAGACGGCTCGCGACGAAGCACGCTCGGCTGCGAAGGACGCCGCCACGACACCGGAGGCGGGCGCTGCACTGCAGTCCACCGCGAACCGGGCCGACGACCAGCTGTCCCACGCAGTCGCGGCGACCCGGTCCCTCGACATGGAGTGGGACGCGCTCGTCGAGCAGCGTCGTGCGGCCGACCGGCGTTGCATCGACGCGCTCTCGGCCCGCCTGGCGAACGGACTCCCCCAGAAGCTGAGTGGGTCCGACATCGCGAGTGCGACCCCGTTGACGCTGCTCGCCCTGCTCCAGGGCATGAGCGCCGACGAGGCAGCAGCGTTCGTGAAGGCCCACCCCGAAGTCGTCGAGACCATCCAGCAGGCCGACCCCGGCGCGGTGCGCGCGTGGTGGCAGTCGCTCGGGAGCGGCGACGACGCAACCCTGTCCCCCGAGCAGCAAGCGCTCATCGCGGCAGTGCCGTCGGTGCTCGGCGGATTGAACGGCCTCCCGCCCGCGGCGCGCGTCGCGGCGAACAAGAACCTCGCGGGGACCCGCCTCTCGGCCGTCCAGTCTCGACTCCAGACGCTCCGGCTGGCGCTGGCCTGGTCAGAGGCACTCTCGGGTCGGACCGACAAGTCGACCAAGGACGAGATCGACCGGCTGGCGCTCGAGGAGAAGTACCTGCTCCGCGTCACGGCCGAGCCGCCGAAGACCCAGCTGTACCTGTACGACCCGGAGGACCATCGGATCATCGAGATGATCGGCACGCCGTCGCCGGACACGGAGCACGTGATCACGTACGTGCCGGGGACCTTCAGCAATGTCGAGTCCTTCTACAACGGCAGCGTGCAACAGGTGCCCGAATACCTCCAGGGGTACTCCCCCGACGACACGGTCGTCTTCGTCGCGAAGGACGGCGTCTTCCCTGGCGAGGAGACCGCGGGCCCCGCTGGGGTCGCGGAAGCCAACGACCCCGACTTCGCTCTCGCTCCCGCAGAACGACTCCGGCAGTTGTCGGCCGGGCTCGACGTGGACCCCAACCTGACGGACGCGCAGACGACGGCCATCGGGCACAGCTGGGGCCTGGCGAACATCGCAACCTCTGAGACCCTCGGCACGCAGTACGACCAGGTCGCGTCGCTTTCCGGAGCCGGGATGCCTGAGACGTGGCAGCCCGACCCACTGACCACCTACACGGACTACTCCTACGTCGACATCCTGCAGGTCGGCCAAGCGACGGGCGGGGTGTGGGACGGGAACAATCCTCGCCGGAACCCTGCGTTCGGCCACGGCGAGTACTACGGGCCACCGCCCGAGGACGTGAACCCGTACGATTTCGGGAACCTCATGGACCAGCACAACAAGATTGCTCGGATCGAAGGAAACCAGGACGTCCTCGACGACCTCGTGGAGGAGATCTTCCCGTGACCAGACACCCGGCCATATCATCCGCCATCGGGGCGATCATCGCCCTTGCACTGACCGCATGCGCTGGAGGACAACCCATGACGGCAACACCGACGACCTCATCGGATTCCGATCAAGCGGAGGCCCGCGCTGCGGCCGAGGAGCGCACGGGTGCGGTGCAACGAAAGATCGCCGAAACGTTCGACTCCGAAAAGGTCTCGTCTGATACGAGTCGGAAGTGGGTACTGCTCGCATGTTCTGACTCAGAGGTGCAGTCTGCCGGCGGCGTCACCCTGCGGCTGACGGAGTCAGAAGCAGTGGATCCCGCGTACGGGAAGATACGGTCCGAGTTCTCAACGGACCCCTCGTTCACTGCTGAGACGGACCGGACCGGCAAAGGCCTCGAACGGCTCGCGCTCAGCCGCGGCACGGGCGAGCGATACCTGATCACTGTCGACAACGAGTCGCTGACCGTCCGGATCGCCTCGTTCTCGCCCTGCTATCCGGGCTCCTTGTCCGACCGTTGAGCACACCGATGCGCTGGAGGACCGTGGTGCCGGGACCGCAGGTCTTGACGAGGCCTGTGTCGATCTGAGCAAGTGAACGCTCAGCTCGTTCCGGGTTGAGCGGCACCTCACGGGGTCCGAGGGGCGTGAGCTGTCGCTGGTCGCAGAACCAGGCCCCAAGACCATGGACGAGACGGACAAGGTCGCACGCATCGAGGGCAATCATGCCGTCCTCGACCAATTCGCCGAGGAGATCTTCGAGTGACCACCCGCTCCGCTTGGTTCGTCGCGGGTCTCGTGACGACGTTCGCACTGTTCATCACTGCCTGCGCTGGAGGACCATCGATGAAGGAACAACCCGAGCCGGGCGCAACCGCCTCGGTGTCCCGGACAACTGCTGAACGACGCACGACGGAGGTCCAGGACCGGATGATCGGTGCGATCCCTGACGACGCGGTCGCCAGCAGCCGCACGATCGAACGGACGCTGCTGGCCTGCTCGGACACCGCTGTCTCGGCAGCGGGCGGCGCCGCCATCACCCTGGCGCGCCCAGTGGACGTCGATGAGACCTACGACGCGATCACCGCCGCTGTGCGGGACGACGGGTACACGGCCGCCACTGACATGACCGACGAGGGCGCGAAGCGACTGACGCTCATCGGGACGAACGACGACCAGTACCTCATCACGATCTACAACGACACCAAGAAGGTCCGGTTGTCGTCGTTCTCGCAGTGTTTCCCGGGTTCGTTGAACGACGACTGAGTGAACGCCCGCCTCGTTCCAGGTGGTGTGCGGGGCCGGGGCTCCTCCCGATTCGGGAACCTCATGGACCAGCACAACGGCCGTGGTGCCGGTCGGGTGCGCCCTGCCGAGACTCAGCTCCGCGGACAGGTTGCGGATGCCGGGACCCGCGGTCTGTCCGGCAGGGCGAGACTCGGCCTGCCGTGGCCACGCCGCGCAACGAGCAACGAGCAACGCCCCGACCGGATCGGTCGGGGCGTTGCTCGTGGTGGTGCCGATCAGCGGATGATCGAGATGTTGTCCGCCTGCGGGCCCTTCTTGCCTGGCCCGATCTCGTACTGCACGTGGTCGTCCTGCGCGAGCGGCCTGGAGCCGGTCGCCGCGACGATGCTGGAGAAGTGCGCGAACAGGTCCTGGGACCCGTCATCAGGGTGGATGAAGCCGTACCCCTTGCTGTGGTCGAACCACTTGACGGTGCCCGTGGGCATGGCGGTCAGCACGGTGTCAGTGGATGCGCAGCTGCGCGACCATCGGGCACGCGAAGGGGTCGCGGGCGGCGAGGCCGACGCGGTTGAGGTACCGGACGACGATGCCGTAGGACCGCAGCAGCGTGGTCTCGGTGTAGGGCACGTCGAGGGTGTCGCAGTGGTCACGGACGAGCAGGCGGGCCTGCTTCAGTGCCGGGCGCGGCATCGACGGGAACAGGTGGTGCTCGACCTGGTAGTTCAGGCCGCCCATCAGGAACGACACCCACCAGCCGCCACGGATGTTGCGCGAGGTACGCACCTGGCGGGAGAAGAAGTCGACCTTCGCGTCGTGCGCGATGGTCGGCATGCCCTTGTGGTTCGGGGCGAACGAGGCGCCCATCATCACGCCGAACACGGCGAGCTGCACACCGAGGAACGCGCACGCCATGCCGAACGGCAGGAACCAGAACACGACCGTCAGGTAGATCGCGAAACGCGCCACGAGCAGGGCGCCCTCGATGAGGCGGTGCTTCTTGTCGGCCTTGGTGCCGTTGCCGGTGACGATCGACATCACTGCGTAGCGGTGCAGGTTCAGGCCCTCGAGCGTCAGGAGGGGGAAGAACAGCCACCCCTGGAAGCGCATGAAGGTCTTCATCGCGCCACCCTTGACGGCGGCGGCGTCCTCCGGCAGGAACCGGATGCCGTCGGGGGCGATGTCCGGGTCCTTGCCGACGGTGTTCGGGTTGCCGTGGTGGCGGGTGTGCTTGTTCATCCACCACGAGTAGCTGAGCCCCACGAGGAACGTGCCGAGCCAGCGGCCCGCGCGGTCGTTCCACTTCTGGGACTCGAACACCTGACGGTGCGCGGCCTCGTGCGACAGGAACGCGAACTGCGTGAACAGCACGCCCAGCGCGCCGGCCACGATCAGCTGGAACCACGAGTCACCGAGGAACGCGAACGCGACCCAGGCGAGGGCGAGGCTGCCGACGAGTGCGCCGAACAGTGCCCAGTAGAAACCGGTACGACGGCGGAGCAGGCCGTTCTCCTTCACCTGCGCCAGCAGCGCGGAGTAGGTCGAGGTGCCCTTGCGGGCACCCGTAGCGGGACGAGTGCGGGTGTAACCCTGAGCGAGCGGAGTGGTGGTCATGTGGACCGCCTTCCGGTACGGATCGGTCCTTCAACCGGTTCGAGGGAGTTCACGCGAGTGCGCTTGTGGCGACCCTAGGGGCCGAACTTGCGTGTTCACCGTGGTGTCCGGAACACGTTGCGCGACACACCGGTTCAGCCCGCGTGGCGCTCCGGACCGTCCGCGCACGACCCGGACGATGCGCGCAACGTCTGCCCCGGGTACTCCCCGAACCGCCGGAAGTACGTGCCCGAGAAGCGCCCCAGGTGTCGGAAGCCCCAGGCCATCGCCGCTTCGCTCACACTCGTCTCCTGTCGGCTGCTGGACTCCAACGCCGCGTGCACCCGGTCGAGCCGCATCCGCAGCAGGAACGTCATCGGCGAGACGCCGTGCTCCCGCATGAACGCCGTCTGCAGGGTCCGGGGACTCACACCCACGGCGTCGCAGATGTCAGCGAGGCACAACGTCCGATCACAGTGTCCGTCCAGGTAGGCCTCGGCGAGTTCGACCGTCGACGGCGAGACCGTGCGACGGAGGACCACCGGCGTCCGCGCACCGAACGCGCCGAGCACTGCCTCGACCAGTGCGACCTGCGCACCGTTCCGGGCACCGGAGCTGAAGCCGTCCCGCGTCGCGGTGACCGCCACCTGCTCGACGCACCGGCGCAGGTGTTCGAGGGCCCCCGCGGAGGGCTCGGCACCCCGGGTCGGCAGTTCGGGCGCTGCTGCTCCCAGCGACGAACACACCTGGTCGAGGAGCGACCGGTCGATGCTCACCAGCTGCAGTGTCCCCTTCGGAACACGGACGGAGAACTCCCCGGACGTCGGCATCAGGACGGGCGTGCCGGGCCTGGTCTCGAGGACGACCCCGCCCTCGACGGCGACGCGGACACCACCGGTGCTCGACCACCCGACGACGATGCGGTCGATCGGCTCGAACACCCCGGCGAAGCCGGAGGTGGCCGAACCCGTGACGAGGCTCACGCAGCCGTCCCGGCGGGTCCGGTAGCGGAACCGGAACGGCAGCCGGAAGGCGTCGTCCTCGAGGTCGAAGCGCACGTCGCGGCCCTGCCCGGCCTGGGCGAGCACGCGTGCGGCGAAGGTCCGGTCGGTGCCGGAGCGTTCGGTGCGACGTCGCTGAGCGTCGATCCGCGCGGTGACGGTCCGGGCCGCGTCGGTCCCGTGGACCGCGGTCAGCACGGTGCCTCGTCGAGGTGCTGTCCGCAGCGGTGCTCGAACCAAGCGCGAGCGTCCTGCAGGGTGGCCCGTCGGTCGTGCTCGTGCAGCGCCGCCATGAGCGTGCAGTCGAAGCCGTCGACCGTGCGCTCGATGAAGCCGAGGAGCATGTCCGGGTCGCCCCACGCGGCCGCGGCGTCGACGACCCGCCAGCACCCGGAGTCGACCGGCTGCACCCGGATGTCGGTCGGGTCCGTGGCGGCGAGCGCCCGGATCCGATCGGTGTGGATGACCTGCTGCCAGACGACGGCGTCGGTCATCCTGGTCGTGGTCGTGGAGCCCTGTCGGTGTCCCATCGCGCCTCCCTGTCGGTTCGATGTGGCGCACCGCCAGAACAGCGGCACACGAGACACTTTCAGTATCAACAGGACACTTCCCGCAATGTCAGGGGTTGACTTCGGGCCGAACAGGGTGGATCATCCACGGCCTCGATCGGCCTCGATCGGGTCCTGGGAGCGCACCATCGACGGTTCCCGTACGGTCGGCTCATGACCGACGGGAGCAGTGCGACCCAGGACGTCCCGCCCCGGCTCTCCCGTGCGGTACGCGACGCCCTCCGGTTCGTCCACGAGCACGCGTCGACCCACATCACGGTCACGGACGTCGCCGCGGCCGTGCAGTTGTCGCCGCGGAGCCTGCAGAAACGGTTCCAGGCCGAGATCGGGCAGACCCCGGGGACCTTCCTCCGGGCGGTCCGACTCGAGGGGGTGCGGCGAGATCTGCAGGCGGCTTCCGGCGCACCGGACCGGCAGACCATCGCCGAGATCGCCGAGCGATGGCAGTTCAGCAACGCGGGGCGGATGGCCGCGGCCTTCCGTGCGGCCTACGGGATCGCGCCCTCGTCGGCGTTGCGCTCCTTCGTTCCGGAGGAGGACGAGGACGGCGCACCGAGCCTGTCGGACCGGAACCAGCGGCGCTTCCGCCTGGTGCTCGATTGCGAGGTCGACGTCGACGACCCGAAGGCCGTGCTCACCGGGGCCCTGCAGCGAGCGGGGTCCGGCCCGTGGCGCGACTACCGGCCCGACGGCGGGAGCGAGGACCTGATGGCGTTCCTGCTCGGCAACGCGGTGCGGGCGGTCGTGCGTGAGACGTCCGGCGTGAGCTTGGTCGCCCTGGACGCGATGCTCCGTGTGCAGGACGAGCAGGGGTCGTACCCGCCGGTCGAACTGCCGGCTTGGCGCGCAGGACCGCCGTCCAGCGCGCCTGCGCCGTCCGGATCGTCCGGAACGGGACAGCGCGTAGGATCGGATCACGGCAGGGAAGGCGACCATGGATGACGCATTCGAGCGTGCACTCCGTGCGCTCCGGTCGGCGGACATCGCCGACGACGAACTCAGTCGGCCGTTTGCACTCGCGCTGCCGATGGGCGGCGTCTCGATCTCGACGTTCGGTGAACTCTGCCCCAGCGAGACCGTCTCGGCGACGGACCAGGTCGCCGCCCGCGTCGACGAGATCCAGTTCGACCTGTCCGAGGGACCGTGCTGGACCGCCCTGTCGAAGGACGTCCCGGTCCTGGAGACCGACGTCGTCCGTCATCCGAACGCCGAGTGGCCTGCTTTCAACGAGGCCGTCCGGAGCGAACCGGTCGGTGCGGTCTTCGCGTTCCCGGTCGCGTTCGGCCCGTTCCCGCTCGGCGCGGTCGACGTGTACGTGCCGCGGCCCGCCACGATCGAGGACCACACGGTGCGGCAGGCCATGACCCTCGCCTCCGCCGTCAGCCGCCGGGTCCTCCGCAGGGCCCTCCGCTCGATCGCGGACGAGGACGACGCCCTGCTCGACCGGAGTCCCACGTCGCGTCGCGTGGTGCACCAGGCCACCGGGGTCGTGCTCGCGCAGCTCGACATCAGCCCCGAGGACGCCTACCTGCTGCTGCAGGGCCACGCGTTCGCCCGTCGGAGGACGATGCGGCGGGTGGCGGAGCAGATTCTGGACGGCACGGTCCGGTTCGAGAAACGAGGCGACCTGATCGAGGAGGTCCAGTGACGACGGCAGGCAGAGAAGCACAGATCCTCGAGACGTTCACATCGCTCGCCGACACCCTGGTGGACGCGTACGACGTCGTGGAGCTCCTGCAGACCCTGGTCGAGACCTGCGCCGACGTGCTCGGCATCGACGCCGCGGGCATCCTGCTGGCGAACGACGACCAGGAGCTCGAGGTCGTGGCGTCGACGTCCGAGGCCACCCGGCTCGTCGAGGTCCTGCAGCTCGACGCCGAGGCCGGCCCCTGCATGACCTCGTTCGCGACCGGACGGGCCGTGACGTGCCCGGACATCGAGGCGGCACCGGCGGAGTGGGCGATGTTCCGCACGGGTGCGCTCGCGCTCGGGTTCCGGTCGGTGCACGCCGTCCCGCTGCGGCTGGGGAGCAACGTCATCGGCACACTCAACCTGTTCGGTGTCCGCCCCGGTTCCCTCGGGGAGTCGGACCTGCGCGTCGCCCGGGCCCTGGCCGACGTGGCGACGATCGGCATCCTGCACGAGCGTTCCCTGCGCGAGCACGAGGTCGTCCGCGCACAGTTGCAGCGCACCATCGGATCACGCGAGGTCATCGAGCAGGCCAAGGGTGTCGTGTCGTACCTGCGGGGCGTCTCGATCGAGGACGCCTTCGCCGTGATCCGCGGGTACGCGCTCGAGCACCACGAAGCGCTCTCCGAGGTCGCCCGCGCGATCGTGCAGCGCCGGCTCGTCCCCTGACGACCACGACCGAGCAACCGCGAGCACGACCGAGCACGGCCCGGCCGGTCCGCCGGGTCCGGTGACGCTCCGCCCGCTACGGTGAGCGGATGGGCAAGGTCACGCTGCAGGACGTCGCCGCGCACGCCGGCGTCTCGATGAAGACGGTGTCCAACGTCGTCCGCGGCTACCAGCACGTCAGCGACCCCATGCGCAGCCGGGTACAGGCCGCGATCGACGAGCTCGGCTACCGGCCGAACGTGTCGGGCCGGTCACTCGCGACCGGGCGGTCGAACATGCTCGCCTTCGCGTTCCCCGACCTGCGTCGCCCCTACTTCGCCGAGCTCGCTCACGTCTTCTCGCGGGTCTGCGCCGACCGCGGCTACCAGCTCCTGCTCGAGGAGACCGCCGGCGACCCGGACGGCGAGCGCTCCGCGGTGCGTGGGCGCGAGGCCGGAGTGGTCGACGGGGTCGTGATCCACCCCCAGGTGCTCACGCCCGAGACGATCGACCGGATCCGCGGGGACACCGCCGTGGTGTTCCTCGGCGAGGACGTCCGGCCGCCGCACGCCGACCAGGTCGTCATCGACAACGCCGGCGCTGCCGACGAGGCCGTCGCGCACCTCGTCGCGCTCGGTCGTCGGCGCATCGGGTTCTTCGGGCACGAGACCGGGCCGTCCTCGCGCACGTCCGGCCTGCGCCTGGACGGCTACCGCGCCGGACTCGTCGCCGCGGGCCTGCCACTCGACGACGCACTGCTGGTGCCCCGCGAGGTCGGCGACGCCGCCGGTGCCGAGGTCGCCTTCGGTGCCGCGCTCGACGCCGGCCTGCAGGTCGACGGGCTGCTCTGCCGCGACGACCTGGCGGCGCTCGGGGCGCTCCGCGCGATGCGCCTGCGCGGCCTGGACGCACCCCGCGACGTCGCGGTCGTCGGCTGGGACGCCGTCGGCCTCGGGTCGAGCCTGGTGCCGAGCCTGACCTCCGTCGCACCCGACACGGTCGCCATCGCCGGCACCGCGCTCGACCTGCTGGTCGAGCGGATGGACGGCTCCGAGGTGCCCGGTCGGCTCGTCACGGTCGGCCACCGCCTGCTCGTCGGCGAGAGCGCGCCGTACGCGGACGGCACGTCCGACCGGGCGGCGCACCAGGGCGCCTGACGACGGACAGGAGGCCCGGCGCGCGCCCGGCCACGAGCCTCCAGTCCGCAGTGTGGCCGGTCCCAGGGCACGTGTCGGGCCCGGCCACGGGCCTCCAGCCCGCACCTCCCACGTCACCTGCCGTCAGCGGCCTGCTGGAGTCGACTCCCCCGGGTGCACGCTGGCGAGCAGCTCGACGACGACGTCCCGCAGGGCGTCCGGCAGGCCCACCGTGCCGAGCTCGACGATGCGGTCCGCACGCGGCAGGTCCTTCGCCACGACCTCCCACGCCTCGAGCTTCTCCGGATTGCCGGCCTGCGCGCCCTCGAGGACCCGCCGGACGGCGTCCCGCGCGTCGACACCGACGACCGGTGCGCCGACCAGCGTGACCGAGCCACCCGACGCGGAGTCGACCGACAGGTCGACCGAGAACCGGTCGGCCGAACGCGCCGACGGCTCCTGGCCGTCGGCAGGTGCGGCGAGGAACGTGATCCGCCACTCGCGGTGGGCGGGGACGACGTCGAGGGCTCCGGTGGTGGCGTGCACCCGGAACTCGGCGTGCTCGGGGTCCCAGCTGAGACGTGTCCGGGCGGTGCGGCTGCCCTCGCCCTCGTGGTCCTCGACCAGGGTGAAGGCACCCGGGGCACCCGGGGCGACGAGGACCTCGAACGCCGTCGGGTTGACGGTGGCGTCGAGCTGGTCGGCCGCGGCGAGCGGCAGGATCCCGCCGGCGCGCAGCAGGACCGGCACCGTGTCGAGCGTGCGGTGCAGGTCGACGAACCGGTCGCCCGCGTACACCGTGCCGGTGAAGACGTCGGTCCAGGTGCCCGGCGGCAACCAGGCCCGGGCGACCCCGTGCCGGCTGACCGGGTCGCGGGGTGCGACGATCGGGGCGACGAGCAGCTCCGAGCCGAACGCGTAGGTGTTCGGCACCCGGTACGCCTCGTCGCGGCGCGGCTCCAGGTGGTAGAGCGGCCGGACCAGCGCGGTTCCCTCGGCGGTGCCGTGGTTCATCGTGTGCAGGTACGGCACCAGGCGGTGGCGGAAGCGGAGCGCCTCGCCCATCGCGGCGCGCGCCTCGGCCGGGAACACCCACGGCTCCTTGCGGATGAACGGGTTGTTCGCCGAGTGCAGACGCATGATCGGCGAGAACACCCCGAACTGCACCCAGCGGGTGGCGAGCTCGTCGTCGCGGACGCCGCGGGTGTGGCCGCCGATGTCGTGGCTCCACCAGGGGTAGCCGATGTTCGCGGCGGTGGCGGTGAACTCGGGCTGGAACGCCAGGGACGCCCACGACACGACGGCATCGCCGGAGAACCCGACGGCGTAGCGGTGGCTGCCGGGGCCGGCGTAGCGCGAGAAGGTCATGCCGTCGACCGGGGCTGCAGCTTCGTCTGCGTCTGCGCCTGCGCCTGACGCGGTGTGTCGCGCCGAGTCGAGCAGGTGGAAGTGGTTGAGCAGCCACAGCGGGTCGACCCCGGGCAGCCCGGTCTCGCGGCCCTGCTGCCAGTCGATCCACCAGAAGTCAACGCCCTGCTCCTCGAGCGGGCGGTGCAGCTGTTCGAAGTACGCCTGCAGGAACCGGCGGTCCGTCGGGTCGAACGGGATCGGCTGCTCGGTCTCCGGGTCGACCCCCATCGCGCGCGCCACCGCGGGGTAGGCGTCCTCGAACGCCCGCACGCCGTCGGCCGGGTGCAGGTTCAGCGTCGTGCGCATCCCCCGGCGGTGCAGTTCGGCGAGGAACGCACGCGGGTCCGGGAACAGCGACGGCTCCCACGAGTACCCCGTCCAGCCGTTGCCGAAGCGCGGCGGGACCGAGTCCACCCGGTGCCAGTCCATGTCGATGACGGCGACCGAGAACGGCAGGTGTTCGTCGGTGAAGCGGTCCAGCAGCTCGAGGTACGAGGTGTCGCTGTACGGGTGGTACCGGCTCCACCAGTTGCCGAGTGCCCACCGCGGCATCCGCGACGGCGGCCCGGAGACCGCGTGGTAGGTGCGCAGCGCGGCGTCGTAGTCGCGGCCGTACGCGAAGACCGTGACGTCGCGGCGCCCGGGGACCCGCGTGCCGATCCAGCCGTCGTCGGCGAACAGGAACGACTCGCTGTCGTCGAGCGCGGTGATGCCGTCGCGGGCCAGGATCCCCGGTTCGAGCGGCATCCGGCCGTCGACGTCGTCGAGGGTGCGGCCGGTGCCGCCGAGGTCGCGCGGCTCCTGCCCCCAGCGCCAGCGGTTGGCGTCCGGGCCGGTGGTCTCGACGACCAGGCCGCTCGGGCTGAACGGGCGGCCGTCGTAGCGCAGTCGGGCGCGGTCGGTGGTGACGACGACGCTGGCGGTGGTGCCGGTGCCGGTGCCGTCGGCGGCGGCCGTCCGCTCCACGGTGAACGCCGGCACGGGCAGGCGGCGGCGCATCGCGAAGGTCGACGCCCGGTCCTCGAACCCGCCGTCGTCGCTCCACTCGATGCGGAACGCCCCGGCGTCGAGCACGGTGATGCGCCAGTGGTCGCCGGTGACGACGGCTGCGGGGTCGGCGACCGGGTCCGAACCGGGGAACGGACGGATGGTGGGAAGGACGGCGCTGGTGGTGCCGGTGGTGCTGGTGCCGGTGGTGCTGCTCACGTGGTGCCTCTCAGCTCTTGACCGCGCCCTGCGTCACGCCGCTGATGACCCAGCGCTGCGCGAACAGGTAGACGATGATCGTGGGCGCCATCGCCATCAGGTACGAGGCGAAGGCGACGTTGTAGTTGGTGCCGAACTGACTCTGGAAGATGTTCTGCACCACGGGCAGGGTCTGCAACCCCGGATCCGCCGTGATGAGCGACGGCATCATGAAGTCGTTCCACGATGCCAGGAAGGCGAAGATGCCGACCGTCGCGTTCATCGGGCCGAGGAGCGGCAAGATGATCCGCCAGAAGATCTGCCACGTGGATGCCCCGTCGATGCGGGCGCTCTCCTCCAGCTCCACCGGGATCGACCGCAGGTACGCCGAGTAGAGCAGCACGCTGAACGACAGTTGGAACATGGCGTGCAGGATCCCGACGCCGATCGGGTTGTCGAGGCCGATCTCGGCGGTCAGCTTGATCTGCGGCAGCGCCACCACCGGGAACGGCAGGAACATCGCCGCGAGCAGGTAGACGAACGAGTAGCGGAAGAACCGCTTGTGCCAGTTCCGGACGATCGCGTACGAGGCGAACGAGCTGAGCAGCAGCGTGGCGACGACGGTGAGCGCCGCGACGCCGAGGGACACCGAGAAGGACACCGGGAACCGGGTCAGCTGCCACGCCTCGGCGAAGGAGCCCGGGTTGAACGGGAACGGCAGCGAGAGCGCGTTGCCGTCGACGGACTGCTCGGTCGTCTTGAACGCCATCGAGAGGGTCACGTACAGCGGGATGAGCACGGTCAGCGACGCGAGGCCGAGGACCACGGTCAGGGTCCAGTTCGTACCGCCCAGTCGTCGGCGGTGGCCGCGGCCGGAACCACCGGCGCCGCCGGTGGTCACGGCGCGGGTGTCGGTCGGGGGTCGTGTGTCGATGGCGGTCATGCGAGTCGCAGGTTCCTTCCGCGGGTCGCCGCGAGCTGCAGCACGGAGATGAGGACGGTGATGATGAAGAACACGGTCGCGTTCGCCATCTGGTAGGCGTAGTCGCCGCCGGTGAAGCCGCCGAAGATGGTCATCGCGACGCTGCTCGTCGCGCTGCCGGGGCCGCCGTTGGTCAGACCGACGATCACGTCGTAGGCGCCGAGGTAGCCCTTCACGCCGAGCACGGTGTTGATGACGATGAAGCCACCGAGCAGCGGGAGCGTGATCGAGCGCAGCTGCTTCCAGCCGGTCGCGCCGTCGAGCGCGCTGGCCTCGTACAGCTCCTCGGGGATGGACGTCAGACCCGCCGTGTAGATGAGGAGCGCGCCGGGCACGGTCTGCCAGGCGGACACGATCACGATCGCGAGCCAGGCGAGGTTCGGGTCGCCGAGGACGCTCTGCTCGAGCGGGCCGAAACCGACGCTCGTGGCCAGGGCCGGCACGGTGTTCGAGAACAGGAAGTTGAACACGTAGGCGACGATGATCCCGGAGATCACCATCGGGATGACGAACACCGACCGCAACCCGGCGGCGAACCGGATCTTCTTCGCCAGGGCGATCGCCAGGGACAGCGCGACGACCTGCGTGACGACGACGGTGACGGCCGCGAAGCCGAGCGTGAAGCCGTACGACGCCAGGATCGCCGGGTCGGAGACGAGCGCCTTGTAGTTCTCGATGCCGATGAAGTCCCACTGCCCGAACCCGAGGTAGTCGGTGAAGCTGTAGAAGACGCCGACGCAGGCGGGGGCGACGACGAACGCCGTGAACAGCACGAGGGCCGGCACGAGGAACAGGTAGTACATGCCCTCGGTGCGGCTGAGTGAACCGACACCGCGCGCGCCCACACGTCGGTGCGTGCGGGCGGCGTCGGTCGCCGGTCCGGAGGTCTCCGGGTCGGTGTCGCGGGAGAGCGGGGTCTGCATGGTCATGGTGGCTCCTGTGTCCTGGTCCGGCTCAGACCGTCGCGGAACGGCCGGCGAGCCGCCGCCAGTCCGAGTCGAGCCGCTGCAGCATCGAGGTGAAGTCCCCGCTCCGGATCGCCGACTGCAGGTAGTTGCCGAGCGGGATCGACGTGGGGATGAAGGTGCCGGCGCCCTGGTAGAACGCCGCGTCGTCGACGTACTGCTGCAGGCCGGCGAGGCGCTCGTCCTGCTGCGGCGGTGCGTCGATGCGGGGCGAGTACGCCAGGTTGTCGCGGTTGTAGGCGTCGATGACCTCGGGCTGCATGAGGAACTCGACGAGCTCCTTCGCCTGTTCCGGGTGCTCGGACGCCGTGGGGATCCAGAGCCCGAGGTCGATGTTGACCCGGGCCTTGCGGTCGGCCGGGTCGTTCGACACCGGCAGGGCGAAGGTGCCGACGGGCAGCTTCTCGTCGATGAGCGCGATCTGCCCGAGCGCCCACGGGCCCTGCAGGTACATCGCGGCCTCGCCCTTGCCGAACGCCAGGTTGCCGTCGGCGTAGGCCCGGGTGGCGTGGTCGCGGTTGAAGAACGACGAGATGGTCTTCGCGCGCTCCATCGGCACCGCGAAGTCCTTCTCGAACGACACCTCGGAGTCGGGACCGACGTCGGCGCCGAGGGCCTTCATCTTGCGGAAGAACGAGCCGGTGTCGACGAGGCTGCCCACCGAGTAGTCGAACAGGCCCTGCCAGAGCGTCCAGGTGTCCCGGTCGGTGGCGTAGATCGGCGTGATGCCGGCCTTCTGCAGCGTCCGGCAGACCTCGACGAACTCGTCCCACGTCGTCGGGACCGGCAGGTCGTGCTCGGCGAAGATCCGCTTGTTGTAGATCACCCCGGCCGCCGCGAGCGAGTACGGCAGCACGCTCGTGCGGTCCTCGAACTTCGCGTACTGGTTCGTCAGGGTGTCGATGTCCGGTCGGACCCGCGCTGCCGACGGCAGGTCGCTGAGGTCGCTGAGCACGCCTCGCGAGATGTACCGGGCGAGCTCGAGGTTGTCGTTGAAGCACCCGACGTCGGCCGGTTCGCCGCGCACGAACTGCGGGGCGATGGCCGCCGTGCTGTCGTGCACGACCGACATGCCGGCGTGCTCCCCTTCGAACTTCCGCAGCAGCTTGTCGAAGTAGGCGATCACCTCCTGCTTCTGCTCGTAGAAGCGGAGCGTCGTGACACCACCGGCGGCACGCCCCGGGGTCGCGCACCCGGCGAGCGCCATCGTGCCGAGTGCGATGCCACCGGCCGCGCCCGCGAGGAACCCCCGCCGGCTCACCGCGGCCTGGAGTGTTGCGGTCCTGCTTCCCACCATCGGGTCTCTCCCTCGTTGCGCATCGTCGCGCAGGCTCCTGTTTACAGCGCTGTAAAGCGCACGTCAACGTTGTAATCGCATGTGGCAGTGGTCGGTGCGCCCCATGGACGGGAGGCACAGTGCCATCCCGCCCCGCGCCTCCCGTCCGCCGAAGCGCGTGTCCACGGCCGCGAGTCGCCGCCTGGTGCACGAGCACGCGGCGCGCTGGGACGGACACGGCGCGGAGCGCATCGTCGGCCACGACACGCCTGGGCGAACGCACAGGAACGCGAGCAGGCACCATGGACTGCATGGCAAGCACCACTCCTCCCCTGCCCGGACCCGTGACCACGACACCGCAGTTGCGGCGGTGGGTGTTCTGGCCCGCCGCCGTCATCGTGCTGGGGTTCGTGGCCTTCACCCTGATCTCACCCTCCACCGCCGAGGCGCTGTTCCTCGGTCTGCAGGACGGCATCGTCAAGAACTTCAGCTGGTACTACGTGCTGATCGCCGCGTTCTTCGTCGGCTTCTCGCTGTTCGTCGGCTTCAGCCGCTTCGGTGACATCAAGCTCGGCAAGGACCAGGACGAGCCCGAGTTCTCGACCGGGTCGTGGTTCGCACTGCTCTTCGCCGCCGGCATGGGCATCGGCCTCGTCTTCTACGGCGTGTCCGAGCCCCTCAGCCACTTCGCCTCCCCGCGCCCCGGCGTCACCGGCAACGAGAAGGAGCTCGCGCAGCAGGCCCTCACGCAGACGTTCCTGCACTGGGGCCTGCACGCGTGGGCGATCTACGTCGTCCTCGGCCTCGCCCTGGCGTACGCGATCCACCGCCGGGGTCGCCCGGTGTCGATCCGCTGGGCCCTCGAACCGTTGCTGGGCAACCGCGTGCGCGGCGGCTGGGGCAACCTGATCGACGTGATCGCCCTGGTCGGCACGCTGTTCGGCGTCGCGACCTCGCTCGGCCTCGGGGTCATCCAGATCGGCGCCGGACTCGAGAGCGCGGGCATCGCCGACAGCAGCATCGTCAGCCAGATCGCCATCATCGCGGTGATCACCGCCGTCACGATCGTCTCGCTCGTCACCGGCGTGACCAAGGGCATGAAGATCCTGTCGAACTTCAACCTGCTGCTCGCCGCGGCACTGCTGCTGTTCGTGCTCATCGTCGGGCCGACGCAGTTCCTGCTCCGCGACTTCGTGCAGTCGATCGGCTCCTACCTGCAGAACATCGTCGGCCTGTCGTTCAACGTCACCGCGCAGCAGGGCGCCGAGGGCGAAGCCTGGCAGGGCGCCTGGACCACCTTCTACTGGGGCTGGTGGATGTCGTGGGCGCCCTTCGTCGGTGTCTTCATCGCCCGCATCTCCAAGGGCCGCACCGTCCGCCAGTTCGTGTTCGGCGTCCTCCTGGTGCCGACTGCGCTCACGTTCCTGTGGTTCGCCGTCCTGGGCGGCACCGCGATCCACCGCCAGACCGACGGCTCGGGCGGCCTGATCGGCTCGGACGGCTCGGTCGACATCGAGGGGTCGCTGTTCGCGGTCCTCGGCGACCTGCCCGCCGGCATGGTCCTGACCTACGGCGCGATCCTGCTCATCGGCGTGTTCTTCGTGACCTCGTCGGACTCCGGTTCGCTCGTGATGGCGATGATCGCGTCGGGCGGTGACATCGAGCCGAAGAACTGGCTGCGGGTCTTCTTCGCCGGTGTCGCTGCGCTGCTCGCCGTCGCCCTGCTGCTCAGCGGTGGACTGAACGCCCTGAAGACCGCGGCGATCACGACCGCGTTGCCGTTCAGCGTCGTCCTGATCCTGACCTGCTGGTCGACGATCATCGCCTTCACGCGCGAGCGCCGCGCCTACGACAAGGCCGAGCGCGAGGTCCTGCTCGAGCACGTCGGCGCCTACTACGGCCTCGAGGTCGAGGCGCCGACCGAGCGTCCGGCACGGTCCGGCCTCGGTCGTCCGTGGGCTGCGGTGAAGAACCGGGTGCGCGGCGGCCGCGGAACGGCAGCCCCCACGCTCGGAGCCGGAGCGCTCGACGACTTCCCGGCGCGGACCGAGTCGGTCTCGGCTGACCCGGCGGTCGACCCGAGCCTCGACGCGTGCCCGGCAGCGGACGACGGGCCCGCGACGGAGCAGCCGGAGCGCTGACGGGTCGTCGACGCGACCACCTGACCGACGGGAGGCACGGTGCCAGCTGGCACCGTGCCTCCCGTCCGTCGTCCGTCAGGTGTCGGTCCGTGCGGACGCGACCTCGAGGGTCACGACGACCGCCACCACGGCGAGCGCCGTGACCGGCAGGGAGACCGCCGGCACCGGGATCGACGCGAGGACCACGAGCACCAGGACCACCACGACGGCGTTGGCCCGCGCCGACAGCGACGGCCGGATCGCGAGCGCCCAGATCGACAGCACGAACACCGCGACCGGCACCGCGACGGTCGCGGCGACCGAGGCGGAGGACAGCTCGACGTGTCCGGCGTCGGCGCTGACCGCGACCTCGATGCCGGCCGGCAGGGCACCGGCGGCGGCGAAGACGAAGTAGTGGCCGTAGCCGAACACGAGCGCGGTGGGCAGCGAGCGGATGTGCGCGTGCTGCTCGCGTGAGAAGTAGATCCACCACATGCCGACGGTGATCACGAGCCCGCAGCCCGCGAGCGCCAGCAGGGCTCCGAGGTGCTCGGTGTGCGAGAGGGCATCGATCACCGCGCCGGCCGAGGCGACGAGCCCCTCGCCCAGGACGATGAGGGTGAACAGGGAGAACCGCTCGGCCAGGTGCCGGGTGTGCCACGGGGCCGTCCCCGTCGAGGTCTGCGCCCAGATCGGCACGGACAGCTCGGCGAGCACGAGGAACGGTGCGGCGTACGACCAGACGTCGTCGGGCAGGGCCAGGGAGAGCACCCAGAGCAGCTGCACGACCGTGATGCCGACGGCGTGCAGGGTGGCGGTCCGGCGGTAGCGGGTGGAGGACGCGGCGGCGCGGATCCACTGGCCGACCAGGGCCAGCCGCATGACGACGTAGCCGATGATGCCGATCGTGAAGTCGTTCTCGACCATGGCCGCGTGCACCCCGGCGGCGAGGACGAGCACCCCGGCCATCTGCACGAAGGTCATCACCCGGTAGAGCCAGTCGTCGGTGTCGAACGACGTGGCGAACCACGTGAAGTTCATCCAGGCCCACCAGATCGAGAAGAACACCAGCCCGTAGGCCAGCACGGCGGAGGTGACGTGTCCCTCGAGCTCGATCTCGTGCAGGTTCGTCGCCGCGAAGCCCACCGCGACGACGAACACCAGGTCGAAGAGCAGCTCCAGGGGGCTCGCCGCCCGGTGTCGTTGGTCGGGGTCGCGCGGCACCATCCGGCGCAGTCCGATGGTCGTCATCTCCGGCTCCTCAGCGCTGTTCGGAGCGCTGTTCGCGCAGGTAGGTGAGCACCGCACGGACACGCCGGTTGGCGTCGTCCGGTGTCAGGTCGAGCTTCGTGAACACGTTGCCGACGTGCTTCGCGACGCCGGCGTCCGACAGGTGGAGCACCGCGGCGATGTCGGCGTTGGAGGCGCCCTCGGCCATGTGGGTCAGCACGGTCCGTTCGCGGTCGGTCAGGCGGGACAGCGGGCCGGGTGCCGCGCGGCTCCCGGTGAGGTGCCGGACCACCTCGGGGTCGACCACGACGCCGCCGTCCGCCACGGTCTCGAGCGACCGGAGGAACGCCGGCACCTTGCCGACACGGTCCTTCAGCAGGTAGCCGACACCGCCGTGTCCGTCGTCGAGCAGGTCCTGCACGGAAGCGTCCGCCACGTACTGGGACAGCACCACCACGGGCAGCCCGACGTGCTCCCGACGCAGGGCGATCGCGGCGCGCAGGCCGTCGTCAGTGCCGTCCGGGGGCATGCGGACGTCGGTGAGCACGAGGTCCGGGGCCTCCCCGGCCGCGACGAGGGCGGTCACACCGGACACCAGGCCGACGGCGTCCTCGGCGGTCCCGACGACGGCGTGCCCGAAGCGTTCGAGCAGGCTGACCAGGCCGGCACGCAGGAGGACGGAGTCCTCGGCCACGAAGATCTTCACGAGCGTCATTGGATCACGGGTCGGTGCGGTCACGCTCGCGCAGGGGCACGGCCGCATCGCGCAGGGGCACGGCCGCGTCGCGCAGCGGCACCGCCTCGTCGCGCAGCGGCACCGTGAACCGGAGCGCCGTCGGGCCGCCCGCCGGGCTGTCGACGACGAGCGTCCCGCCGAGCACCGCCGCACGTTCACGCAGACCGTCGAGCCCACCGCCGGGCGTGGGCACCGCACCGCCCGTCCCGTCGTCCACCACCTCGAGTCGGAACCATCCGTCCGCTGCCCCGGCGGTCACCGACACGGCGCGGGCGGCACCGTGCCGGACGGCGTTCGTGAGCGCTTCGCTCACGACGAAGTACGCCGCCGTCTCGGTCCGCGCCGGCAGCCGCTCCGGCAGGCGGACGTCGACGCGGACGGGCAGGGGTGAGCGCGCGGCCAGTTCGTCGACCGCGGCACCGAACCCGTGGTCGACGAGCACCCGGGGATGGATGCCGCGCACGCTGTCCCGCAGTGCCCGGACGGCGTCGTCGACGTTGTCGGTGATCCGGTCGGCCGTGGTGCGCAGTGCGTCGAGGTCGGGTCGGTCCCGCTCCGCGGCCGCGGCGACGGCCGCGTCGAGTTCGACGACGAGCAGGCCGACGTTCATCGCGAGCACCGTGAGCTGCTGCTGGGCGCCGTCGTGCAGGTCGCGTTCGATGCGCCGGCGTTCGGCGTCGAACCCGTCGAGCAACGCCTGCCGGGAGTACGTGAGCTCCTCGACGCGCTGCTCGAGCAACTCCGCCCGGCCGGAGAGCAGCGTGCGGGCGATCGACACCTCGGCGAGCGCCAGGGCGGCGAACCCGTAAAGCGCGACGACGAGCACCGCCATCGACCCGGCCAGCACGACCGGTGCGGCGAGGTGCAGCCCGGCGACCGCGTTCCCGATGACGTCGTCGGGCCGGGGTGCGCCGCCGATCGACGCGCGTACGGCGAGCACGAGGGCGACGAGCGTCAGCACCAGGAGCGCGAACCCGGCGGCGGCGAAGGCGGCGAACACGACCAGGTGCCCGAGTTCGCGCCAGACCACCGGGTCGCGGAGCCTGTCGCGGAACCTGCCCGGGCGGTTCCGGCGGACAGCGCGGGGGTCGGCGATGCGCGGCTCGCCGAGCACGACCGGGTGCCACCGCTCGAAGCGGGCGATCAACAGGGCCCAGAAGGGTGCGACGAACCAGGTGGCCACCACCGGCGCCGCCAGGACGAGCCCGAGTGCGGCCGTCAGGGCGACGAACAGCACCGACCGCCACGGGGTCGGCGAGAGGAGGAACCTCCACGGCGCGATGCGCCAGTGCGGCTGGTCGGGGCGGGTCGCGCTCGGCACGAGCCCACGGTAGGGGCCCGCGCGGCTCGGCACCACCGGCCGTGCCGAGACCCGTCGCGGATACGTCGAGTGACGGATGCCGCCGTCGGCGTCGACGAGCGACCGTTGCTCGGAACCCATCCCGATCGAGGAACAGGAAGCACATGACCACCACCCCCATCGAGACCCTCGGCATCATCGGCGCCGGCAACGTCGGCACGCAGATCGCCCGCCGCGCGATCGCCGTCGGGCTCGACGTCGTCCTCGCGAACTCCCGCGGGCCCGAGACGCTCGAGTCGCTGATCGACGAGCTCTCCCCCGGTGCCGGAGCAGCCACCGTCGCCGACGCCGCCCGGGCCGGCGACGTCGTCGTCGTCTCGATCCCGATCAACGGTTACCGGGACCTGCCGGCCGAGGCGTTCGCGGGCAAGGTCGTCGTCGACACCGGCAACTACTACCCGGAGTTCTTCGGACCCGTGGACGAGCTCGAGCAGGGCGCGGTGCCGACCACCTCCGAGCTGCTCCAGCGGTCGCTGCCGGACGCCCGGGTCGTCAAGGCGTTCAACAACCTCGGTGCCGCCGACGTCACCACGGACGGGGCCCCCGCGGGCACGCCGGGGCGCCGAGCCCTGACCGTCGCCGGGGACGACGCTGACGCGAAGGCCGTCGTCACCGAGCTGCTCGACCGGTTCGGGTTCGACGTGGTCGACGCGGGGTCGCTGAGCGAGGGCTGGCGGTACGAACGCGACCAGCCGGCGTACGGGGTCCGGCACGACAGGGCAGGCATGACCGCCGCACTGGCGGCAGCGGCTCGCAGCTAGCCAGCGGGCGACACCCCGGGTGCCACCTGCGCCTCGGGGTCGTCCCGCACCGCAGCCGCGACGAGCGTGTCGAGCAGCCCGGGCCAGCGTGCGTCGAGCGCGTCCCGGCGCAGCTGCACAGCATGCTCGCGCCCCGTCACACGCGTCCGGGTCAGCCCGGACTCGCGCAGCACCTTGAAGTGGTGCGAGAGCGTCGTCTTGTGGATGTCGAGCCGGTAGTCGGTGAGGTTGCACGGGTGGTAGTCGCCGTCCGACAGCCGCTCGATGATCACCAGTCGCGCGGGGTCACCGGCCGCCCGGAGCACCCGCACCAGTTCGAGGTCCTCGACGGCGGGCAGGGGGAAGGGGTCGTGCCCGGCCTTCGACTCGTCGTTTGACATGCATCAAACCTATCAGGGATGATCCCAATGGTTTGATGCTTGTCAAACGATGCCGAGGCAACGGCCTCGACGCCGAAGGAGTGACCATCGTGCCCACCACCACCGACCCCCACGTCACCGACAACCGCGCCGCGATCCGCGCCGATCGGCCCCCGGTCGGCCGGATCGCGATCCTCACCGCGGACCGCGTCGAGGACGTCGAGTTCTTCTACCCCTACTACCGCTTCGTCGAGGCCGGCTACGACGTCGACGTCCTGACGCCCGACGGCGGGACCCTCACCGGGTACGTCGGCCTGTCCCTGCGGACCGGGCTGCAGCGCGTCGCGGACGCCACCGCCGAGCACTACGACGCGGTCTTCATCCCCGGCGGACTGGCCCCGGCCGAGATCCGGACCATCCCCGAGGCCCTGGCGTTCGTCCGGGACTTCGCCGCCACGGGCAGACTCATCGGCTCCGTGTGCCACGGACCCCAGGTCCTGGCCTCCGCCGGGCTGGTCGAGGGACGCAGCCTGACGTCCTGGCACGAGGTCGCGCACGAGCTCCGTGCGGTCGGCGGCACCTGGATCGACGAGCCCGTGGTCGAGGACGGCCAGTTCATCACCGCCCGGAAGCCCGGGGACATGCCGCAGCAGCTGGCCCGGATCCTCGAGCGGCTCGCCGCGGCACGAACGGAGCGCGACGATGTCTGACCCCGTCCGCACCCCCTTCTCCGCATCCGCCACCGCGGCCGACGTCCTCGCCGGCGTGGACCTGCACGGCCGCCGGTACCTGGTGACCGGAGGCGCCTCCGGCATCGGTGCGGAGACCGTCCGCGCCCTCGCCGGCGCCGGAGCCGAGGTCGTCGTCGGGGTGCGCGACACGGCCCGCGCCGACGCGGCGTTCGCCGACCTGGAGGCCCGTGGCCGGGTCGTGCCGCGAGCGCTCGACCTCAGCGACCTCGGTTCCGTGGGCCGCTTCACCGACGCGTGGCAGGGCACGGTCGACGGGGTGGTCGCCAACGCCGGCGTGATGGCTCTGCCCGAGAAGCAGCTCGCCGCATCGGGCTGGGAGATGCAGCTCGCGACGAACCACCTCGGCCACTTCGCCCTGCTGCTCGGCCTGCAGGAGCACCTGTTCGCCGCCGGTGCCGCCCGGGTGGTGACGGTGAGCTCCACCGCGCACCTGCGCTCCCCGTTCCACTTCGAGGACCCGCACTTCGCCGTGCGTCCGTACGACCGGTGGGCCGCCTACGCGCAGTCGAAGACGGCCGACGTGCTCCTCGCCGTGGGCGTCGCCGACCGGTGGGCGGAGCACGGCGTCACCGCGAACGCCGTGATGCCCGGCTGGATCACGACCCGGCTCCAGCGCCACCTCGACGACGCGACACTCCGGGCGATGGGCGCGCTCGACGACGACGGCAACCGGATCGAACAGCCGTTCTTCAAGACCCCGGCGCAGGGCGCGGCGACGTCGGCACTACTGGTCGCCTCCCCGCTGGTCGCCGGCGTGACCGGGCGGTACTTCGAGGACAACCAGGAGTCACCGGTGCTCGACGACGGCACCGGCCACGACCGCGGGGTGGCGCGGTACGCGCTGGACCACGGCGACGCGGAGCGGCTCTGGAGGCTGGGTGCCGGATACGTCACCTGACGGATGCTGCCGAGACAGGCCTCCTGTCAGCGTGGAGCACGCCACGCACCATCCGTCACCAGCGACCAACGAGGAGCCCACCATGACCGGAAACCCGAAGCACATCGCCCTGGAGCCCGCCGCCCAGGAGTTCGTCGACGCGACGTCGAACCCGCCGTTCCTGAACGACCTGCCGCCCGCCGAGGGGCGCAAGGCGGTCGACTCCGTGCAGGACTCCCCCATCTTCAAGCCCGAGGTCGACGAGGAGTGGCTGGAGATCGAGGGCGGTCCCACCGGCACCGTGAAGATCCGCCTGGTCAAGCCGGCCGGCACCACCGCGAACCTGCCCGTGATCCTCTACGTGCACGGTGCCGGCTGGGTCTTCGGCGACGCCCACACCCACGACCGCCTGGTGCGCGACCTCGCCATCGGGTCGAACGCCGCCGTCGTGTTCCCGGAGTACGACCGCTCGCCCGAGGTCGGCCACCCGGTCGCACTCGAGCAGTCGTACGCCGCGGCCCAGTGGGTCGTCAAGGAGGGCGGCGACAAGGGGCTCGACGCCTCGCGCTTCGCGGTCTCGGGTGACTCGGTCGGCGGCAACATGGCGATCGCCCTGGCACTCCTCGCCGCCGAGCGCGGGGACGTGGAGTTCGTGAAGCTCGTCGCCTTCTACCCGGTGACGAACGCCGCGTTCGACACCGGCTCGTACGAGGAGTTCGCCGAGGGCTACTTCCTCACCCGCGCCGGCATGCAGTGGTACTGGGACCAGTACACGACCGACGAGGCAGTGCGTGCCCTGCCGACGGTGTCGCCGCTCCGTGCACCACTCGAGGTGCTCGCGACCCTGCCCGAGACCCTCGTCATCACCGGCGAGGCCGACGTGCTCCGCGACGAGGGCGAGGCCTTCGCGGCACGCCTGCGCGAAGCCGGCGTCAAGGCGACGAACGCCCGGTTCGGCGGCATCGTCCACGACTTCGTGATGGTGAACGCGCTGCACGACACCGAGGCCGCGAAGCACGCCCTGATGCTCGCCACCGCGTCGCTCCGCGCAGCCCTTGCCTGAGCAGGAGCGTGCCCGCGCGGGCACCCCGGAGACGCTCGCGACGCTCGTCGCGCGCGAGGAAATCCGGACCCTGCTGGCGACCTACGCCCGCGGGGCCGACCGTCGCGACGCGGTGCTCGAGGCGTCCGTGTTCGCCGAGGACGGGGTCGTCGTGCTGTACGACGGCGACCCCTCCTCGCACGAGCCGGTCGACACGATCCACGGCCGGGAGCACCTGGCCGAGACCTTCGCCGGACTGATCGCGCAGTACGAGGTGACGACGTACCTCAACGGCCAGTCCACGATCCGGTTCACCGGGCCCGACACCGCCGAGGGCGAGACGTACTGCGTCGCGTTCCACGTGCTGCACGACGGCGGCGAGCGGGTGCTCCTGACGATGTCCATCCGCTACCTCGACCGGTTCGTCCGGGCCGAGGGCGCGTGGGCGATCGCGCACCGGGACCTCGTCTTCGACTGGACCGACCGGTCCCCGTCGCACACGTGACGAAGACCACCACCACCGCACCCCGACACCAGCCACCACCGACGGAGACACCATGTCGCAACCGCTCGAATCGCTCATGCACGCCAACCTGTTCGAGGTGTTCGGGGAACGCGACCCGGACCGCCGCCGCGCCGCCATCGAGCGGACGTACGCCCCGGACGTCGAGTTCCTGGACCCCGACGAGGTCGTCACCGGCCACGACGCCCTGCACACCAAGGCGCAGCGCCTGCTCGACGAGGCCCCCGGGTTCGTGTTCTCGCCGGCCGGCCCGGTCTACGAGAACCACGGGATGGGGTACCTCGCCTGGCACTTCGGACCGGAGGGAGCGCCGCCCGTCGTGTCCGGGATGGACATCTGCTTCGTCGAAGGTGACCGCATCGCGAAGGTCTACACGCTGCTGACCAGCTGAACCCACCTGCAGACGCCCGACCCGGCGCAGCGTCACACCCTGCGATGATGGTCGGGCGTCTGGACGGCGGGCGCGCGGCAGGAGGACACGGGCGATGTCGATGCAGCACGAGGTGCCCCCGGAGTCGCCGTACGCCTCCATGAGCGCCGAGCAGGTGCGCACCTGGTACGCGTACATGAAGCTCCAGCTGCGACTGCGGTACGAGATGAACCGGCAACTGCGGGCGGACAGCGACATCTCGCTCGCCGACTACGACGTCCTCGTCGCGCTCACGAGCGAGCCGGGCGGCGAGATGACGATGTCGGCCCTGGCGACCCGCATCGGGTGGGAGCGCAGCCGTGCCTCCCACCATGCCAAACGCATGGCCGAACGCGGGTTCCTCGAGCTCCGTCGGGCCGAGCACGACCGCCGCACCACGGCCGTCGCCCTGAGCGACGCGGGTTGGCGGACGCTCCGCGAAGCGACGCCGAGCCACACCGAACTCGTCAAGGACATGTTCTTCAGCGACCTGCGCGAGGACGAGCTGGCGGGCTTCGCCGACGTGCTCGAGCGCGTGTACGAGTCGGTGCTCGAGCACGGCACCCTGCCCCGACCGGCCGACCACCCCTAGCTGCGCTTGCCCTTGCGTGCCATTGCGTCGTAATTTAGGTGAAAGATCACCTAAACGAGCGAAGGGCAGCGTGTGGACGCCGAACGAGCTGTGTCACCGCCGGTCCACGACCGTGCACTGTTCGGCCGCGCAGAGGAACTCGCAGCCCTCACGCGCATGCTCGACGATGCGGCGGCGGCGGCGGCGGACGGAACAGCCGAGCGCGGCGCCGCGGTCCTCGTCGAGGGCGAGGCGGGCATCGGCAAGACGACCCTGCTCGCCGCCGTCGAACGGCACGCGCGTCGAGCGGGCTTCCGCGTGCTGACCTGCACCGGCATCCAGGGCGCGAACAGGGTGGGCTTCGACGGCCTGCACGAGCTGCTCCACCCGCTGCTGCCCTTCGCGTCCGCCCTGCCACCCAGGCAGCGGACCGCACTGCTCACGGCCCTCGCGGTCGAGGACGGCCCGAGTCCGGACCGTCTCCTGGTGAGCACCGCGACGCTCGGGCTGCTCGAGGAGGCCGCGTCGCACCGGCCGGTGTTCGTCCGCGCCGAGGACCTGCAGTGGCTCGACCGGTCCACCACCGAGGTGCTCGACTTCGTGGGGCGCAGGCTCTCGAACGCCCCGGTCGTCGTCATCGCGGCGGCCCGGACCGGACACGCCCCGAACGCCGTCCCCCCGTGCAGCTTCACGCGGTTCGAGCTCGGGCCGCTCCCCGACGACGCCGCCGAGGCCCTGCTCGACGCACACGCCGGCAGGCTGTCCGCCTCGGTCCGCCGACGGGTACTGGCCGAGGCCGGCGGCAACCCCCTCGCCCTCCACGAGCTCCCGGTCACCTGGACCACGGGCGGCCCGGCCACCATCTCGTCCAGGCTCCCCACCACGCGGCGGCTCGAGCAGGCGTTCCTCGAGCAGGTCGCCGCCGTCCCGTCCGGCAGCCGCTCGTTCCTGCTGCTCGCCGCGGCGGCCGACGACGCAGACCTGCAGGACGTCATGGCGGCGGCCCGGACGATGGACCTCGGCGTCGACGACCTCGAACCGCTCGAGGAACTCGGGCTCCTCCGCACCGACCTCGTCTCCCTGCGCTTCCGCCACCCGCTCCTGCGCTCGGCGGTGATCGGCAACGCCTCGGCCGCCGCCCGGTCCGCGGCGCACCGAGCACTCGCGTCGGTGGTCGCCGACGGCATGCGCGCCGCCTGGCACCGGGCCTCGGCGACGTTCGAGCGTGACGAGTCCATCGCGGCCGACCTCGAGGCCGCCGCCGACCGCGCGGCACAGCGGGGTGCCCGCCCCGAGGCGGTCCGTGCCTACGAGCGCGCGGCCAGCCTGTCGCAGGGCGTCACCGGCCGGGCACGTCGGCTGGGCCGCGCCGCCGAGACCGCTCGGGCCGCGGGCATGACGGCCGAGGCGATCGAGCTCCTGGAGCAGGTCGACTCCCTCGCTGCCGACCCCGAGACGGTCACCGAGACCGCCGTCACGCAGACGGTGCTGAGCCTGACCACGGGTGCTGCCGGCCGACCGCGCATCGAACTCCGCCGGATCCGGCCCGTGCTCGCCGGCCCGGAGCACGCGGACCGGCTCGTGCGGGTGCTCTGGGCGGCCGCCCTCAACGCCCGCGGCCGCAACCTGCCGCGGTCGGAGTGGCAGGACATCGAGGCGGCGCTGCTCGCCGTGCGGTCGGCGAGCCCGCTGAAGCCGGTGGCCCTCGCCGTGCTCGCGCCGCTCGGCTCCGCCCACCACCTGCGGACCGAACTCGCACACCTGGTGCCGCAGCTCACCGAGCAGCCGCTCGCGATGGCGTCCCTCGCGATCGCCGCCGAGTCCCAGCAGGACCTCGAGACCGCGCTGACGTGCTGGGAGCTGGCGTACGAGCGCGCCCACCAGCTCGGCGCCGTCGCCGACGAGACCCAGGCGCTCCGGGGCCGGGCGACGGTGCTCATGCTGCGCGGGCGGGTGCGGGACGGCCTGGCCGATGCCGAGTACGCCGTCCGCATCGCCCGCGACGTCCAGCTCCCGCTCATCGCCGGGATGGCCTACGCCACGCTCGCCCGGGGCCACGCCATGCTCGGCGAAGAGGAGGCCGCGCTGGCTGCGCTGGCCGAGGGCTCGGAGTTCGCGCACGGCGGGCGGCTCGCCCTCGCCAGCGCCGACGCGCGGTGGGCAGCGGGACTCGTCGCCCTCGGTCAGCGGCGCCACCGGGACGCCCAGATCGAGTTCACGCACATGACCGTCCACGCGACCCGGTCGCTGTGGGCGATCGCCGACCGCACCGAGGCCGCGGTCCGGGGTGGGCGACCCGAGTCGGTCGTCGAGAACCTCGCCGAGGCCGAGGCGGTCGCCCGCACCACCGGGTCCGCGCACCTGACCGCACTCGTCGTCCGGAGCCGGGCGCTACTCGCCGAGGGCACGGAGGCGGCGGGAACGGACACGGACGGCGCGGACCCGGAGCCCCTCTACGCCCGCGCGATCGAGGTCGGCCGCCTCGCCGACGCCCCCGTCGAACTGGCGAGGACCCAGCTGCTGTTCGGCGAGTGGCTCCGCCGCGAGCGCCGTGTGGTCGAGGCACGGCTGCACCTGCGCGAGGCGCTCCACGCGTTCGACGCCGCCGGCACCGCGGGCTTCGCCGCTCGCGCCGCGGCGGAACTCCGCGCAGCCGGCGAGGCCCCGGAGCGGGCCGGCAGCACGACGGCGCCGACGCGCGAACAGCTCACGCCCCAGGAGCTGCAGATCGCGCGGCTCGCCGCCGCCGGCATGACGAACCGCGAGATCGCAGACCGCATCTACCTGTCGCACCGCACCGTCAGCACACACCTGTACAAGGTGTTCCCGAAGCTCGGCGTGACGAGTCGAACCGAGCTGGCGGCCGCGCTGGCAGCGTCCGGCCCGACGGACTGACGCACCGGTCGACGGCCTGGAGGCACGGGTTACGTCACGCAACGGATGCACCGTCGGTGGACCAGCTGCGAGCCTCGTGGCGGCGACCCGGCACCGGGTCGCGACCACGACGACCACCGGGAGGCGCCCATGCCGGAAGGCTCCGCCGACGACACGGCGAGCGGTACGGCCGACGACACCGGCGGTGACGCCGACCACGCGGCCGCGCGGCTGCCGGACGCGCCGAGCGCGTTCTTCACGGCGCTCGTCACCGAGCACTTCGTGCTCCAGACCGCGCGCGGCATCACCGTCTCGGAGTCGTCGACCCGGGCCGCGATCTACCTGACGACGCTGTCGAGCGCCCTGGTGGCGTTCGGGTTCCTGGCCGACACCGACTTCGCCACGGGCTACCTCGCCGTCGTGATCCCGGTGGTCGTCCTGCTCGGCGTCTTCACGTACGAGCGGCTCGTCCAGACCTCGTTGGAGGATGTGGTCGCCCTCGCCGCGATGCAGCGGATCCGCCGCTGGTACGGCACGATCCTGCCGGGCGCCCCGCGGTACTTCCCGGTGCCCGAGGACCGGATGGCGCCGAACGAGCTGCTCGACATCGGGCTCCGGCTGTCCTGGCGTGGGGTGTTCTTCACGCTGTCGAGCGCGATCGCGGTCGTGAACTGCATCGTCGCCGGTGCCGGGGCGGCCCTGCTGACCGCGAGCACGTCGGCGCCATCCGGGTCCCTGGCCGCCGGGGTGGTCACGGCCGTCCTGCTCGCCGGTGCGCACGGGATCTACCAGGAGCGCCGGTACGCGCGGGTCCTGGCGATCCTGCGCTCGGCCGCACCGGCGACCGACGTCTGACCCGCGCCCGTGGTGGAGCTGGCTCCACCACGGGCCTCCTGTCCGCACCAGTGACCGGCCGCCGAGAACGAGATGGACTGACACCATGACCGAACCCCTCCTGCAGGCACACGACCTGACGAAGTCGTTCCCCGGGCCGGAACAGTCGAGGGTCCCGGTGCTCCGGGGCGTCTCGCTGTCCGTGCTGCCGGGCGAGTTCGTCGCCGTCGTCGGCCCCAGCGGCTCCGGCAAGTCGACGCTGCTGTACTGCCTGTCCGCCCTCGAGCCCTACGACAGCGGATCGGTGTCGATCGCCGGGCAACGCCTCGAGACCCTCCGACCGAAGCAACTGCAGGCGCTCCGTCGCTCGACGGTCGGCTTCGTGTTCCAGTCGTTCAACCTCATCCCGTCGCTGACCGCGCGGCAGAACATCGCGCTGCCCGCCAGCCTCGCCCACCGACCGGTCTCCGCGGCCCAGGTCGACGCCGCGCTCGACTCGGTCGGACTCGCCGACCGCGGGGACCACCGACCGGGCGCGCTGTCCGGCGGGCAGCAGCAACGGGTCGCGATCGCACGCGTCCTGGCGTCCGAACCGCACGTCGTGTTCGCCGACGAGCCGACCGGCGCCCTCGACACCACCGCCGGTGACGCGGTCCTCGACCTGCTGCGCCGGATGGCCGACGGTGACCGGTCGGTGGTGATGGTCACGCACGACCTCGAAGCGGCTGCGCGCGCCGACCGTGTGCTCGTCCTGCGCGACGGCACCGTGCACCGCGAGCTGGCGCACCCGGACGCCGCCGAGGTCCTCGAGGCCCTGACCGCCGCCGCGCAGGAGGCCTGACGTGCTCCGACTCGTCCTGAGCGACCTGCGGCAGAACGCCGGCATCTGGATCGGCGCCCTCGTCGTCAGCGCGGCCACCGCAGCGGCCGCCACCATCGCCGCCGGGATGCTCGAGACCGGTTTCGCGATCATCGGGTCCGGCCGACCGACGGACCTGCTCCGAGCCGGGGGCCTCGCCACGCTCGCGTCGCTCGTCGTCGTGCTGACGATCGTCGCCGTCACCGCGGTCCTCGGCAGCGTCACCCGCCTGACGATCGACCTGCAGCGTCGCGGTTACGCGCTCTGGCAGCTGGTGGGGGTGCCGTCCCGCACGGTGACGGTGGTCGTCCGGCTGCAGCTCGCGGTCGTGGGGCTGGTCGGCAGCACGATCGGCTGCCTCGTCGTGGCCCCGTTCGTGCCGGCGTTCCTGCACTTCGGGTTGTCGCAGTCCGACGGGCTCCGGGGTCTCGACGAACGATTCGGTCCGACCAGTGCTGTCGCGGTCGTGCTCGCCGTGACGATCGTGGTCGTCCTGAGCAGTCTCCGGCCGTCGCGCCGAGCCGGCCTCGTCCGCCCGATCGAGGTCCTGCGGGAGCCCGAGTCCGTCCGCACACGGACCACGTGGACCCGGTGGGCCGCGGGTGCGGTGGCGCTGCTGCTCGCCGGGCTGCTGACCAGCTCGATCGTCGACGCCGGCGTCCGGACCGGTGGGCAGGTGCTGCTCATCGGGCCGCTCCTGACGGCCGCCTGCGCCGCGATCGGCCCCGTCGTGTTCCCGGCCGCCCTCCGGGCCTGGACGTCGGTGGTGCCCGCGCACCGATCGGCATCGTGGTTCCTCGCCCGCAACGCCGCCGCGTTCTCCGTCGACCGGAGCAGCGCCACGGTGAGCGCGCTCGTCATCACGATCGCCCTGCCCGGCAGCCTCTTCGCCGGCTTCGACACCCTGGGTGACGCCGTGCAACGGACCACGGGGTCGTCGGGTGGTGGACTCGACGTGCAGAGCGTCCTGCTCATGCTCGGCGGGCCGCTGCTCGTGTCGCTCTTCGGCGCGGCCGCCACCGTCCTGATGGCCGGACGCACCCGCGAGAAGGAGGCCGCGCTGGTCGAGGCCGCCGGCGGGTCCCGCGCCACCGTGCTCGCCCGTGCCGCCTGGGAGTCCGTCATCCTCGTCGGCACCGCGGTCCTCGTGGCCGCCGTGGTCCTCGTGCTCACCGCCTGCGGACAAGCCGTCGCGCTCGCGGTCACCGTCCCCGGCACGCAGCCCCACCTGGGCCTGCAGGCCGCGCTCCCGGCCGCCCTCGTGAGCCTCGTGCTCATGGTGGCCGCCGGCACGATCCCCCTCGTCACCGGACGCCGACGCAGCATCCCGCTCGTCCTCGCCGCCGACTGACCCCGAACCAGGAAGCCCCCCCCTTGCGCATCCTCTTCTCCGGCGTGCCCGCACTCGGACACCTCCTGCCCCTCGTCCCGCTCGCCCGTGCCGCGCAGGCGGCCGGACACGACGTCGCCCTGCTCACCAGTGGTGGGATGCGCGAGCCCATGGCGACCGAACTGCCCACGGTGCCGGTCCTGGCGGCCGGACCCATGCCTCCCGACCTGTTCGCCGAGGTGGGCCGGCGCATCCCCGGCAGCGACCCCGCGAACCGCCCTGAACCGGCGGCCGTCGCCGAGTTCTTCGCCGGCACACGCGTCGACCTGACCGTCGACGACGCCCTGCGCGCAGCACACGGGTGGGAACCCGACGTGGTCGTCGCGGACGCCGTCGACCTGGTCGGACCGCTCGTCGCCGCGGAGCTCGGCGTGCCGTACGCGATCGTCGCTTTCGGCCCCGAGGTCCCCGAGGAGTTCCGCCGACCGATGGCCGAACTCGTGCTCCCCCGCTACGCGCAGCGCGGAGTGGTGCCGACCCTGCCGATCGCGCTGCTCGACCCGACGCCGGTGTCGCTGCAGGCACCCGGGTGGACGCAGCCGCCCGTCACGATCCCGTTCCGCTCCGAGCCGCACAGCCGGCCCGACGTCGCCGCCGAACAGCCGCTCGCACCGTTCCCGGTGAGCGAGTGGCGACCGCGGGTGCTCGTCACCCTCGGCACGGTCTTCGGCGACGCGACGCTGCTGACGGCGATCCTCGACGGGTTCCACCCCGACGAGGTCGACGTGGTGGCGACCGTCGGCGTCATCGGCGAACGCCTCGACGACACCGAGCACGTGCACTTCCTGCCGTTCCGCCCGATGCGCGAGCTGCTCGAGGGCGTGGACCTGGTGGTCGCTGCGGCCGGTGCCGGCACGGTGCTCGCCGCGGCCAGCGTGGGCGTGCCGATGGTGCTGCTCCCGCAGGGCGCGGACCAGTTCATCAACGCCGCCCGTGCCGCCGAGGCCGGTGTCGCGGTCGTGGCCGACGACCCGTCGGCGGTCGGACCGGCGGTGCACCGGATGCTCGCGGAGCGTAGTCACTTCGCCGCGGCACGGCGACTGGGCGAGGAGACCGCGCAGCGCCCGAGCGCGACGGACGCCGTCAGGGAGCTCGTCGACCGGGTCGAGCGCATCGCCTGACGACGGCGCTCGTCAGCGGTCGGTCGGCCCGGGCATTGCGGAGTCCGGGCCGAACACCGTCTGCGTGAACCGCTGCGCGAGCGGGTCGTCTTGTTCCCCCAGCCGCATGCCGAGCAGGGTGTTGATGAGCATGCCCTTCGCCAGGAACGACTCCGCCGCGGACTCCGACAGTCCGGCCTCCTCGACCAGGAAGTGCAGGATCCGGGTGAAGCCGTCGCGCGCGACCGGTCCGATGACGGGGTCGGCGCCCAGCATGTACGACTGCATGACGATGAGGTGCACGCCGTCCTCGGTCGCGAGCCCTCGGTAGGCCGCGCCGAGCCGTGACGCGACGGTGCCCGGCTGCCCGTCGTCGAGCGCCGCCCGGAACGCGTCGAGCACGGCTTCGAGGCACCCGTCGACGACGGCGAGGAACAGGTTCTCCTTCGAGCCGAACATCCGGACGACGTACGGCTGACTGATCCCGGCGGCCTGCGCGATGCGCTCCGTGGTCGCGCCGTGGTAGCCCTCGCGGGCGAAGACGGCCGCCGCCGCGGTGAGCGTGGCTTCGCGCCGCTGGCTTCCGGCCATGCGCTCCGCACCCTTCGGGGCCGGACCCCTTGCTGTTGTCATGCCGTGAGGGTATCATCCGATGCCATGAGTAATGAATCGATTACTAATCGCGTCGCAAAGCCCACCGGTTTCCCTCCGGTCCGCCGGATCCTGCCCGTCCTCATCGCCCAGGTCCTCGTCGCGATGACCGTCGCCGGGGCGTTCGCCGGCCTGTACATCGGCCTGCAGAAGGCCCCTTCCCCGCACCACCTGCCCGTCGCCGTCGTCGGCACGCAGGTGGCCGATGCGGCAGCTGACGCGCTCGGCGACCGCGCCGACGTGCGCACCGCCGACTCCCCGTCCGCCGCACGCGACCTCGTCCGGTCCCGTGACGCCGTCGCAGCCCTCGTCCCCGGCAACGGCTCCGACGGCTGGACCCTGTACACGGCGGGCGCCGAGGGACGGAGCGCGACGACCGCCGCAACCACGATGCTCTCCGGCGTCGCGGCCGGCGCCGGCGCCTCGGTCACCCGCACACAGGACCTCGTCCCGCTCGCGACGAACGATGCCCAGGGCATCGCGGGGTTCTACCTGGTCTTCGGCACGACCCTGGCGGCGTTCATCCTGGCGCAGGTCATGAACTCCCTCGGCACCCTCGCGCGCCTCCGCACCCGGATCGTCGTCACGGTGGTGGGGAGCATCGCGGCGGCCGCGGTGGTCGCCGTCATCGCCGGACCGGTCGACGGCGCCGTCCCTGCATCGACAGGCGCTGTGATCGTTGTGCTCTCGCTCCTCGCCGTCGCCGTCTCGCTGTCCACGATGGCGATCACCTCGATCGTCGGACCGATGGGCGTGATCGTCTCGACGCTCCTCTTCACCACCCTCGGCAACGCGACGAGCGGCGCGACGATCAGCACGCACCTGTTGCCGCCCGTGCTCGCCACCGTCGGACAGGCCCTCCCGCCGGGCGCCGCGTTCGGCGCCGTCACCGGTTTCAGCTACTTCGACGGGGCCGGCGCGACGGGGGCGCTCCTCACGTTGGGTGCGTGGATCGTCGCCGCAGCCGCGGCCCTGTCGGTGGCACACCGGGTGCGGACCGGCGCGGCACGGCCACGGGACGTCGCGGCGATCGCCGCCCCGGCGACGCCCGCTCCCGTCGTGGCGTGAGCGATGCGGTCGCCGCGACCGACTGACGGAGTGGAGGCCCGGTGCCAGCTGGCACCGGGCCTCCACTCCGCCGGTCGGCTGGGTCGGGTCGTTGCAGGATCGAGACACCGGTCCGGGCCGACGTGCGGCATCGTGGATCCACCGATGGCAGGCAGGACGGAGCGCGCGGTGGAACGAGTGGTGGGGTGGGCCACGGTGGCCGTGGTCGTCGTCGTGACCGTGTCGATGTTGCTGCTGGTCCAGACGACCACCTGTCGCGACGCCGCCCCCGGAGCGGGCACGAGCTCGTGCACGACCACGCCGATGATCGGCGTCGCCGGAACGTGGATCGCCGGTGTCACCGGCGCCGTCGTGCTCGCGGTCTGCGTCTGGCAGATCGTCCGGGCGGCCCGGTCTGGCCGAGTGCCGATCGACTGATGCCGCTCCGGGAATGTGCGGCGGAACGGGCGTGCGAGGATTCCCCAACCGCACGACCGAGGGGAATGACGACCATGACCACAGCCCGGACGCTCCACTGGATCAGTACCGCCATGCTCGCCGTGGGGTTCCTCGGCGTCGGCGCCCTGCTGTACGACGCGTTCTCCGGTCCCGAGGGCGGCGGCGCGAACATCGGGCTCGGCATCATCATGCCCGTGTGCTTGCTCGCCGGCGTCGTCGGGCTCGCCCTGGGGGCCGTCGCCGTGGTGGCGACCTGGTGGGGCGCCCGGGCCGAGCGCTCGCGTGCCTCGGTCCGGTGACGCAGATGTCCCCGTCTTCCACTCCGCGGCCGTGGACGATGATCGCCGTCGTGGTGCTGGTGGGCTGGGCGCTGGTGACGGCGCTGCTGTTCCCGGTCACCGGGGCCGACGAGCACGAGGGGCCCGGCGACCAGGTCTGGCGGACCTCGTCGAGTGCGCTCGGCGTGCCGCTCTCACCCGAGTGGGACGTCCTCGTCTGGCTCGCCGCGCTCGCGCTGGTGCCGGCCGTCGTCGTCGGGCTCACGTTCCTGCTCAGCCGCCGACGACCGCACACCGCGCCCGTCAGTCCGTCGCCGGGCGGCCCTGCCCGCTGAGGTGCGAGCGGAGCACGTCACGGACACTCGTCCACGACTGCACGCCGTAGCGGTCGTTGTCGACGTGGTGCAGCTGCGCCTGCCCGCTGAACATGCTCACGAAGTACTGCATCCCCTGCCATGCCGGGAACGTCTCGTCCGGATTCTTCGACAGGCGCCTGCCGACGGCGCTCATCGCGGACAGCGTGCCGGTGGTGCCGGCCCACTGCAGCCGGAAGCGCTCCCCCGTCAGCTCGCTCATGGCGCGTGCGACGTCGCGTGCGGTGACCTGGTCGCCCGCCATCTCGATCACGCGCGGAGCATCGTCGTCCAGTGCGGCGAGGGCAGTGACCCGGGCGACGTCGTCCTTCGTGGTGAAGTCGAGCACCTGGTCCGCCGACGACCAGAACAGCACGAGCCGGCGGCCGGACAGGATCATCGGGGCCTCGCCGGTCAGCAGGTCGGTGAACATGCCGGTCAGGATCGACGTCGCCTGCACCGGGGCCGCGTCGAGGTCGGCGGCGAACTCGCGCCGCAGCTCGAAGTTGCGGTTGGTGCCGGGTGCGATCCGTCGGTAGTCGGCCGAGTAGTCGGACGGGATGAACCGCCGGACACCCGCCGCCACGGTCGCGGCGAGCAGCGCACGCTGGGCGTCGACGATCACCGGACGTGTCCCGCTCACGGCGGAGACCACGACGTCGGAGCCGCTGACGGCCCGGGTCAGGGCGTCGTGGTCGCCGTACTCGGCGGCGACGACCTCGACACGGGGGACGTCGCCGAAGCGCTGTTCGGCGGCCCCGCTTCCGGGCCGGGTGAGGACCCGCACCCGCACGTCGTGCTCGGTGAGCTCGCGGACGATGCGGTGCCCGAGGTCGCCGGTGACGCCGGCGACGAGGATGGTGGTGGTCATGGGCGGGGCCTCACTCTGTGGGGGTCGACGAAGTCGTCGTGGTGTGCCGCCGGGATCGTTCCGGGACGGCGAGGGGGTGGTGGAACGTGGGATCGGCAGCGGACGGCCCGGGCGTGGTGGTGCCGGCCGTCAGCGCGACCCGGGCCAGCAGCCGGCGCATCGTCGTCCGCTCGTCGTCGTCGAGGTGCCGCATGAGCACGCCCTCCGCCTCGCGCAGGGCCGAACGTGCCCGGGCGAGCAGGGCACGCCCGGCGTCGGTGGGATGGACCTGCCGAACCCGCCGGTCCGTCGGGGCCGGGCGACGCTCGACGAACCCGCCCGCCTCGAGCGCGTCGACGATGTAGGTCATCTGGGTCTTGTCGATCCCGAGGCGCTGCGCGAGGCCGAGCTGCGACGACGCTTCCTCGGTGGTGATGGCGACGAGCACCTGGTACCCGCGGGGACCGCCGGGGACGTCGGCGACCGCCTCGCTACCCAGACGCGTGAAGCCCTGGAACGCCAGCGGCAGCGCCCACCCGAGCTCGGATTCGATCCCCTCGGCACCCCAGTCGATCTCGGGGAGTGCGTCGATCGGCGTCGGGCTGTTCATACCGGAGACCGTACCGGAACAAGATCGTCTGATGCAAAGATCATCTGCAATCAAGACGGACAGCCGTCGTGGCACCGAGCAGCCGAGGCCCCCATGCCGGTCACCCAGCGAGGCGGGCACTTCGCGATGCTCGAACAGCGGGAGCTGCTCGTCGGCCACGTCCGGGAGACGTTCCGGAACCTGCGCTGACGCTCTGAACGCGCGCGTGCGGGACGGGAGGCACGGTGCCAGCTGGCACCGTGCCTCCAGGCCGTCACCGCGAGCGTTCCGGGCCCGCCCGTTACGCTGTCCCCGTGTCAGAGCCGCGCCGTAGTCCGGGGAACCAAGCTTCACTGCGTGAAGCCAACCGGGGTCGGGTCGTCAGCGCGGTGAAGCGGCACGGCGGGCTGACGCAGGTCGAGCTCGCCGGCGTCACCGGGCTCTCCCCCGCGACCGTGTCGAACATCGTCAAGGAACTCGTCGCGACCGGTGCCCTGCACGCGACGCCGAGCACCTCGAGCGGCCGTCGGGCGCTCCGCGTGACCCTGCCGCACGGCCTCGGGCTGGTCGCCGGGGTGCACGTCTCGCCGCGGCACCTGCGGCTGGCGCTGTCGGACCTGAACGGCGCCGTCCTCGCCGAGCGGCACATGCCCCTGGCCCGCGACCACCGCGCCGACGCCGAGCTCGACAAGACCGCGCTGCTCGTGCTGGACATGGTGGAGTCGATCGAGTCGTCGATGGACGAGGTGCTCGCCGTCGGCTTGGCCGTGGCCGCCCCGATCGACGCCCGCACGGGGATGACGGCGCGCGGTGGGATCCTGCGGGGTTGGGACGGCATCGCGCTCGGCCAGTCGCTCGCCCGGCGGATGGACAAGCCCGTGCAGGTCGACAACTCCGCCAACCTCGCCGCCCTGGCGGAACACCGGAGCGGGGCGGCCCGTGGCCGAGACACCGTGGTGACGCTCGACGTCGGCAACGGCATCGGTGCCGGACTCGTGCTGGGCGGACACCTGTTCCGTGGGCACCACGGCATCGCCGGTGAGTTCGGGCACACCCCCGTCCTGCCGAACGGGCCCCTGTGCCGGTGCGGGAACCGCGGGTGCCTCGAGGCGATCGCCGGCGCGCCCGCGGTGCTCGAGGGCGTCCGCGACGAGGTCGGCACCCTCAAGCTGGCGGACCTGATCCTGCGGGCGATGGGCGGCGACCAGGTCTGCATGCGTGCCGTGGCCGACGCCGGGCGGGCGATCGGCTCGGCGGCGGTGGGACTCTGCAACGTCCTCGACCCGGAGCGGGTGGTGGTCACCGGCGAGTTCGCACGGGCCGGGGAACTCCTGCTCGGCCCGATGCGGCAGGCCCTCGAGTCGTCGTTGATCGTCGACCTGGACGGCACGCCGGACGTGGTGCAGGGGCAGCTCGGCGAGAAGGCCTCGGTGACCGGCGCGCTGGCCCTGGCGATCGAAGCCGTGGACGTGACGCGCGCACGCTAGGCGCGGGCGAGCCGGGGCGCCCCGCGCCCGCCGGATAACGTTTTCGTCACGGCGCGCGGTCCTTGCGTTCAACTCTTGCAGCCAAGAACGCTCGCTGTCACACTCAGGGCACCGCCGATGGGGGCGGTCCACTGTTGGAGGACGTTTCAATGAAGAAATCCACCACACGAGCGATCCTGGGCGTCAGCGCCCTGCTGCTCGCGATCACCACCCTGGCAGGCTGTTCCAACGGCGCGGACGCCGGGACCGGTTCCGGCGGGGGCGGCGGGGACGCGTCGAAGGCCAAGATCGGCCTGCTCCTGCCCGACTCCGTCACCGCCCGCTACGCCAGCGCCGACCGTCCGCTCTTCACCGCCGAGGTGAAGAAGCAGTGCAGCGGCTGCTCCGTCATCTACGCGAACGCCGACGGCGACGCGTCGAAGCAGCTGCAGCAGGCCCAGTCGATGCTCACGCAGGGCGTCAAGGTCCTGGTCCTCGACCCGTTCGACGGCGAGGCCGCGGCGTCCATCGTGCAGCAGGCCAAGGCGAAGAAGGTGCCGGTCATCTCCTACGACCGGCTCATCAACAGCCCCGACCTGAGCTACTACATCTCGTTCGACAACGAGAAGGTCGGCGAGCTGCAGGGCCAGGCCCTGGTCGACGCCCTCAAGGCGAAGAAGGTCCCGGAGGGCTCGGGCATCATCATGGTGAACGGCTCCCCCACCGACAACAACGCGTCGCAGTTCAAGAAGGGCGCGCACTCGGTCATCGACGACAGCGGCTACAAGGTGCTCGCCGAGTACGACACCCCCGGATGGGACCCCGCCAAGGCGCAGGACTGGGCAGCCGGCCAGATCAGCAAGCTCGGCAAGGACAAGATCACCGGTGTCTACGCGGCGAACGACGACACCGGCGGCGGCGTCATCGCGGCCCTGAAGTCGGCCGGCGTCACCGAGCTCCCGCCCGTCACCGGGCAGGACGCCTCGCTCGCGGGCATCCAGCGGATCCTCGCCGGTGAGCAGTACATGACCGTCTACAAGGCCTTCAAGCCCGAGGCGTCGAAGGCCGCCGACCTGGCGATCCAGTTCGCGAAGGGTGAGACCCCGAAGGGCGACACCACCGTCGACACCGCCGGGGGCGCCAGTGTCCAGTCGACGCTGCTCGACCCGGTCGCCGTCACCACGGACAACGTGCAGTCGACGGTGGTCAAGGACGGCCTGTACGAGGTGTCGAAGATCTGCACCGCGCAGTACAAGGCAGCCTGCGACAGCGCCGGCATCGAGTAGGTCCGACCCCCTCTGCCCGCCCGGTCCGACTGCGGACCGGGCGGGCCTCACCGATCGAGGACGACACCCGTGAGCACGACACCCGTGAGCAACGCGTCACCAGCAGCACACCCCTCCGCCGAACCGGTGATGTCCCTGCGCGGGATCACCAAGCGGTTCGGCGCCGTCCAGGCCCTCAGCGACATCGACTTCGACGTCTACCCGGGCGAGGTGGTCGCCATCGTCGGCGACAACGGCGCCGGCAAGTCGACGTTCGTGAAGATCCTCGCCGGGGTCTACACGCCGGACGGCGGCACGATCACGTTCGGCGGCGACGAGGTCAGCGTCCCGAACCCGGCGGCGGCCCAGACCCTCGGCATCGCGACGGTGTTCCAGGACCTCGCCCTCGCCGACAACCTCGACGTGGTCTCGAACCTGTTCCTCGGCCGCGAGATCGCCCACCCGTTCCTCGACGAAGAGGAGATGGAGCGCCGCTCGTGGGAGCTCCTCCAGCAGCTCGCCGCGCGGATCCCGTCGGTGCGGATCCCGATCGCGTCGCTGTCCGGCGGGCAGCGGCAGACCGTGGCGATCGCCCGCTCGCTGATCGGCGACCCACAGGTGGTCGTCCTCGACGAGCCCACCGCCGCACTCGGTGTCGCGCAGACCGCCGAGGTCCTGAACCTCGTCGAACGCCTGCGCGAGCGCGGACTCGGCGTCGTCCTCATCAGCCACAACCTCGCGGACGTGCAGGCCGTCGCCGACCGGGTCGCGGTCCTGCGCCTCGGGCGCAACAACGGCACGTTCCGCATCGACGACGTCTCCTACGAGGAGATCATCGCGGCCATCACCGGCGCCACCGACAACGCCGTCACCCGTCGCGCCGCCGCCCGGACCGAGCAGGAGACCTCCGCATGAGCAAGACCGACGAGACCCTCACCGCAGCGACGCCGACGCCCTCTGCCGCGGACCTGCAAGACGAGCGGCTCCTGCGGGACGCTGGGCTCGGCGGGGCGGCGAAGGCGTTCGTGCGCCGGGTCCGCGGTGGCGACATCGGTTCGCTGCCGGTGGTCGTCGGGCTCATCGTCATCTGGGCGGTGTTCCAGGCGCTCTCCCCCGACTTCCTGTCCCCGGGCAACCTGGTCAACCTCGCCCTGCAGTGCGCCGCGGTCGGCACCATCGCGATCGGCATCGTGCTCGTGCTGCTGCTCGGCGAGATCGACCTGTCCGTCGGCAGCGTCAGCGGGCTCTCCGCGGCGATCCTCGGCCAGGGCCTCACCACGCTCGGCTGGCCGCTGTGGCTCGTGCTCACCGTCGCCCTGGCCGTCGGTGCCGCCGCCGGCCTGCTCTACGGGCTGCTGTTCACCCGCTTCGGGGTGCCGAGCTTCGTCATCACGCTCGCCGGTCTGCTCGGGTTCCTCGGGCTCCAGCTGCTCATCCTCGGACCGAACGGCTCGATCAACCTGCCGTACGACTCGCCGATCGTGCAGTTCGCCTCGGCCTCGTACCTGCCGCCGTGGCTCGCCTACCTGCTGGCCGTCCTGGCCGCCGGAGGACTCTTCTTCACCGAGGTCCGCCGCGCTGCCCGCCGCCGCCGTGCCGGACTGTCGACCGGGGCGATGTCCCTGACCATCGTGAAGGCCGTCGCCCTGTTCCTCGGCCTCGCGCTGATGGTCTGGTACCTGTCACGCGACTTCGGCACCGGCACCTCGTTCGTGTTCTTCATCGTGCTCGTCGTGCTGATGAACTTCGTGCTGAAGCGCACCCGCTGGGGCCGCTCGGTCTTCGCGGTCGGCGGCAACGTCGAGGCCGCACGACGCTCCGGCATCCGGGTGAACCGCATCTACATCTCGGTGTTCATGCTGACCTCGCTCTTCGCCGCCGTCGGCGGCATCCTCGCCGCCGCCCGCCTGAACTCGGCGAGTCTGTCGTCCGGCGCGGGTGACACGAACCTCAACGCGATCGCCGCCGCCGTCATCGGCGGGACCAGCCTGTTCGGCGGCCGTGGCAGCGCCTGGTCGGCGCTGCTCGGCATCATCGTGATCCAGTCGATCTCGAACGGGCTCACCCTGTTGAGCCTCGACTCGTCGATCCGCTACATGATCACCGGCGCGGTCCTGCTGCTGGCCGTCATCATCGACTCGCTCTCGCGGCGCAGCCGCGCCAGTCACGGCGCGGCCTGAGCGGGGCCCTGGACCCCGCCACGGCGACGGACCGGGAGGCACGGTGCCAGCTGGCACCGTGCCTCCCGTCCGTCTCGGCGAGCGTCTCGGATCCGGAAGACGCCGTCGTGTACCCCGGCGCCGCCCCGTGCGCGAGACACCTGGCGAAAACGGAGGCGTCTCGGTGACTGGGCGGTGGCTCGGCGCGCGCTACTTGCTCTTCGAACCCGAGGTGCCCGGCAGGCTCAGGATGTTGTCGGTGCCCTGCGGCACGACGATCAGGGAGCCGTTGTCGCCGGCGCTCTTGAGGGCCTCGATCTCCCGCTGCTTGAGGGCGGCGTCGGAGAGCGGGTGCTCGTTGAGGACCTCGTTGGCGTCGGCCTGACCCTGTGCCTCGGCGACCTGCTGCTGCGCCTGCACCTTCTTGGCGTCGAGCAGCGCGCGCTCCTTCGTGACCTGGATCTGTGCCTGCTGCGCCGTGGCGTAGGCGTCGATGACCGACTTCGGCGGGGTGATCTCCTGCAGCGCGAAGTTGTCGACGTGCACGCCCGAGCCCTTCCACCGCGTCTCGAGCGCCTGGATCATCGCCTTCTCGACGGTGCCGCGCTTGGTGATGAGCTCGATGGTGGTGAAGTCGTTCGGCACCTGGCGGACGACGCTGCGCACCGAGTTCCCGATGAACTGCGTCTTGAAGTTCTCCTCGGTCTTGTACGACCGGTAGATGTCGGTGACGGACTTCGCGTCGATGCTGTACTGCAGGTTGAGGCTGACGTTCGACGAGACGCCGTCCTGGTCCTGCACCGTGACGTACGGGCCGGAGCGGACGTTGCCGTTGTTGTCCGAGTCGGAGCCGTTCACCGCGTTGATGTAGGTGACGGTCTGGTTGCGGATGTTGAACGTGTGGAGCGTGGCCCACGGCGCCTTGAAGTGGAACCCGGAGTCCGTGGTCTGCCCGACGATGTTGCCGGAGATGTCCACCTGGACCTTCGACTCGCCCGTGTCCTGCGCGTACAGGGTGCTGCCGAGCGTGAGCCCGACGAACAGGACGCCGGCGGCGGCTGCAGTCCACGCGGCGATGAGGTTCGGACGACGGGTGGGGACGGCGGGGCGTGCCTCGCGACCGGGGGTGGCCGGTCGTGCGGGGGTGGAGTAGGTGCGTGTTCGGAAGAAGAGCGCGACGAGCGCGATGACGAGGAAGACGATGGCGGCGACGAACATGACGATCACTCCTGGATGCTTGTCCGTCGAGTCTGCCGTACCGGGAGGGGTGCGGGTGACGCGGGTGCGCGTGTGTGCGTGGCGGGCCGTGTCGCCTGGTGTCCGTGTCGCCTGGTGTCCGTGTCGCCTGGTGCGAGGTTGTACACCTGGTGGGACCCTGGCGCCTCGCGCCAGGTGTGCAACCTCGCACCGAGCGGCTCGCTCAGGGCGCGCGCCGCATGGGCTGGGCCGGTCCGACGATCTCCTCGATGCGCTCGAGTCCGCTGCAGCAGCGCCCGAGGTACTCGTCGTACAGGTCCGGTCGCCGGTCACGCGCCCACCGGGTGACGTCGAGCAGGTGCAGCGCGGTCATCGACGCGAGCCGCCGGTGGTCGTCGTCCGACGCGAGTCCGGCAGCCGTCATGAAGTCGTCGTGGTCCGCGCGGGTGACGGACTCGTCGATGAACGTCCACGCGAAGACCCGGCGTGCGTCCGTCAACGGTGCCGGCCCGGTCTCCGCGGCACCCCAGTCGATGAGCACCGGCGACCGGTCCGGACCGCGGGAGACCAGGTTGCGAGGTGCGAGGTCGCTGTGGGCCAGCCCGAACTCGAACTGCGCCTCCGACAGCGGGGCGAGACGCCCACGCACCCGGTCCGGCGACCCGTACGCGCCGTCACGGAACAACGGATCGTCGTCGCCGAGCGCATCGAGGTTGTAGTCAAGGTGCGCGGTCCAGGCGAGTCGGAGGTCGCCGCCGAACCGCGAGAACAACGACCGAGGCGCATCGACGAGCGGGATCGTGGCGACGGCTTGCGCTGCGCTACCGAGCCACCGCCACGGGCGGTCGATCGGTCGTGGGTCAGGCGCGACGTACTCCGACACCGAGAAGGGGACACCGCCCTCCGACCCGTGGGCGAGCGGTTCGGGTACCGGGATGCCGACCCGGCTCGCACTCCGTGCGGCCCATGACTCGACGGGGTACTCGTCCTGCCGGAGCGGGTCGACCGGGAAGCGCACGACCACTGGTGCAGCACCCGCGCGGTCCACCCGGTAGGCGTGGTTCACCGCCCCGCCGTGCAGTCGTTCGATCCGGTCCACCGATCCGCCGACGGAGCGCAGGACGGCTCGGAACCACTCCTGCTCGACAACCTCGTCCGACATGGGACCAGCCTGGCCTCCCCCGGACCTTGACTGTCCGACTCGGCCTCACCGTACCCACGCTGACCGACGCTGGAGGCGGCATACCCGAGCTCAGGAGACCGGCGTCCCTGCCCGGTCCAGCTCGGCCAGGACCCGGCGGCTTCGACGCACGCCGATCACCGTCGCGACCGTGACGAACACCACGACGACGGCGATGAACACCAAGAACGCCCAACCCCATCCGAACGTCGTGGCCGAGGCCCCTCCGAGTCCCACCAGGCTCAGCCCGGTGCCGATCAGGGTCGGGGCCGAGGCCCGGGTGGAGCGTCGGTGCCACGCGAGCATCGCCCGCACGAGCGGCACGGTCTCGGGCGTCACCGGTGCCCGTCCGCTGATCTGTCGGGTGACGGACTTGCGGTCCGCCGGGGTGAGCGCGCCGAGCGGCTGCTCCGGCGTCTCGACGAGGTAGGGCAGCAGCCTGCCGTGGCGTCGAGCACGGCCCCAGGCGGTCACGTTCACGACCGCTCCGGCCAGGGCGAACAGGAACCAGATCACCGATTCGGTGCGGAGCACGGAGGGAACGCTGATGAACGCCCACAGGATCGACAGGCCGGCGAACCCCGCCTGCTGCGACATGACGACCACCGTCGGCCCGTGCTCGACCAGGTGCTCGGCACGACGCGTCGCCTCGGCGAGGTCGCTCGGGTTCACCACCCCGGCACCTCGACCCGCACCGAACTGATCCGACCGGCGCGCGTCGTCGCCGTCACGGCCGGATCGTAGCTGTCGGCGGTCGCCAGGTAGAGGGTGCGACCGTCCTCACCACCGAGCGCACAGTCGATCGCGCAGTCGCCGGGTGCGTCGATGCGGTCCGTCACCTCGCCGCCCTCGACGACCCGCAGGAACTCCCCCGTGTCGACCGAGCAGACCCAGATCGCGCCGTCACGGTCGACGGTGCTGCCGTCCGGGGTCACACCACCGGGCAGGGCTGCCCACTCGCGCCGCCCGGTCAGCGAACCGTCGTCCTCGATGTCGAACGCGGTGAGCCGGCCACCCCACGTCTCGCTGACCACCAGGGTCCGGGTGCCGGGCAGGATGTTGGCGCTGTTCGGGAACACCAGGCCCTCGGCGGCGAGGCGGACCGAGCCGTCGGGGTCGATCACGTAGAGCGGGCCGGGGCGCAGTTCCTCGCCCGCGTACAGGTCGTAGCCGAAGGCACCGATGTAGGTCCGGCCGGTGTGGGCATCGACGACCAGGTCGTTCACGAGCGACGACTCGATCGTGGAGAGGTCGGCGAACACCGAGGTGCTGCCGTCCGGCTCGACGGCGACGACCGTGCGGGACTCCATCGAGCTGATGATCAGACGCCCGTCGGCGAGCCAGCCGAGCCCCGACGACTGCCCGTCGACGGTGGCCTCGAGCCGGGGGCCGTCGGTCGAGGACGGGTCGACCGAGAACACCTGGCCGGTGTGCATGTCGGAGTACCAGAGCCGTCCGTCGTGCCAGCGGTTGCCCTCCGGGAAGCGGATGCCGGAGATGACGATGTCGGTCGCGGAGTCGAGGGTGATGTGCACGGATCCAGCCTGCCAGCGGGACCAGGACACTGCCCGGACGGATGCCGTGACGGCGGCCTAGGGTCGTCCCATGCCGGGTCGTCACCTCATCCACCACCTGGGCGTCTTCGCCAGCGACTTCGCCGCGAGCGCCGCGTTCTACACCGCCGCCCTCGCGCCCCTCGGCATCGGGGCGGGCTACCGCACGGACTCCGTCGCCGAGTTCTGGCAGCACGGGGACGACACCCCGAGCGTCTCGCTCGAGACCGCCCGCAGCCCCGAGGCGACGACGCGCGGACTCCACCTGGCGTTCGAGGCCGGTTCACGGAGCGAGGTCGATGCCTTCCACCGAGAGGCCGTCGCCGCCGGCGGGGTGTCACGGCACGAGCCGCGCTACTGGCCGGAGTACCACGCGTACACCGCGTTCGTGTCCGACCCGGACGGCAACAACGTCGAGGCACTGATCAAGGAGACCCGACCCTGACCCGCAAGACCGGGGCCTGGGCCTGGGCGACGCCCCGGACACGACGGACCGGGCACGACGCGTCTGGCACGATCGACCCATGCCCCTCGATGGAACTCCCCTGCACCGGCTCGGCTTCCTGACGATCGGGTCGTTCGACCCCGCACGACCGTCCGAGGGCCACGAGGACACCCTGCGCGTGATCGAGCGCGCCGAGACCCTGGGCTTCGACAGCGCCTGGCTGCGCCACCGTCACCTGCAGCACGGCATCTCCTCCCCCGTCGCGGTGCTGGCCGCCGCCTCGCAGCGCACCTCCCGCATCGACCTCGGTACCGCCGTCACCCCGCTCGGCGCGGAGAACCCGTTCCGCCTGGCGGAGGACCTCAGCACGGTCGACGTCCTGCTCGGCGGCCGTCTGAACCCCGGCTTCTCGGTCGGCACACCGATGCACTTCGACCTGTACCGCGACGCGATCTACCCCGACACCCTGGAGCACGAGGACCTCGGCAACGACCGGCTCCTGCGCTTCCGTGACCTGGTGCGCGGTGACCCGGTGACGGCGACCGAGACCGTCGAACGCCGCGGCATCGAGGAGTTCGCGAGCACCGTCCAGCCGCACAGCGCCGGCCTGGCCGACCGGATCTGGTACGGCACCGGCAGCACGAAGTCGGCTGTGTGGGCGGGCGAGAACGGCTTCCACCTGCTCACCTCGAGCGTCACCCGCAGTGAGGTCGGCACCGACTTCGCGACGAACCAGCGCGCCCAGATCGACGCCTACCTCGACGTCCACCCCGACCCTGCTGCCGCTCGCGTCTCGCAGGGCCTGGTCGTCATCCCGACCGACACCGCGACGGCCGATCAGGAAGCCCGCTACCGCGCCTACGTCGACAGCCGCTCCGGTCGCGTCGGCGTGCCGATGGGCCCCGCCGGGATGCTCTTCGCCGCCGACCTGGTGGGCACGTCGACCGAGATCGCGGACCGGCTCCGTGCCGACGTCGGCTACCAGGCGGTCACCGAGGTCGCCTTCGCGCTCCCGTTCTCGTTCGAGCCCGACGACTACGCGCAGATCATCACGGACATCGCGGAGCGTCTTGGCCCGGAGCTCGGCTGGGCGCCGCAGCGCGCGGCCTGAGAACGGCGCCAGACCGGCGGACGGGAGGCACGGTGCCAGCTGGCACCGTGCCTCCCGTCCGCCGTTGACTCGCGCCCAAGGCGCGCGCGCAGGGCGCCGGATCAGTCCTGCTGGTCCGCCTCCACCGCGTCCCGCAGCCGGTCGAGCACGTCCGGCACCGCTGAACGCACCCGGCTCCAGCTCGGGATGAACGGCTTGTCGTTCGGCCGCGCCGTGAAGGCGCCGCCAGCGTCGAGGATCGCCTTGGTGAAGAGCTCCACCGCGGCTTCCTCGGCGTGCTGGTCGAACGCGAGCCCGCTCATCTCGGCTTCGTGCCGGTAGACCTCGACGATGTCGAGCGCGTTCCGGTAGTACGTCGCCTTGAGCACGCGGAACGAGTCGGACGTGAGCGGGACGCCCATCGTCGCGAGCTTCCGGAGCAGCGACTGCACGATGTCGTTGCCCATCCGTGCCAGGCCGCCGGTGCCGTCGGCCTCGGCGAGGGGCTGGTGCTTGTGGTCGTACGCGTCGGCGATCTCCACCTGGCACACCTGCCGGGTCGCGTAGTCGCGGTAGACCTCGGAGAGCATGCCGATCTCGAGTCCCCAGTCGCCGGGGATCTTCAGGCCGTTCAGCACGTGGGCACGCATCGCGAACTCGCCGGACAGCGGGTACCGGAAGCTGCTGAGGTACTCCAGGTACTCGGACTCCCCGTAGACCTGGCGGAGCGAGCGGAGCAGGGGCCCGACGAGCAGCCGTGCGGCGCGACCGTTGATCCGGCCGTCGGCGACGCGGGCGTAGTAGCCCTTCGAGAACTCGTAGTCGAACGCGGGGTTCGCGACCGGGTAGAACAGCCGCGCGAGCATGCCACGCTCGTAGGTCGTGATGTCGCAGTCGTGCAGGGCGATGCAGTCCGCCCGCTCCGACGCCAGGGCGTACCCGGTGCAGTACCAGACGTTCCTGCCTTTGCCCGGCTCCCCCGGCGCCAGTCCCGCACGCTCCAGTTCGGCGTCGAGCTCGCGCAGCCGCGGCCCGTCGTTCCACAGGATCCGGTGCCGCTGCGGCAGCCGCGAGAAGAACTCGCGGGCGTGCTCGAACTGCGAGCGGTCGGCCCGGTCGAGCCCGATCACGATCTCGCTGAGCCAGTCGGCCTCGGCCAGCTCGTCGACGATGCGCGACAGGGCCGGACGCTCGAGCTCGGAGTACAGCGCCGGCAGGATCAGGCTCATCGGGCGCTTCTCGGCGAAGCCCCGCAGGTCCTCCTCCAGGCTCGCGGTGCTGCGGCGACCGAGGTCGTGGAACGTCGTGATGACGCCGTTCTGGTGGAAGTCGCTCATCGGTGGCTCCTGACGGACGGGGTGGTGAACCGGGTGAGGCCCTCGGTCCACCCCTGCGGGCCGGGGGCGGTCGTGCGGTGGACGCGCTCGGGTCGGTCGTCCGCGAGGGGTCCGGGTGCCGGGCCGTGCCCGCGGATCACGACGGCGAAGTCGACCGCGTCGAGCATCGCCGTGTCGTTCGGTCCGTCACCGAGTCCGATCGTGCGCGGGACCGTGCCGGTCCGGCGCTCGTGGTCGGCGATCAGCATCCGGACAGCCGCACCCTTGTCGCGGCTCGCCGGCAGCACGTGCCAGAACCGGCCGCCGCGCACCAGGTCGAGGCCGACCGCGGCGAGCGCCGCGCGGAACGCGTCCGCCCGGTCGTCGTCCTCGGCGTGCCAGAGCAGCACCTCGGACGCTTCGCGGGCCCGGGCAGCACTCGCAGCGGCGACGTCGAGTCCGGTCCAGTCGGCGACGACGGCGTCGGTCACACCCGAGAAGGTCGAGAACTGCAGATGCAGTTCACGGTGGACGCGGTCGAGTCCTGCGTGCAGCCGCTCGAGGTCGCCGTCGACCGGTCCGACCAGCACGTCGCCCGCCGGTCCGACCACGACCGCGCCGTTCTCCGCCACGAACGCGTGCCCGTCGAGCCCGGTGCGTGCCTGCAGCGCCGTGATCTCGGCCCGCGTCTTGCTGCTGCAGAACACCACGGGGACGTCGTCCGCCCGCAGCTGTTCCAGCATCGGCAGGGCCGCGTCGAACGAGTAGTCGTGGTGGTCGAGGAACGTCCCGTCGAGGTCCGTGACGATCATCAGGTCGGGTGTTGGCATCGTGCTCCGCTTGCGGCTGGCTGGGCTGCGGGCGACGATGCCCCGGACCACCCTGCCACGCGCATGCGTCGGTTGGGTGAACGAGCCGGCGTCGGTCGCGCGACGCGACCAGCGGACGGACTGGAGGTGGGCCCCACCAGCCGGTACCGGCGCACCGCGCCAGCGGGGTGACGGCCGTGCCTGGAGGGACCGTGCCAGCTGGCACCGCGCCTCCAGTCCGTCACGGCGCGGGGACCGCCGCGCCGTCACCAGGGCAGGGTGCCCTCGCGATCCGTGACGGTGCCGGTCGGCGTGTCAGCACCGAGGGTCGCAACGCGGACGGCCGCGTCGGCGCCCTCCTCGACGCTGTGCCCGAGGTTCCCGGTGAACTCCGTCGCGGTCTGGCCGGGGTCCACCGCGTTGAAGCGGACGTCGGGCGTCGTCTTCGCGTACTGCATGGTCAGCATCGTGACCGCGGTCTTCGACGACCCGTACGCCGCGAGCGGGTACTGCGACTCGACGCGTTCGGGGTCGTGGATCATCGTGAACGACCCGAGGCCGCTCGTCACGTTGATCACCGAGGGCACAGCGGACCGCCGGAGGACCGGCAGGAACGCGTTCGTCACCCGCACGACGCCGAAGACGTTCGTCTCGTAGACGTCGCGCAACTGGTCGACGGTCATGTCCTCGGGCGCGGTGACGTCCCCGAGGATGCCGGCGTTGTTGATCAGCACGTCGAGGTGCCCCGCCTGGTCACCGATCGTCGCGGCGGCCGCGGCGACGGAAGCGTCGTCCGTGACGTCGAGCTGCACGAACGAGGCGCCGAGTTCGTCGGCGGCTCGCCGACCGCGATCGGTGTCGCGGGCACCGATCCACACGGTGTGCCCGGCGGCGATCAGCCGTCGCGCGGTCTCGCGGCCGATGCCCTTGTTGCCGCCCGTGATGAGGGTGTTCGTCATGGATCTCCTTCGAGCTCGTTGCTGGTGGTGAGGTGACCAGCGTGCGGCGCTGCGGGATCTCCAGCCACGGAAGGACAGTCCTACCCAGCGGCGGGTCCACACGCGGAGAATGGTCGGGTGTCCACAGACCAGGTCGAAGCCCTCGGCGATCTCCTTCGATCGTGGCGCCGCCGGCTGACCCCCGAGGACGTCGGGATGGAGTCGTACGGTCGGCGCAGGACGGCCGGACTCCGCCGTGAGGAACTCGCGCAGCTCGCGGGGGTCAGCGCCGACTACGTGATGCGGCTCGAGCAGGGCCGCTCCCGCACCCCCTCGGCGCAGGTCGTCCAGGCACTCGCTCGTGCGCTCCAGCTCGACCGTGCCCAGACGGACCTGTTCCACCGTGCCGCCGGTCTGGCGTCTCCCCGGGCTGGTGTGGTGTCCCGCCACATCCCGCCCGGAGTCCAGCGGATGCTCGTCCGGATGGGTGACCTGCCGCTCGCCGTGTTCGCCGCCGACTGGACACTGCTGCACTCCACGCCGCTCTGGCAGGCACTGTTCGACGCGCCGTCGGTGCGCGGGGACCCCGAACAGAACCTGATCGTGCAGACGTTCCTCGACAACCGCGTCGCCGAGATCGCGACGGCGCACGGTGGACCGGAGCCGTTCGAGCGGGCGCTCGTCGCCGACCTCAGGCGCACGGCCGGCAGCCTCGGCGGAGACCCGGCGTTCCGCGCGTTCATCGCTCGGCTCCGGTCCGAGAGCGAACGCTTCGCCGGGTACTGGGACGAAGGACGAGCCGCGGCGCACCAGTCGCTCGTGAAGACGGTGCACAACCCGATCGTCGGTGACGTGGTCCTGGACTGCGACGTCGTCACCGTCCCCGACTCCGACATCAAGCTCGTCGTCTACTCCACGCCCGAGAGCGGCCCCGACGCCGACAAGCTCGACTTCCTGCGGGTGCGCGCCATCCGTGCAGCGGACGTCGTCGAGCGATGACGATCCGCGCAATGGCGGCCCCGGCCGCGACACGCCCGGCGGCCACTGATCTGTGAGGATGTCCCCTCCGTGCACACTGCGCAAGTGAAGGGGGTGGACATGGACCGATCAGCCGAGCCGGACAGCGCGCTCGTGGCGGCAGCAGCGCGCGGCGACCGCAGTGCGGTCACCGCGTTGTTCGACCGTCACGCCGAGGCCATGACCCGGTACACGTGGGCACTGGTCACGCGGCGCATGGACGTCGAGGAGATCGTGCAGGACGCGTTCCTGACCCTGTGGCAGAAGGCCGACACCGTGGAGGTCCCCGGGGAGTCACTCCTGCCGTGGCTGCTCGTCGTGTGCCGGAACCACGCCGCGAACCTGCGGCGACAGCAGCGGCGACACGAGGGCGTCGACCTGCCCGACGAGCTCGCAGCGCCTGAGCCGGACGACGACGCCCGCGAACGGCTGCGGTGGGTCCGCGCCGAGATCGACGCGCTCGCACCACTCGATCGCCAGGTGTGCGAGCTCTGCCTCATCGAGGGCCGCTCCTACGCCGAGGCCGCCGACCTGCTCGGCATGAGCGTCGGCGCCGTCACCCAGCGCGTGTGGCGGTCCCGTGCACGGATCAAGAAGGCGGTGACGAACGATGAACGATGAACGACGAACCGACCACGTGTCCCCGATGACCAACGAGCCGCCCGGTGGCGACGAGATGCAGCGGATGCTCGCCGGCATGCGGCAGCAGGTCGTCCGGGGCATGCACGACGAGCCCCGCCCGGCCGCCAAACACCGTCGCGTCGGCCTCATCGTGGCGTTGATCGCCGTGCTCGGCATCGGGACCGCGAGCGGTTCGGTGGCGCTCGGACTCGTTCCGACGCCCTTCGCCGCAGCCCCCGCACCCGCACCCTCCGCGGCAACGCCGACACCGGCACCGACCGGGTCACCGTCACCGTCCGCGGCCCGCATCACGCCGACCCCCGCGCCGGCCGACTCCACGGCGACGATCCCCGGGGCGTGCACCGACGCCGTGCCGGCCGCCGATGCTCCGCGCTTGTTCGGTTCGCTGGAGATCACCCAGTTCCGACCCCAGGTACCGGCCGGAAGGACCGACTACTACATCGACCCCGAGATCCCGTTCAAGGAGGACGCGGAGCTGGTCTGTTCCTGGTCACCCGGCGGCACCTCCGAGGGCGACGAGCAGCTGTTCCTCGAGATGGGCACGGCAGACCGTGACGTCCTGCAGGCTCGCCTCCGCGCCGTCGCCGACGAGGACTGGACCTGCACCGACACGCTCGGTGGACGTTCGTGCCAGCACACCGAGACGTCGATGTACTACTCGGATCAGGTGGAGACGACGCACACGTTCTTCGTGCGCGGCGACACCTGGATCGCGGTCACGCAGTCGAACGTCCCGACCGACGGCCTCCTGAGAGCGCTCGTCCAGCAGACCTGGACGGACTGACCGACGGACTGGAGGCGCGCTGCCAGCTGGCACCGTGCCTCCAGTCCGTCAGCCGTCGCGTTCAGGACCGCCGGCAGTCCGATCCGCTCGTTGCGTTCAGGGCACGTCCTCGCCGAAGGCGAGCAGCGACCACGGCTCCAGGTCGTGCATCCCGACGCTGGTCTCCCACTCGGTACGATCCGGCCGGAACTCCCGCTTGACGGAGTCGACGAGATCATCGCCGTAGATGACCACGTCCGTCTGGTAGACCGAGAAGACCGGCGCCCCGCTACCGAGCGGCGCGGCAGGCAGGTAGCGGTGCGAGTACAACGGCACCAGCTGCGGCCACTGCCGCAGGTGCCGCTCAGCCACCTCGAGACGCTGCGACTCGTCGCCGGGTCGCTCGCCCCACGACCCGAGCCAGAAGGCGTCGTGACGGACGTCGAACAGGGCACCCTCGACCGGCCACCGGATCGCTCGCCGCAGTCGCTCGTCGTTCCGAGCGCGCCAGTCGAACCACCCGTCCCCGCTCGGCAGCGCGAGGGAGAGCAGGGCTCGGTGGTCCGCGCCGAACCGAACGCCGTACCGACGCTCGGCCCGGGCCAGTTCCCGATCGGACAACCCGGGCTCGAGAGCGACGCCGAACCTCCGGAGGAGTTCGACGGTCAGGGCTGCGGACACCCCCGCAGCCGAGGCCGACGGACGCGAGCCCCACGAGCACGTGGCAGACGAAACGGCGTGGATCTGACGGAACGTCGGGGCGACAGCGAAGATGGCGATGTGAATCGCACCGACCGGCTCTACGGCATCGTGGAGGAGTTGCGCGCCGTCTCCCCTCAGCCGCGGAGCGCGCGTCGTCTCGCGGAGCGGTTCGAGGTGTCGGTCCGGACCATCGAACGGGACATCTCCGCGCTGCAGCAGTCGGGTCTGCCCATCTGGGCGGAGCCCGGCCGGACCGGCGGGTACGTCATCGACGCGTCCGCCACGCTCGGCCCGGCGGGCTTCACGCCGGACGAGGCCCTCGCGGTGCTGATCGGGCTCGGCTCGCTGGGGCGCAGTCCGTTCCGGCACGCGGCGCAGACCGCGGCCAGGAAGACGCTCGCGGTGATGCCCGCCGGGGATGCCGCACGAGCCAGTGCGCTGGCCTCCCGGGTGCACTTCCTGGAGGACGACGAGGACACGGTCGCCCCGGCCGAGTTCGCGGCTGCCCTGCGTGCGGATCGAGTGGTGCGGCTCCGGTACCGGGATGCCGGCGGAGCGGAGTCCGTCCGCGACGTCGAACCGCTGGGGTCGATCGGGAAGGACGGTCAGTGGTACCTGATCGCCTGGTGCCGGACCCGCGACGGGGTGCGGGCGTTCCGCGGCGACCGGATGTTGTCCGTCGAGGTCACCGACGAGCGGCCGGCCCAGCGCGTCCTTCGATCCGAGGACCTCGCGATCCAGTACGGACGGCTCCGGCCGGTCCTCGACGACTAGCGTGGTCGGTTTCCGGAAACGCGATCGGTTTCCGGAAACACCGACAGGACGGTGTCGCGGCGGCTGGTGAAGCTGGTCGCTCCGAGTCAGCAGCACCACCGTGAGGAACCCCATGTCGTTCGCATCCGTCCGCATCATCACCGACGACCTCGAGGGCATGGTCGCCTTCTACGAACGGGTCACCGGCCAGCCGGCCGAGCGCCCCGCACCGGTCTTCGCGCAGTTCAACGGCCCGGGTGGGACCCTCGCGATCGCGAGCACCGCCACGGTCGCCATGCTCGGCGGCGCACTGACGCCGACGACGAACCGTTCCGTGCTCATCGAGTTCGAGGTCGCGGACGTCGACGGCGACTTCGCCGGACTGCAGCCCAGGAGCGACGACGTCATCCTCGAGCCGACCACGATGCCATGGGGCAACCGTTCCGCACTGGTCCGCGACCCGGACGGCAACGTCGTCAACCTGTTCAGCAGGCCCGCCGCCGACAGCTAGTCGGGGGTGCTCAGGCGGCGGCGGCGTTCGCCGACGAGCGGCACTCCTCTGGCGGCCGCCCCGCGACGGACTCCGCCGCGATGTCGCGGAGCCGCGCGAGGCGATCGTGGGTGGCACCGAGGGCCTCGATCTGGCGTCGGATGCGATCGCTCTCCTCGTCGAAGTGGTCGAGCATCGTCCGCGTCGCCACCCCGGTGTCGAGGAAGGGCAGGAGTTCGACGATCCGGCGGCTCGGCATGCCCGCCGCGTAGAGCATCTGCATGAAGCGCACCCGCGTGACGTCGGGCTCGCGGTACTCCCGGTGTCCGCCCGTGGTCCGCTCCGACTCGAGGAGCCCCTGTTCCTCGTAGTACCGCAGGGACCGGACGCTGACACCGGCCCGTTCTGCGAGTTCACCGATCCGCATCGTTCTGTCCCTCGGGCTTGATTCTCACGTTGACGTCAGGTTCTACCGTAGCGGCATGAACCTCTCTGGAGCCACTGCCCTCGTCACCGGCACGAACCGCGGTATCGGACGCCACCTCGCCGCGCAGCTGATCACACGCGGGGCGAAGGTGTACGCCACCGCCCGACGCCCTGAACTGATCGACCTCGAGGGCGTCGAGCGCCTCGCCCTCGACATCACCTCCCCCGCGTCTGTCACAGCGGCCGCCGCGGTCGCCACCGACGTCGATCTCCTGATCAACAACGCCGGGATCGCGACCACGGCGACCCTGCTGGGCGATGTGGACGCAGCGCACGCCGACATGGACACGAACGTCTGGGGCACCCTGTCCGTGATCCGCGCGTTCGCGCCGGTCCTGGCGGCGAACGGCGGTGGGAGCATCGTGAACATCGCCTCGGGCGCCTCGTGGCTCGCCATGCCCGGGGCCTCCGCCTACGCGGTGTCGAAGGCCGCCCTGTGGAACATGGGCAACGCGTTGCGCCACGAGCTGGCCGGACAAGGGACCGCGGTGATGTCCGTGCACCTCGGAGTGGCCGACACCGACATGACCGCGGGGGTCTCGATGGCCAAGACCGACCCGGCGGACGTGGCGCGCGCGACCCTGGACGGGGTCGAGCGCGACGACTACGAGGTCGTGGTGGACGAGCAGGCCGCGTTGATCAAGCAGATGCTCGCCGGCGACCCCAAGGAGCTGTACGCGGTGGTGGCGCAGATGCTCGGGTCGTAGGGACGGGTCGAAGACTCCTCAGGAGCCGACGGCCTGCAGGACCGGCAACTCGCGATCGGTCTCGGCGACCTGGGTGAGCTTCATGGCGACGGGTCGGAGTGGCCGTGACATCAGCACCTTGTTCAGGAGCCCGCGGAGCGCGAGCGCGAGTCGGGACTGCGGGTACGCCAGGGCCTTGAGTCCGCGAGGGAGGTCCTGCACATCGTCGACCAGCGGGCGCATCCACTTCTCGTACGCGGTCAGCGCTGCCTCCTGGTCCTGCGTCACGTCGGCGAGCTGTGCCGCCAGGACGTAGCCGGCGGTGAGCGCGAGTGAGGCGCCGCCGCCACCCATCGGTGTCACGCACCATCCGGCGTCACCGGCCATCACGACGTGGCCGCGGTGCCAGGTCCGCATCCGGATCTGCTGGAGCTGGTCGATGTAGACGTCCGGGGACGTGTCGAGCGCGTCCAGGACCCGCGGCGCCTCCCACCCGACTCCGTCGTACCTGCGCCGCACCGCCGCCAGTGTCTGCTCACGGCTCAGACCGATGACGTCGTCCCCCGGAGAGTAGGCGAGGATCGCGCGGGTGGTGCCGTACGGGTCGGGTCGGAGGTGGACCTGGCGTCCGCGGACGGCGTTGTGCCACCGCCAACGGTCGTCATCGTCGTCGGTCCGTGGGATGGTCCCGAACACCATGGTGACGTCGAGGTCGCGCTGATCGACGTCGTCCTCGTCGAAGACCATCGCACGGGTCCGGGACCGCACACCCTCGGCGATGACGTACAGGTCCGCGTTCAGGCGCTGCCCCTTCTCGGTCGTCACGGCGACTCCCGCAGCGTCGTCATCGACGGCCGACACGGTGTCGCCGTAGATGAAGGAGACACCGGGCGGCAGGTTCTCGAGGATCGTCCGAGCGAGGTCGCCGCGCAGGATCTCGAGTTCCGCTGTCGCACCGCCGGGCCCATCTGAGGGCAGTTCGGCGGTGACGGCCCCTCGCCCGTCGACGAGGACGGTGCCGGTCTCGGTGGTGTTCCGTGCTTTCACGGCGTCGAACAGATCCATTCTGCCGAGAACATCGCGCGCGACCCCTCGAACGTCGACGTTCTGCCCGCCGTCGCGGAACGCAGCAGCTCGTTCGATGACGGTCACGTCCCATCCGGTCCGGCGGAGCCAGTAGGCGGTCGACAGGCCAGCGATACTGGCTCCTGAGATGACAGCGGTGCGGTTTGCCATGGTTCTCCTCCGTGGTTAGGCTTTACAGTAAAGATACTACACAGTAAAGGAGTCTGATGGACGACGTGTTCGAGGCAGAGTGGGACGCACCTCAGGTCGAGGTGATGGAAGCGCTCCAGGCGTGGGCCGTGGCGTTCGCGGAACTCAACCAGCTGATGTCCTCCTGGCTCGACCTGCCGACCACCGATGCGAACGCGCTCGGGCAGGTGCTCTGGGCCGACTCGTCTGGCGATCCGCTGTCGCCCGCACGGCTCGGGCAGAGGATCGGTATGACCTCCGGATCCGTGACGGTCCTGCTCAACCGTCTGGAGGCGGCTGGTCTCCTTGCACGCAGCCGCGAGCACACCGACCGGCGCCGGGTGACCCTCCGTCCGACACCGGCTGCGCGGGAACGTGCGCGGGCGTTCACGGAGATGTCGACCGCCGAGATCGCTGCCGCCCTGCAACAGGTCCCTGCTGCGGAGCTCGAGCACCACACCGCGTTCATCCGCCGCATGGTCGGTGCCGCATCGGACGCCGCGGACCGGCTCCGCGGTCAGACGCCGTCGGAGATGCCCGGTTGAGGACTGGCCGCCTCGTTGTCCGATCGGTCAGCGGACGAGTCGCACCGTCGTTCCGATCGGGCCGGACCTGGAGGTGACGCCGTCGGCGATGAAACCGTTTCGTCGGTAGAACGAGTGAGCGCGAGGGGTGTCAGCCGCGACCCACAGCGTCGCCGGACGGTGGCCGAGCACAGCCGCTTCGTTCGACGAGCTCCTAGGCTTGCCCTGTGACCGACGATGTTGAGCCGCGACGCTATCGCACCGAGGACGCCGAAGAGGTGACCACTCTGCTGAACCGGGCCTACCGAGAGTTGCAAGAAGCAGGGTTGAACTTCACTGCGGCAACGCAAGACGTCGCGACGACTCGACGGCGGGTGGCAGAAGGCGTCTGCTGGGTCGTCGAACACCAGGGCCGGGTGTCAGCGACCATGACGATGTCCGTGCCTCCACCGGACGACATCCGCTCGCTGTCCGAGCACGCCCAGCAGTCAGACACAGGGTGGCTGTGCCAAGTAGCCGTCGGGCCGGAACTGCGCGGTCGCGCTGTCGCGAAGACGCTGTTCGACGCGGCCTGTGCATGGGCGATCAGTCACGGAATCACGAGGATCGGACTCGACACCGCTGCCTCCGCCGAGCACCTCATCGCGATGTACACGCGATGGGGCTTTGCACACGTGGACGACATCCACTTCCCCGGGAAGAACTACGACAGCGCCGTCATGACACGAGACCTGCCCAGCGAGTAGCACTCTCTGACGCTGCGGGACGATCGAGAGGTCGACGATCCCATGCTCCCGGCGCTCACCCCGACCCAGACCGCTTCGGGCAACGACGGCAACATTTGTCGGCGAGCCGTGATCATCGTGTCCAGTGGCTCAGAGACCACGCGTTGCCGCCGTCGACCAGGAAGACGTGGGCGTCCCAGACCCAGCTGGCCCATCGAGGACGCCGAGGGATACCCAGCCCTCCCCGTGAGATCCCCGAAGTAGCGCGACTGTCCTCGATCGGCTTGCCGAGGAGATCCACGAGCGCCGCGAGGATGCTCGGCTCCTCGGCACCTCCGGATGTCAACAGCAGCTTCGTGTGTCCTCCAGGCACCCTTGGTCAGGACAGGGATCCACCGTCGCCTGCTGTGGCGCAACGCAGAGGGACCAGCCCCACTCAACCAGGAGAGAGGGTTCCCCTGGCCGTCAGCAACGAGATCGGACCGGTGCTCTGTACCCGTTCGATGCGTGATCGTTCGCGCGCGATCGAGTGGGATTCGGTCGCCGGAAGCAGCTCAGCCCGATCCGACCAGAACCGACTGAATCGCTGGCCCGACAGTCGCGACGAGGAGGTCGTGATCCGCGGCGAGGACGGTCGGGACGCCGATGACCTGGCGGCTCGTGACGATGCCGACGAGCATGGCGGCGGCGAGCCCTGCCCGGAGTGCCTTGGAGGCCTGATCTGCGCCCACCGCGCCGTGCTCGAGTCGTGACTGGATGAACTCCCGCAGTTGCGCGGTCGCCTTCTCGTTGACGAAGGCGCTGCGGAGCATCGCCATGAGCGGCTCCGATTCCGTGCCGGGCGCTTCCCACGCTGCCAGGAACGCGCTCACCACACGCTCCCCCAGTTGATCACTCGATCCTTCGAACGCCGTGTCGAACCGAGCCAGTGCAGAGGCGGGCACCGACATCACCGCGGCGAACAGGTCGTCCTTCGAGCCGAAGAACTGCATCACCTGTGACGGATCAACGCCAGCATCGGCAGCGATGACACGGATCGTGGTGCCCGCGAAACCGTCCGCAGCGAACCGCGCGCTGGCCGCAGCGAGCACCGTCGTCCTGGTACTGGACCTGCCCGGGCGTCGTCCCACTCGCGGCACACCGGGCCCGTCGTCGGGCTTCGTCATGCCCAGACCGTACCGCGGCGGTGGCCGCGGGAACCGTTTCTCAACAGGCGTTGAGTTTTGACGGGATCGGTCGTACGCTCACTCCGACGACGAGCCCACGGAGGACTCCCGCACGAAGGAGCACACGATGACCGACCAGAAGATCTACGTCCCCTCAACCCCGCTGCCCGCACCCCGGACCGGGGTCCTGACCCCGTTTGAGCCGGGCACCCGCACCCTGGAGGCCGGGTTCCAGATCGCGCCGCAGTTCAAGCCGCTGCCGGTCGACACGACGTTCGACAAGGACGTCGCGATGCAGCTGCGCGACGGCACGACCATCCACCTCGACGTGTTCCGCCCGGTCACGACCGAGCCGGTGCCGGTGATCGTGGCGTGGAGCCCGTACGGCAAGGCGCAGGGCACCTCGCTGAGCGTGATGGGGGTGTTCGGACTCGTCGGGCTGCCGAACAGCACGGTATCCGGGCTGGAGAAGTTCGAGGCGCCGGACCCGGCGTACTGGGTTGAGCACGGCTACGCGATCTGCAACGTTGACCACCGCGGGATCGACCAGTCCGAGGGGGACAGCGTGCTCTGGGACCGGCAAGAGGGCCGCGATGCCTACGACGTGATCGAGTGGCTCGCCGAGCAGGAGTGGTGCGACGGCAAGGTCGGGATGAGCGGCACGTCCTACCTCGCGGTGTCGCAGTGGTTCGCGGCCGCCGAGCAGCCGCCGCACCTCGTCGCGATCAACCCGTGGGAGGGCGTCAGCGACGTCTACCGCGATCTCGTGATGCGGGGTGGGATGCCGGACACCGGGTTCGCGCAGCAGCTGCAGGAGGGCAGCTTCTTCGGGAAGAACCGGAAGGAGGACATCCTGTCCGAGGTCGACGCGTACCCGCTGATGACCGAGCTGTGGGAGGAGAAGATCCCCGACTTCGACCGCATCACCGTCCCCGCTTACGTCGTCGCGAGCTACTCGAACACCCTGCACACGGCGGGCACGTTCCGCGCCTGGCGCCGGATGGCATCGGAAGCGAAGTGGCTGCGGATCCACAACAGCCAGGAGTGGCCGGACTACTACGACGAGGCCAACGTCGAGGACCTCCGCCGCTTCTTCGACCACTACCTGAAGGACGAAGACAACGGCTGGGAGACCACCCCCCGGGTGCGGTACTCGATCCTCGACCTGGAGGGTGGCGACGAAGTCGCCGTCCCTGCCGACAGCTTCCCGCCGGCGGCGAGCACGTCGGTGAAGTTCTACCTCGACGCGCGCACCCGCACGCTCGGCACCACGATCCCGGACGGAGCAGCAGAGGCGTCGTACGCGGTCGACGTCAACCCGGACGCCGTGTCCTTCCTCACCCGCTTCGAAGAGGAGACGGTCCTCGTCGGCTACCCGAAGGCGCACCTGTTCGTCGAAGCACGCGACGCCGACGACATGGACCTGTTCGTCCTCGTCCAGAAGCTCGACAAGTGGGGCACCCCACTGCAGGCGTTCACCGTCCCGAACCAGACTGCGATGGCACACGACCTCACCGACCACGGTGCGACGATCCTCCGCTACAAGGGATCCGACGGCCGCCTGCGCGTCTCCGCCCGACACCTCGACGAATACCTGACCACCGACGACGTGCCGGCACACACCTTCGACCGTGTCGAGAAGCTCGCCGCGGGTGAGATCGCGGAGATCGAGATCGACCTGTTCCCGATCGGGCTGCGCTTCCACGTCGGGGAACAGCTCCGCTTCGTGGTCAGCTCCCGGAACCTCCTCGGGACCCTCATGCCCGCGATCCGTGAGTACGCCGGCGCGAACACCGGTACCCACGTCGTGCACACCGGCGGCGAGCATGCCTCGTACCTCCAGCTCCCCGTCCGGAGGAACTGAGGACCACGATGAGCGTGGCACCGACTGTCCGCCTGGCGGGCGAGGGGAGCGACTCGAGTTCGATCTCGCCAGCGCACGGCACGCGCTCGGCCTCCTGAAACGGAAGCTCGGCCGGGAGCAACGTGCTCGGACTACTTCGCCGACGTGACCACCGAAGATCGTCCAGACACGCAACGAACAGGTGCGCACGCGCCGGAGGCGTCACCATCGCTCACTCGATCGGCATGAAGGGCCCGCCGTGTTCGCGGAGGGTGCTGATTCGTCCCTCGTGAAGGGTGATGATCGAGATGTACCGGCGGCGCTGCCTTCCCGGCATGTCTGCTCGTCGGAGAACCGCCTGGTACTCGCAGACGACGACGTTCACGTCGTGAGTGGGCAGAACGCTGTCGAACGTGACGTGTTCGAACCAGAGGAATCCAGCGAGGTCGCGGGTCATCTGCTCGATGGCGGGCTTGCCCATGATCGGCGCCCCGTCGCCCGAGCCGTCGAAGGGGACGACGATCGTGGCATCGTCGTGGAAGAGGTCGGGGAACGATGCGATGCTCGGCGAGACTCGACCTGCAAGTGCTGTCGTGAACGCCGAGACCGCGGCATCGAAGTGCGGAGTGTCCATGGATCCGAGTCAACTCCCTTCGGCAGCGCCGTCGCGACCGGCGACCTGGCGGGCAGGTCGCTGCAGCACGGCGGAACACGCCCGCCGGGCTCGTCGAGGCGGGCGCAGGCTTCCCCGAACTGGCGCCGCTGACGTTCTCCGTCACCCAGGCCGAGCACACGAGGCGGAACGCGCGAGAGCGTACTTGCAGCAACCCTCCACGAACGGCGCTCGCCAGCGGGGTGACGGCCGAGCCTGGAGGCACGTTGCCGGGTGGCACCGGGCCTCCAGTCCGTCAGTGGCTCGAGTCCAGGGCCGCGCACGACGCGACCACGACGCTGACCGGTGCGGCGGGAGCCGCGAAACGAGCCGCCGACGGCTGCCCCTTCCTCGGGAGCCCTCCGGGTCGTATGGTTTACAGCGTTGTAAACGGGCCGCCGCAGGGACGGCCCGCAGGTCACGGCCGTTGCACGGCCCGATGGACGACGACGTCCACGAGGAGCACCCACTTGCGCCCCATCTCCTTCCGATCCCGAGGGCTGCGCCGTGCGCTGTCGTCGGGCATCGTCGCTGCGACCGCCCTCGGCATGCTCGGGATCGCTGCGATCCCCGCCGCCGCGGACCCGGCCGCTGACCGCACCGTCGTCTCGGGCCAGGCCCGGTTCGAGGTGCTCTCCCCCACGCTGATCCGCACCGAGTACGCCGGTGACTCGCGGTTCACCGACGGCAGCACCTTCAACGTCATCGGCCGCGACGACTTCGCACCGACGACGTTCACGAAGACGGAGCGGGACGGCTGGCTGACCCTCGACACGGGCGCGATGACCGTCCGGTACAAGGAGGGCTCGGGGGCCTTCACGCAGGACACCCTGCAGACCACCGTGACCACGGCCTCCGGGCAGCGGGTCACCGGCACGCCGTGGGTGTCGACGCCGACCCCCTCGTGCACGATCGGGTCGCTCTGCGAGGCCGAGACGCTCGGGCTCACCGGCCTGTCCCTCGCCACGGACCACACGGGCTTCACCGGAGCCGGGTTCGCCGCGGGCTTCGAGTCCGTCGGCAACGCGATGACCTTCACGACCACGGCGGAACGTGCCGGCTCGTACGACCTCGCCCTGCGCTACGCGAACTCGCAGGGCGGCGACGGCCAGGTCGCCACCCGCACCCTCAGCGTGACCGTCGACGGCGGTGCCGCGAAGACGATCCGGCTCGCACCCGGCGCGAACTGGGACGACTGGAAGACCACCGCCGCCACGACGCTCGACCTGACGGCGGGCGAGCACCGCGTGCGCATCGAACGCACCGCGGACGACTCGGGCCGGGTGAACGTCGACAGCCTGGCCCTGGTCAGCACCGGCGCCGCCTACCCGGCACCGTCGACCACGGTCACCGGCGAGGACTGCGCGTTCGGCACCGTGTGCCAGGCCGAGGACTCGGCACGCACCGCTCCGGCGACGACCGCCACCAACCACAACGGCTTCGCCGGGGACGGCTTCGTCGCCGGGTTCGAGCGTGCCGGGGCGCAGCTGACGACCCACGTGACCGGAGTGCCGGCCGCGGGCGACTACGCCCTGCAGGTCCGCTACGCCAACGGCTCGGCCGGGACGCCGACGCTCACCGCGGCCCCGATCGGTCAGCAGTCGACCACTGCACCGCTCCCGAAGACGAGCGGCTGGGACTACTGGAACACCGCCACCGTGCCGGTGCACCTGGCCGCCGGCACGAACGACGTCGTGATCGGGTGCCCGACCGTGGCGAACAACTGCAACGTGAACTTCGACACCGTCGCCGTGGTCGACACCGCGTCGCCGGTCCTCGCCGCACATGCACCGCTCGGCGGGTACCGACGCGACCTCGACACCGCCAACGGATCGGTGAAGACGAACCCGGGCCTGCTCTACCAGGACGGCTGGTCGCTCCTCGACGACAGCGCCTCGGCGCTGTACGACCAGGCCACCGACACCGTCACCCCCGCCGTCGATCACGGCGGCGAGCGCTACCAGGACGGCTACGTCTTCGGGTACGGCTCGGACTACCGCCATGCCCTGCAGGAGCTCGCCGTCCTGACCGGTCCGACGAAGCTGCTTCCCCGCTGGGCGTACGGCGTCTGGTACTCCGAGTACTACGACCGCTCGCAGGCCGACTACCTGGCGATCGCGAAGCAGTTCGAGGATGAGGACGTGCCCGTCGACGTCATGGCGATCGACACCGACTACAAGATCGGCAGCACCACCAACCAGGGCGACAGCAAGTGGAACGGCTGGTCGGTCGACCCGTCCCGAATCCCGGACATGACCGGCCTGCTCGCCGACTGGCACGCCGAGGGCATCCACAACACCCTCAACATCCACCCGTCGATCTCGAGCCAGGACCCGCAGTTCGCGAAGGCCCAGGCCACTGCGAAGGGCAAGCTCACCAAGGGCGACGGCGACCGGTACCTGTTCGACTGGTCCGACCCCGACCAGCTGAAGGCCTACTTCGACCTGCACACCTCGCTGCAGCCGAAGGGCGTCGACATGTGGTGGCTCGACTGGTGCTGCAGCGAGAACTCGAAGTACTCCGCGAACGGCGTCACCCCCGACGCGTTCGTCAACCAGCAGTACGCGAAGTACACGGACCAGGCGCTCGGCGGCCGGGGGCTCGCGTTCTCGCGGGCGTACGGCTCGCTGACCGCCGGTGGCTACGGCAACCCGCAGGCGGTCCCGACCGGACCGTGGGCGGACAAGCGCACGACCGTGCACTTCACCGGCGACACCACGTCGTCGTGGGACATGCTGCTCGCCGAGGTCGGGTACACCCCGGGTGAGTCCGCTGCGACCGGCCTGGCCTCGGTCAGTCACGACATCGGTGGCCACAACGGCGGGCAGTACGGCATCGAGGGCGCCGAGGAGGGCACGACCCAGCTGCCCGAGGACCTCTACGCCCGCTGGGTGCAGCTCGGCACCTTCCAGCCGATCGACCGCCTGCACAGCAACCACAGCGACCGGCTGCCGTGGCAGTACCCGGCCGCCGCCGAGGCCTCGGCCAAGCAGTTCCTGAACCTCCGCGAGGCCCTGGTCCCCCTGACCTACACGCTCGCGGCCCAGGCGACCGACACGGGCACCCCGATCCTGCAGCCGCTCTACCTGCAGTACCCCGAGGCGCAGGAGTCCTACGCCCAGGCCGGCTCGGAGTACCTGTACGGCCCGGACGTGCTCGTGGCCCCGGTCACCACCGCGAACGACGAATCCGGCAAGGCGACCCGCTCGGTCTGGTTCCCGGCCGGCAGCTCGTGGACCGACTGGTTCACCGGCAAGACGTACGCCGGAGGCACCACCGCCGACGTGACGACCGACCTGAACAGCATGCCGGTGTTCGTGAAGAGCGGCGGCATCGTCCCCACGCGCTCGGAGCAGGTGCAGAACGACGCCACACCGCTCGACGCCGTCACCCTGACGGTGGCGACGGGAGCGAACGGTTCGTTCGACCTGCATGAAGACGCCGGCGAGGACAGCGCGGCGGACAGCACTGCGGGAGCCGCCGCGGAGTCGAGCGCGATGACCACGGCCGCCGCGTCCGCGAAGGCCGCGGCGGGCAGCGCCTCCACCGCCGTCCGCTACACGCAGCAGGCAACGGGCGGTTCGCTCGCCATCGCCCCCGCGGACGGGTCCTTCGCCGGCCAGGTGCAGGACCGCTCGTGGACGGCGACGTTCACGAACGCCGACCGTCCCCGCACCGTCACCATCGACGGCCGGGCGATCGCGGACACCGCCTGGACCTACGACGCCGACACCCGCACCATCAGCGTGCCGGTCGACGAACGGTCCGTGACGAAGCACACGGTCGTGGCCTTCAGCAGCAAGGCGGCGGTGACCCCGGTCCTGCGGGTCGAGTCGCCTCGGGTCGATGCGGGCGACACGCAGACCGTGACCGGCAGCGGGTTCCCGGCCGACACCGATGTGGCGCTGGCGACCGCGCCACGCATCGGTGGTGTCACCGCGCACACCGACGCGAGCGGTGCGTTCTCGGCCGACCTGCGGGTGCCGGGCACGGCGTCCGGTCGGGTGACCGTCACCGCATCGGTCGACGGTGTGGCCCTGGCTCGGGCCGCCTTCACCGTCGTGGCTGCGGCTGCTCCGGCGCCGACCACCTCGCCGGGTGCGGGCACGCCGGGCAGCGGCGCTCCGACGCCGGGTGACAACGGATCCGGTGCACCGGGCGCGGCAGCGCCGGGCGACGGTGGCGCGGATGCGGGCAGCGACCCGGGCGGTGCACTGGCCTGGACGGGCGCGAACCTGCTCCCCCTCGGGCTGTTGGCGGCGGCGCTGCTCGCGGCCGGTGGACTCGTGTGGACGCTGCGCAGTCGGCGACGCCGAGTGCGTGGCTGAGCCCGCCTGATCCGTCGCCCTGGGCGGAACTGATCGACGGACGGGAGGCCCGGTGCCAGCTGGCACCGGGCCTCCCGTCCGTCCGTGGTCGCGCTGCAGATCCCCGATCACGCAGCCGCAGGACGGTTGCGACCGAAGACAAGGTCGCTCGACAAGACGTTCTACGTCTGACATGTTAACGGCTCGTGAGCATTCGTACCCGCTGCGGCGTGAGGAGAGGACGTGACGAAGCAACAGATCACGGCAATCGCGGTCCTGCTCCTGCTGGCCATGCTGTTGACGGTCTTGATCGGGGTGTTCGACGCTCGCCGACGTGTGATCGCCGCGGAAGGCAATGACCTCCGCACAGGCCAGAGCGCGTGGGTGACCGCGACGCTCGACGATCTCGAGCGTGCGCGGAGCGCCTTCGAACCGGGAACCAAGGTGTTCGTGGGTCTGGACGGTGACGTCCGCGCCGTCGTGGTCCTGTCCGGACAGTGGACAGACGTTCCGCTGCACGACGGGCACGCTCTGACCGGGCGTCCCGGTGAGGCCCTCGTCGGCGCTGCCGTCGACGTCCGCGACGAGGACATCACCGTCGGTGGCACGACGTACGAGGTGGTGGGGCGTCTCGGTGTGCGGGCCGACAGCCTGCTGTCCGATGACGTGGTCCTCGCCGATCCGGCGCAGTTCTCGGCGTCACCGCAACGGCTGCTCCTGGACGGCCCGAGCAGTGTCCGCCACTACGGCGCACAGTTCCCCGGCCGAAGCGTCGAGGTCATCGACGACGGCACGAACCGCAGGACGAACGTCGACGCCGTGTCGCCCATCCTGGTCGCGCTCGGTTCCCTCGTCGTCGTGCTCATCGCCGTGGTCGCCGGTCTTCAGGCCGGGCGATGGGAACTCCGCACCGCCGCCGTGCGCTTCACCACGGGGATTGGTCCACTGACCACCCTTCGCAGCGCTGCCATCCGAGTCGGCGTGATCAGCATCGCCGCCAGTACGACCGCGCTCGCGGGCGCGGCAGTCGTGAGGCAGACCACCATCCTCGACCTCGACGTCACCACGGCAGTCGTCGCGGTCGGAACCGTCGTGCTTGCCGTGTCCGTCACTTCGCTCTGGCAGGGAAGCCGACGATGGAACTCCTGAACGACCTCCGGTCCAACTGGGCGATCATCGTCGCCAAGATCGTCCTGCTCGTGCTGCTCGCGCTCTGCTGGTACAACGTGGCGTCGTTCACCCAGTCCACCTCGCAGGCAGTGGCCCAGGGGCTTTCCGCTGACGCCGACGTCGACCTCTACACGGTGATCGACGATCTCGCCCCCGACGCGTTCGAAGCGATCCGGCGGGACCAGGCCGCGCTCGACGGAGTCGCCTCGTTCGTCGACCGCATCGACGACGATCCCGGATTCGACTTCATCTCCTCGTACGACCAGCCCGTCACCGTCCAGGACTTCCGCGGCGACGACCGCTTCGACGTCGGGTACGGCACCGAGTACACGCGCAAGGGGAAGTACCAGGACGAGTCCGGCAGAACCGTTCAGGACATCAAGTCCATCCAGCTCAACGAGACCGCGTACGAGTTCGCCGGGCTCTCCGTGCAGGACGGCAAGCCCATCGAGTGGGACGGCGTCGACTGGGGATCCGGCCGGATCCCGGTGCTGCTCGGCAACGAGTACCGCGGCGTGTACGAGCTCGGAGAGCGACTCACCGGAGCGGTCATCCTGCAGGAGCAGGAGCTCGAGGTCGTCGGGTTCCTCGAACCGGACGGTGCCCTGTACTTCCGCGGTGAAGCCAACCACTACCTCGATGACACCGTCCTCGTGCCCTACCCGCCGACACTCGCCGGACTCGACCGAGCAGCACTGGACCGGCTGGATCCCGAGCTGTTCGGACGCCTGGTGTTCCAGGTGCTCAACGCCGACCTCGCCGTGGACCGCAGCCTCGATTTCGGAGGCGTCGTCGCGCGTCTCGACGCGATCGGGGACGACACCGGCTTCCGGTCGTACACGTTGCTCGGAGTACCGACCTACCTCGTGCAGCTCTCCCTCGTCCGCCAGCTCATCCAGGACAACCTGGTGCTCGTCACCGCGCTGCTCGGCGTCCTCATCGCTGGCGTGGGCATCATCACGGCGTTCCTCAACCGGCTCCTGCATCACCGTCGAGCGCCAGTGGCGCGGGTGCACCATCTCCTCGGGAGGAGCCCGAATGCCACGAACCGGCTGTTCCGCCCAAGCCGCCTGATCGAGTACACCGCCGCGCTCGGCCTGTTCCTCGCGTCCAGCGCGCTGCTCCCCAACGACAGTGCGACGGCACGACTCGGAGCTGGCACCGCCGTGCTCCTCTGGTGTGTTGCGGACGGCGCACTCGGTCGGCGAGCCGTCCGCATCGAACTGACCACCCAACGCCGAAGAGGTACCCCACGATGATCGTGCTGCGCGATGTCTCGAAGACCATCACCGAGCCGGACGGATCGACCCGAGCACTGTTCGACCGACTCGACTTCGACCTTCGCGAGGACGATCACTCGGTCGCGATCACCGGGCGGAGCGGATCCGGCAAAAGCACGCTGCTCCGGATCCTCGCCGGCCTCGACACCGACTTCGGCGGGACCTACGAGCACGACGGGCACGTGCTCGAGCGCACCACACGGAAGATGGCGGCGCACCGACTCCGACACATCGGCATGGTCACCCAGGACCACGGCCTGCTCGGAGACCGCAGCGTGCTCGACAACGTCCGGCTCGGCGTTCCTGCTCGCGCTGACTCGGCCGCCCGAGCACATGAGACTCTCGAGGCGGTCGGCATCAGTCACCTCGCTGGCAAGCGCCCCCGGCGACTGTCAGGAGGAGAAGCGCAGCGCGTCGCGATCGCTCGAGCCATCGCGAAGCGCCCTGCCGTCGTCCTCGCCGATGAGCCCACCGGCGCACTGGACGAGGCGACCGAGGACGACGTGCTCGCCCTCTTCGACCGGCTGCAGCAAGCAGGGACCAAGTTCGTGATCGTCACCCACAGCGAGCGCGTTGCACAGCGATGCGGACGGCAACTCCAGCTCCACGACGAGCAGCTCATCGCGCGCGGCACGTGACGGACTGGAGGCCGGGTGCCAGCTGGCACCGGGCCTCCAGTCCGTCAGTGGTTGCGCTCCAGATCCCCGCTCACGCGCGCGCAGTACGGTCGCGGCTGAAGAACTCGGCGAACATCTCACGTTTCGCCGCGTGGGAAACGAGGTCGAGCTCGAGGCCCTCCATGTTGAGGTCGGTCCCGAACAGTCGCAGGATTCCCGGGCCATTCGGCTCCGCGGTCTCGAGGGACACCGAGAACAGTGTCGGCGAGGTCTCGCCAGCAGCAATCCGCCGGGCTTCTGCGAACGCCGCGCGGTACGTCGCGTCGGTGACGCGGATCACACTGACCGACCAACTCGTGGCGTCCCAGTCGGGCGCGACCATCTCAGCGCTCGGCGCATGGAAGAAGTGCACGACGAACGTGTCGCGCTCGCCTTCGGCGCCGTAGTGCCGCTCGTCCACTTCTTCGATCCGCACGGACTCATCTTGTCAGCGCGAACCGCCGGACGTCCCCGCCGAACTGGGCACAGCTTCCGCGACTAGCGTCCAGAACATGACTCGTCCCAGCCTTCGAAGCACACTCGGCTCGTCGGCAGCCTCTGTCCTCCTCGTCGTTCTCGCGAGCACCGCGCAGCCCGCTGCCGCCGCGGCGAAGTCCACCGGGGTGAACCTGCAGCTCGCGATGACCGGTAGTTACATCGTGTACGACAAGGACCCCGTCTCGTACACCTTCACCGTCACCAACGTCGGGAAGGCACGAGCGACGTCGTCCACGCTGCAGTGGAAGTACCAGGCGCCCGTCCAGCCGAAGGCCGTTACCAGCGGCGGCTACGTGGGCCTGCACGTCGCGAGCCCAAAGGCAGCGAACTGCAGCGTCGACACGGAGAAGCACATCGCTACGTGTCACCTCAACCCGCTCGCGCCGGGGAAGACCACGAAGGTCCGGTTCGCCGGAACCGCGGACAGCAAGGGTGCAGGAGCACGCGGGCTCGACGGTGCTTACGCCGTGACCCTCACGAGCACTCCCAAGGACGACTACGACAACAACAACTCGTTCACCGGTGGTTGGGGCATCAGCACCAGACGCTGAATCCCTGCGCTGGCAACAGGGTGCCCCCGACGATCACTCCACCCACGCAACTGGACCAAGGTGGGCCAGATCACCCCGAATCGGTGGCGCCCCACCACGACGTCTTGCGAACACGCCACCATCTGAACATGACGCACACATCCAGGGGTTACGTGGTCGAACTGCCGAAGACTGCGAACAGCAAGCGCGAGGTGCCGATCCTTGTTGACTCAGTCGTGAGCGAGCTGCGGGACTACCTCGCAGAACACCCGAATCGCAGCGACCCGGAAGCGGGCCTCTGGCCGGGCAAGGTGAAGGGGCACCCGATCCTGACCTACGACCGTCCCTTCGATCCCACAGGCTTCTACCGCTACACGTTCAAGCCCGCGGCGAGGAGCATCGGCTTACCCACGCTCAAGTTGCACAAGCTGCGGCACACGTTCGCAACGCTCGTCCTGGAATCGGGCGCGTTCGACATATTCGAGCTGTCCCGGCATATGGGTCACGCCTCCGTCGCAATCACTGACAAGGTGTACGCGCACCTGCGGAAGAAGGACTACTCAACGCAACGAGCGCGGTCCTCCGCTTACTTGAGAGGCGCTTGACGAGGGGCCGATTCCTGCGCGGCATTCCGACAAGCACCCTTCGGAGCTAGTCAACACTAAGAGTCGCCTCGATCCTTGAGAGGATGAAGTAGACAGACATCGTCATTCATCTTGATCACGAGAGTGACGGCGAGGCGCAAGGCAATCAGGTAATCCTTGTAGTACGCGCCATCCTCATCCGAGAAAGGCTGCGACCCATGCAGATACTGATTCCGAAGGTTCAGCCCGTTACTGAATGTTCGATTCAGGACATAATTGAAATAGGCCGCTTCGGCGTCCGTCAAAAGCGTCGACCGTCGCACCAGCCAACCCTTGGCAAGCATGTCATCCACGGCTACCCGACCGGGTTTTGTGAGACGGAAGTAACTCACCGCCTCCTTGTGGAACAGTGCATGAAGAACCCGAATCTGCTCCAGGTTTACGAAGCGTATCAATCCATCAAAGTTCTCGATGACGCCTTCGTCAATGAGGTAGTCAATTGCCGACACCTGATACTCGTGAAAGTCGGCGTATCTGACAGAATTCTGTAGGATCAGGCGAACGAAGTCACTAGCATTCAGATTCTCATCGATATAAATGATTCGAGACTGATCGAAAAACAACAAGCTAAGCACCGCCGCGAAGCCGTCGTTGTCGCCGGCGTACACGTACTTGCCCTGGACGAGGCTCGGAATGCCTCCATAAGCAACTGGATCGGACCTCATGTTGAGTAACTCATGGTCCACCTCGCCGTTCTCCGCGTATAGCTCGAATTGCGCAGAAACGCTCTCAATCTCGGCAAAAAGATGTCTGACCTTCTCCAGAAAAGACGCTCCCTCTCCAGACGCCCTCAGTGAGAAGTTCCTGATGCCAAACTCCTTTGGGAGGTACTCAACGAAAAACCATGCGAGCACCCTTTCGAGATCTATGCCCTCCTTCTTAAGATAGAGGGTGTACATCTGCGTCTGGAGCAGGGATACCGAATCGAGTGCGTCAAATGCTAGGCCATGCTTGTACTCATCTAGGCCAGCAAGTCCCGCCATGCGTTCGAAGACACCAAGATCTGCTGCGAATGCTGGCAGACCGAGCAGGACCTGATCGTCTACGAAGCCAAAAAGGTGCTGAAAGTTGTTCAAAATGCTCGAATTGTCCCGCGTCGAGTCGAGCCAGGTCCGACTGTACGAATACAGCCAATGCGAGTCCTCGCCCTGCTTGCGCTCCTCGATCGAGGGCTGTTCCTGATCGCCCGATATTGCTACCTCGTAGGTAGCACGAAGACCGACATTGCCGGTGAATAGTGCAGCATTCAACTTTTGAGCTCGCCGCTTAGCGCGCAGCTTCAATTTTGAGTCGATACCAACACGGGCGTTTTCTTTCGCATTGGCAATGAGTCGAACATAGTTTAGGTTCGCCTCCTCGCTATCGATATACTCTTCGAGTACATGCCGCGAGTCGTCTGGGGTGAAAACTACAGGAAGATGAAGATCTCTCCGCGAGGCACTTTCCAGATACTTTCGAACTATCAACTCTGCATTGCGGGAGGATGCTAGGATCTCAAGTCTGATCTCTTCGCCATACGCCTGCACCAACTTAGCGCTTTCAAGCATGTCTCCGATGTGGACACCAGTTTCTTTGAGCACCCCCAACATGCGCGGTCCGTCGAAGCGCTCAAAGGCCTTCACCTGCCCAAGCACTTCCAGAAGATCGCGATGGTACTGATGATCCACACTCGCAAACGCGTCCTGGAAATTGTCTTCAGAAATTGCCGAGAAAAAGCGAGCAATCGCTGCGCGAAGCGGCCGCACTTTCTGCAATAGTTGCTGAATTGCCTTCTCATCGAGACCTGAGGGCAGCAATCTGTGCTCAAGGTACTTCTGAACGTTGTGATGCTCGAGAGCGTCCGTGGCGGTCCCGAAGGCTGTGCCAGGTTCAAACTTGGATGCCAGTTCGACCACACGTGGCACGAAGATTCCCACCGCGCCGTCGTCTGGACCGTAAAAGTAAACTCGAAGCGGCCTGTCGCCCTCTTGGTCCATCTGATCACCCCTTGAGCAGCAGATTCAATACCTGTGAGCGCAGATTATCGGAAGTTGGCCTGCTTTGTGAGTGAAGCTCCGCACTCCGCTGAGCCAACGGCCTGAGCGAAGGGTCACTCGAGATCGCATGACGGCTCGGCGACGTTCCTGAAGTACGCCGCGCCTGCGAGGGGTTGTGGAGGGGCTGGCAGTTCCGCAAACAAGCAAGCCCCGATAGAATCTTCGTCCCATCGGGGCGTTTCGGTCGGGCTGACAGGATTTGAACCTGCGACCCCTTGACCCCCAGTCAAGTGCGCTACCAAGCTGCGCCACAGCCCGCGAGTTCCGGAGAACTCAGGATCCCGGAGGATCCTCGCCCGCGTCCGACCGGAGCGCGAGCGACCGGTCCAGCATAGCGGACGTCAGACCCCCTCCGTGCCACGGCGAGTCGACCGCACCACCTCGCGCCGCGCCGCCAACCACGGCAACCCGAGCCCGACGAGCAACCCACCGGACCCGTCCGCCGCCAGGTCCCCGATCGTGTCGTCGTACCCGACGAAGATCTTCGAGTCGACGAAGTTGTGCCCGAGCCACTCCCCCATCTCCCAGACCGCCCCGACCGCGAGTCCCGCACACAGCGCGAGCACCGCGACGACCACCCGGCGCTCGGCGTGCGGGGCCGGCACAGCACGCAGGTCGGCACCGATGACGTAGAGGACCGCCGCGAGCAGCCCGGTCAGCACGACGTGCATGAACTTGTCCCACAGGAACACGGTGGTGTACCACTCGAGCACGCTCGACCACCCGGCGACGAGTACGAGCACGCACACCGCCACGTCGAACGCCGGCCGCAGCCCGAGCATCCGCGGTACCACGACCCCGAGCAGCGCCAGCGCCATGACCGGGAACGCCGTCCCACCCCACCCGACACTCGCAACGACGACGCTCACGAGCGTCAGCGCCCGCACCACGTCGGCCACCAGGAACCGCGGCCGCAGGAACGTCGGTCCGAGTGTGGCGATCACGACGCCCACCGCACGACCGCGTGCACGGCAGCGTGGTCGGACGGCCACACGCCGCCCGGCCGCCGCACGTCGACCGCGACGCGGTCCACCTCTGCCTCAGCGGTCACGAGCACCCCGTCGATCCGCCGGCCACCGACGCGCGGACTCCCGTAGTGCGGGTACGTCCCGTGGGGCTCACCCACCTGCCTGGAGGCCCGCCCCCAGCTGTCCTCGACCCCCGCCTCCGCCAGGGCTCGCCATGGCGCGGAACCGGCGGGGCTGTTCCAGTCGGCCATGACCACGGCGGGCAGGCCTCGCTGCCGGACGATCCGGCCGAGCAGTTCGGCGGACCGGAGTCGGGCCCACGGCGAGGCGACGTCGAGGTGGGTGGCGACGGCCAGGAACCGGACGCCGGTCGCGCGGTCGTCGACGACGGCCCCGACGGCATGGCGCGGGAAGGATGTCGCCCACGACCGCGAGCCGGGGCGGTGGGGTGTGCGGGAGAGTGCCCAGGTACGGCGCTCGACGACGTCGAGTCGGGAGCGGTCGAGGAACAGGCCGACCTGTTCGCCACCGCGGCGCGCTCCCCGTCCGGCCAGGACGGGCTCCCAACCCGACCCGAGGCCGGACGCCAGGTCGTCTGCCTGCGTGGGCAGGGCCTCCTGGACGGCGAGGACGGTGGGCGCTTCGGACGTGACGAGCGCGAGGACGGCGTCGCGGCGACGCTCCCAGGCGTCCGGGTGGGTCGGCTGTCGCGGCACGCGGCGACGCACGTTGAGCGTCATGCAGTGCACCTCGGGCGACCGGACCGGTCCGATGAGCGGGCGGTCGTCGGGGTGGTGGGGCATGCCTCCCTTCTACGAGACGACACCCGTCGGATTCCCAGGGACCTCTCCGTCTGGCTCGTATGGTGGCTCGATGCGTTCTCGTTCCACCCCTCGTTTCCTGCTCGCGATCGCGGTCTCCGGGCTGCTGCTCGGAGCCGCCGGGTGCACGTCGAGCGGACCGGACACGAGCCGCCCGACGTTGGCGAAGGCCTCGGCCGACACCGTCACCGTCGCCGACGCCTCGGACGCCGCAGCCCGGTCCGTCCGCGTCAGCAAGGCCATGTTCGCGCGTGCTCCCGGAGCGGTCGTCGCCCGGGCCGGCGACACCGACGGCATCCGCGATGCGGCCAAAGCTGCGGCGAGCGCCCACGTCCCGGTGCTGCTGACGACCAAGAACACGAGCGCTGCCGTCGCCCGCGAGCTCCAACGGCTCGGCGCCGACTGGTACCAGGCCGAGGGCGACGTATCGCTCGACACGGACGTCGAACAGCGGCAGGCGCCGGACGGTGGTGACGCGCCGGAGTCGACCCGGGCCTCCCGGCAGGCGACCGTGGTGGTGGCGGACGCGAGCGCGGACGCTGCTGCCGTGGCGACCGCGAAGGCTGCCGGCGCCCGTGTCGTGACCATGCCGAAGGGCGTGACCGACCCGGCTGCCGCACCCGACGTGGTGACGGCGCTGCACGAGCGGGCGAAGCACCCGACCGTCCTGGTCGGCGCGGCGTTCGACGCCCTGCCGGACCCGGAGTGGACGGTGCGGGCGGCCGAGGGCGGGTTCCAGCTGCGGAACGGCGGTCAGCGGCCGTTCGACGGGCACCGGTACGTCGCGCTGTACGGGGCTCCCGGAGCGCCGGCGCTGGGCGTGCTCGGCGAGCAGGGGCCGAAGCAGACCGTGCAGCGGGCCGAGCAGGTCGCGAAGCCGTACCGGGCGGAGTCCGACGAGCTCGTGACGCCCGCGATGGAGGTCATCGCGACCGTCGCCGCCGGGGACGCCGGAGCCGACGGCGACTACTCGACGGAACTGCCGGTCTCGACGCTCGAGCCCTACGTCGAGGCCGCGCATCAGGCGGACATGCCGGTCATCATCGACCTGCAGCCGGGCCGGTCGGACTTCCTGTCGCAGGCCAAGAAGTACGAGTCGCTGCTGAAGAAGCCGGGCGTCTGGCTGGCACTCGACCCGGAGTGGCGGCTGACGAAGGACCAGGTGCCCCTCGAGCAGATCGGCAGCGTGTCGGCGTCCGAGGTGAACGAGGTCTCCTCGTGGCTGGCTGCGCTCGTGAAGAAGGAGGGGCTGCCGCCGAAGGCCCTGGTGCTGCACCAGTTCCGGCTGTCGATGATCCAGGACCGCTCCGCGCTGCAGACCCACCCGGAGCTCGACATGCTCGTGCACGTCGACGGGCAGGGGTCGCAGCCGGACAAGCAGGCGACGTGGAAGGCACTGCACCAGGGCGCGCCGGAGGGGTTGCACTGGGGCTGGAAGAACTTCTACGACGAGGACACGCCCATGCTGACGCCCGCGCAGACGATGCAGGACGTGCAGCCCACGCCGTCGTTGGTCACGTACCAGTGAGGCGCTTCTCCACAGACTGGAGGCGCGGGTCGGGTTTCGTCGGTCGGTGCTGACAGCATGGGGGCATGGACACCCCCACCGCCGCTCCGTCTGTCGTCTCGCCTTCTGCAGACATCGCCGCCGAGGCACAGCAGGCGCTCGCTGCGCTCACGGGTCGCCCCGACGCGGTGTTCCACCCCGGCCAGCTCGAGGCGATCTCGGCGCTGGTCGAGCACCGGCAGCGTGCCCTGGTCGTGCAGCGCACCGGGTGGGGCAAGTCGGCGGTGTACTTCCTCGCGACGCTGCTGCTGCGCCGACGCGGGGGTGGCCCGACGGTCCTGGTGTCGCCGCTGCTCGCCCTGATGCGCGATCAGGTCGCCGCTGCCGCCCGGGCCGGTGTCCGCGCGGTGTCGATCAACTCCGCGAACGCCCACGAGTGGGGCGAGACCCAGGCAGCCCTCGCCCGTGACGAGGTCGACGTGCTCCTCGTCTCCCCCGAGCGACTGAACAACCCGAAGTTCCGCGACGAGCAGATGCCGACCCTGATCGCCCGGATGGGCATGCTCGTGGTCGACGAAGCGCACTGCATCTCGGACTGGGGCCACGACTTCCGGCCGGACTACCGCCGACTGGCCGAGCTCATCCGGTCGCTCCCCCACGGCGTCCCCGTCCTGGCCACCACCGCGACGGCGAACGAGCGCGTGGTCGAGGACGTCGCCGAACAGCTCACCGCCGGTCCGGCCGACCCGGTGTTCACCATCCGCGGGTCCCTGGCTCGCAAGTCCCTGCGCCTCGGCGTGCTCACGCTGCCCGATGCCCGGCAACGGCTCGGCTGGCTCCTCGCGCACCTCGGCGACCTGCCCGGCAGCGGCATCATCTACACGCTCACCGTCTCGGCGGCCGAGGACATCGCACGACTGCTGCGCGACAACGGGTACGCCGTCCGTGCCTACACGGGGCGCACCGACACCGACGAGCGCGAACAGCTCGAACAGCAGCTCAAGGGCAACGAGCTCAAGGCCCTGGTCGCCACGAGTGCGCTCGGCATGGGGTTCGACAAGCCCGACCTCGGGTTCGTCGTGCACGTCGGGGCTCCCTCGTCGCCCGTCGCCTACTACCAGCAGATCGGTCGTGCGGGTCGTGCGACCGACAACGCCGACGTCCTGCTCCTGCCCGGGCGCGAGGACCGCGAGATCTGGCAGTACTTCGCGAGCGCCTCGATGCCGACCGAGGCCCGTGCCGCCGCCGTGCTCGGCGCCCTGTCCACCGACACCGCGATGTCGACCGTCGCGCTCGAGGGCCTGGTCGACATCAAGCGCTCCACCCTCGAACTCCTGCTCAAGGTGCTCGACGTCGACGGCGCCGTCCGACGCGTCACCGGCGGCTGGGTGTCGACCGGGCAGCCGTGGGAGTACGACGCGCCCCGGTACGAGCGGGTCGCCGCGGCCCGCGCTGCCGAGGCCGCGTCGATGCTCGACTACGAGTCCACCTCGGCCTGTCGCATGCAGCTCCTGCAGCAGGACCTCGACGACCCCTCGGCCGAGCCCTGTGGCCGGTGCGACAACTGCGCCGGGGCGTGGTTCCCGACCTCGGTGTCCGACTCCGACTCGTCCGGCGCCGCGGCCGCACTCGACAAGGTCGGCGTCGAGATCGCCCCGCGTGCCCAGTGGCCCTCGGGGATGTCGTCGCTCGGGGTCTCGGCGCGGGGCAAGATCGGCGCGGATGAGCTCGTGCAGCCCGGCCGTGCGGTGGCGCGTCTGACCGACCTCGGCTGGGGCGGTCCTCTGCGTGCGCTGTTCTCGCCGTCCACCCCCGATGCCCCGATCTCGCGCGAGCTCGTCGACGGTTGTGTCCGGGCGCTCAAGGACTGGCCGTGGGAGACCCGGCCGACCGGCGTCGTGGCGATGTCCTCGCGGTCACGGCCCGAGCTCGTGGGGTCCCTCGCCCAGGCGCTGTCCACGATCGGGCGACTGCAGTTCCTCGGCACCCTCGGCCGCGCCGGCGGGACCCCTCGTGGTGACGGTGCGACGAACAGCGCCTACCGGTTGTCCGGCGTGTGGGACACCTTCGTGGTGGATCCGTCGCTCGCCGCCGCCCTGCAGGCGCACGAGGGCCCGGTGCTGCTCGTCGACGACCTGGTCGACAGCCGGTGGACGATGACCGTCGCCGGCCGGGAGCTCCGGCGCGCCGGGGCCTCCGCCGTGCTCCCGTTCGCGCTGGCCACGGTCGCGTAGCGTGTCGCGCCGGTCTCGCACCACCGTTGCGACATTCCACCTGTCGATCGACGCGTGTTCTGTCGCAGATCCGGTCCGCCGCCGCCGGCTGGTGCCCTACCGCCGCGCTGGCTTCGGGAACGTGGCCCGCATGTGGTCGCTGGTCAGCACGTCGCCGATGCCGACCATGAGCACCGAGAACAGGATCTGCTCGATGACCATCCAGAACGGGTAGAGCCCCGGGATCGCCGCGACGATCAGGGTCACGATCGGGAAGATCCGGCTGAACAACCGCAGCCGCTGGTACGCCCAGTAGTACCCGAGCTGCGCCCGCCAGGCGAACAGGTAGAGCGTCAGGGTGATGAGCAGCACCACGGTGGACCGGAACCACACCGCCCACGACAGGGACTCCCCCGCGCGGGTCAGCAGCACGGCGACCACGACGGCGGCGAGCCCGACGACGGTCTCGGCGACGAGCAGCCACCGGATCCACCGGAACGATCGGACGGTGTCGGGGTGTTCGAGCATGTCCTCACGGATCACGTACCCGGACTGCCGGCCTCCGGCCAACCGGTCGAGGCGCAGACGGCACCACACACGGTCGGCGAGCACACCGAGTCCGTCGTTCTGCTGCGTCACCAGTACATCGTGCCCCATCCCGGCGGCGGCAGCGGACGCGGCACAGCCACGAGCACCGATGCGGAACGACACGTCGACGTCGGACGTCCACGACTCTGTCATTCTGCGTCGGCGCAGCGGCCAGCGCCCCGCTCAGTCCGACGGGACGAGTGCCGCGCCGCCCAGCACGGTGCCGGTGTCGGCGTCCAGCAGGACCAGGGAACGGACCTCGTCGGGCAGCGTCCACGGGTCGCTGAGCACGACGGTCAGCCCCTGTTCGACCCCGGCGGCCTGGAACAGGTCGTAGGACTCCCCGGCGGGGGTCCACGCCGGCTTCGCCCCACCGCGCACCGTCCCCGCGGACAGCACGACGTCCACCGGGCCGTCCCCGCCGGTCTCCAGGTGGTCGATCTCCACCGCGAGGGTCTCGTCACCCGTGTTCGCGGCGATCCGGACGTGCCCCGAGGCAGCCGCTCCGATGCCGACGATGTCGCCGGAGACCGGCGGGACGCGGCGCCACCACGGGTCGATGGGTGAGCCGTCGACCGGACGGACGGGTTCGGGTTCGATCGGTTCCTCGAGGGCGTTCGACGGCTGCAGTCGGACGTCGGGCGACCGCGCCGGCTCGGGGGCCACGGCGTCGGCACGGGTGACCGTGTCGCCGTCGTCCGGTGCGTGCGAGATCGTCCACAGGGACACCGAGCCCACGACGACCACACCGACGAGGACGCCCACCAGGGCGAGCCGACGTCGGTCCGCTGCCCACGGCCCGGTACCCACGCCCCCATGATGCCGCACGGGCGTGCCGGACCGGCTGCGGGCCTCCAAGCCGAACGCGAACGCAGAACGCGCCCCGACGGATCGGGGCGCGTTCTGCGTGACGGGTGGGAGGGCTCAGCGCTTCCGGCGCTCGCGCACCCGCATGTTGACGTTGATCGGCGTGCCGGAGAAGCCCCAGACCTCGCGGAGGCGACGCGTGATGAAGCGTCGGTACTGCGGGTCGAGGAACGCCGACGTGAAGAGCACGAAGGTCGGCGGCTGGCTCGACGCCTGGGTCCCGAACAGGATGCGAGGCTGCTTGCCGCCGCGCACGGGGTGGGGGTGTTCCTGCACGAGCTCGGCGATGAACGCGTTGACCTTGCCGGTCGGGATGCGGGTGTCCCACGACTCGAGGGCAGTCTCGAGCGCGGGCACGAGCTTCTCGAGGTGACGGCCGGTGCGGGCGGAGATGTTCACACGCGGGGCCCAGGCGACGTGCGCCAGGTCCTGCTCGATCTCGCGCTCCAGGTAGCGGCGGCGCTCGTCGTCGAGCAGGTCCCACTTGTTGTAGGCCAGCACGAGGGCACGGCCGGACTCGAGGACCAGGTCGATGATGCGGAGGTCCTGCACGGAGACCGGCTCGGTGACGTCGAGGACGACGACGGCGACCTCGGCCTTCTCGAGCGCGGCGGTGGTGCGGAGCGAGGCGTAGAAGTCGGCGCCCTGCTGCATGTGGACGCGCTTCCGGATGCCGGCGGTGTCGACGAAGCGCCACACCTTGCCGCCGAGCTCGATCTGCTCGTCCACCGGGTCGCGGGTCGTGCCGGCGATGTCGTTCACGACGACCCGCTCTTCACCGGCGGCCTTGTTGAGCAGCGAGCTCTTGCCGACGTTCGGGCGGCCGAGGATGGCCACGCGGCGGGGGCCGCCGACCTCCTGCTTGGCGACGGCCGAGGTGTCGGGCAGCGTCTTGATGATCAGGTCGAGCAGGTCCGCGACGCCACGGCCGTGCAGGGCCGACACCGGGTGCGGCTCGCCGAGCCCCAGGTTCCAGAGTTCGTAGGCGTCGAGTTCGCGGCGCTCGTCGTCGGCCTTGTTCGCGACGACGATGACGGGGCGGTCGGTGCCGCGGAGCATCTTGACGACATGCTCGTCGGTGGCCGTGATCCCGACCGTGACGTCCACGACGAACAGCACGGCGTCGGCGAGGTCGATCGCGACCTCGGCCTGCGCGGCGACCGAGGCGTTGATGCCCTCGGCGCCGGGCTCCCAGCCGCCGGTGTCGACGAGCGTGAAGCGCTTGTCGTTCCAGTCGGCCTTGTAGCTGACACGGTCGCGGGTGACGCCGGGGACGTCCTGCACGACGGCCTCACGACGACCGAGGATGCGGTTCACGAGCGCGGACTTGCCGACGTTCGGGCGGCCGACGATCGCGAGCACCGGGTAGGCGGGCAGGTAGTGGACGCCGTCCTCGCCGACCTGACCGGCCTCGAGCAGGGCGAGGTCTTCGTCCTCGAGGTCGTACTCCTCGAGTCCGGCGCGGAGCGCGGTCGCGCGCTGCTCGGCCTCTGCCTCGTCGAGTCCGGCGAGCCGCTCGCCGAGGGCGTCGTCGTACCGGGGGAAGTCGTCGTTGTCCGGGTTGTCCAGCTGAGCCATCTTGTGTTCCTCGCGAGCGGCCGGGGCCGCGGTGTCGGTGGCCGTTGCCGGCCGGGGCCGGGGGTCCGGCCGTGGTGGACCGTCCCGCCGAGGCGGTCCGGTCTGCGTCAGTGCGTGATCGGCCCGCCGAGGCGGTCCGGTCTGCGTCAGTGCGTGGCCGCGCGGGCCAGGTCGACGACCGCCTGCACGGTCTGGTCGAAGTCGAGGTCGGTGGAGTCGAGCGTCGTGACGCCGTCGGCGGCGTTCATGAAGTCGACGACCTTCGCGTCCGCCGCGTCGCGACGAGCCAGTGCTGCGGAGGTCTCGGCGGCCGACTGGGTCGTGACCTCCGCCGAGCGTCGGGCCATTCTAACGGACTCGTCGGCCGTCAGCAGGATCCGGACCTCGGCGTCCGGCGCGACGACCGTGGTGATGTCCCGGCCCTCGGTGATGATGCCCGGGGCGTCGGTCTTCCGCATCACGTTCCGGAACAGCTGGACCAGGCGCTTCCGGACGTCCGGGAGCTTCGCGATGTGGGCGACCGCGCCGGTGACGTCGGGGGTGCGGATCGCCTCGGTGACGTCGGTCTCCCCCACCTTGACGTAGTAGTCGTCGGGGTCGGTGCCGATGGCGTAGTCAAAGGTGTCCCAGCTGGCCAGGATCGCCGCGGCGTCGTCGAGGTCGACCCGCTGCTGCAGGGCGTGCCACGCGAGTGCACGGTAGGCGGCGCCGGTGTCCTGGTAGCCGTAGCCCAGGGCGCGCGCGGCCGCACGGGAGACGCTCGACTTGCCGCTGCCGGCGGGGCCGTCGACCGCGATGACGATCTTCGCCACGTAGGCGCCGTCGGCCAGACCGGACGGCATCGGGGCGCTGGTCGAGCCGGGCTCCCCGCCGGGTTCGCCGAGGCCACCGGCCGGACCGCCGAGGGGTCCGCCCTCCGCACCGCCGCGTGCCCCGTCACCGGGCGTCGGCGTCGGCAAGCCGGAGTCGGGCCCGTCGGTCCCGCCGGCCGGAGCGCGTCCGGCGGTCACACCGGAGTCGTTCGTCGCTGCGTTCGTGTCGTCGTTCAGGCCCATGCTGCTGCGATCCTCCATCCGCGCCCCTCGAGTTCCTCGACGAGTCGCTGTTCCTGCTCGGGCAGCACCGACACCTCGACGATGCCGATCTGTGCGCCCGGTGAGTGCTCGAGGCGCATGTCCTCGAGGTTGATGCCGATCTCCCCGATGAACGTCAGGAGTGCGGCGATCTGCCCGGGGGTGTCGTCGACCAGGACGACCACCTGGGCGAAGCGCTTGGTGGTGCCGTGCTTGCCCGGCAGCCGTTCGACGCCGCGGTTGCCGTCGGCGATGGTCTCGGCGATGGTGCGCGGCGAGCCGGCACCGTCCGGGTCGCCGAGCGCGTCGATCACGCGGGACAGGTCGTCGCGCAGGTCGGTGAGCACCGGCCGGATGTGCCCGGCGTTCGCCCCGATGATCTGCACCCAGAGCCCGGGGTCGCTCGCGGCGATCCGGGTGACGTCGCGCACGCCGCCGCCCGCCAGGCCGAGCGACCCGTCGGGGGCGTCCCGCAGGCGCGAGGCCATCAGCGTCGACACGAGCTGCGGTGCGTGCGAGACGTACGCCACGGCGAGGTCGTGCGACTCCGGGTCCATCGGCACGACGGTGGCGCCGAGGTCGAGCGCGAGGTCCTCGACCGCCGCGGCACGCTGGTACGTGATGCCGTCGTGCCCGGCGATCACCCACGGGCGCCCGAAGAACAGGTCGGCGCGGGCGGCGGTCGGCCCGCTGCGCTCGCGCCCCGCCATCGGGTGCGAACCGATGTACCGGGAGACGTCGGCGCCGGCTGCCACCAGGGCAGCGAGCGGCCCGGACTTCACGCTGGCGACGTCGGTCACCACGGCGTCCGGGTAGGCGGCGAGTTCTCGCTCCACCACGGTCGCGACGACGTCCGGCGGCACCGCGACGACGACGAGCTCCGGCTGGTCGCCCGCAGCCGGTCGACGCCCGGCACCGTAGTCCACGGCGAGCGCCAGTGCGGCGGGTGAGACGTCGTCGAGGACGACGTCCACGCCCTTCTCACGCAGGGCCAGACCGATCGAGGCACCGAGCAACCCGGCGCCGACGACCCGGACCGGGCCACGCAGACGGCGGTCGATGTCGGTCGGGGTCACGTCGGTCACCGGGCAAGCCTACCGATCGAGGCTCGGGCATCGGTCGATGCCCGAGACTCGGGTCGGTCAGTCAGCCGACTCGTCCTCGTACTCGTCGTCGTCCTGGTCCAGCGCGACGTCGCGGTCGTCACGAGCGGACGGCTTCGCGTCACGGACGGTGCTGAGCAGCTTGCCGACCTCGACCGTGCCGAGCTCGCGCATCTTGCCCGGCGGCAGGCTGCCCAGGTGCAGCGGTCCGAACGACCGGCGGACGAGTTCGAGGACGGGGTGGTCGACGGCCTCGAGCATGCGACGGACGATGCGGTTGCGGCCGGAGTGCAGCGTGATCTCGACGAGCGACTCCCCCCGCGAGGACTCGAGCAACCGCACCTTGTCGGCCTTGATCGGACCGTCCTCGAGCTCGACGCCCTCGGTCAGACGCTGCACCACGGCGGGGTTCACATTGCCGTGGACCTTCGCGATGTAGGTCTTCTGCACGCCGAACGACGGGTGGGCCAGCACGTGTGCCAGGTCGCCGTCGTTCGTCAGGACGAGCAGCCCGGAGGTCTCGGTGTCGAGACGGCCGACGTTGAACAGCCGCTCCTCGTAGCGGTCCACGAACTCGGTCAGGTCGCGTCGACCGCGCTCGTCCTGCAGGCTCGAGACGACACCGGTCGGCTTGTTCAGCACGATGTAGCGCCGCGACGAGTCGATCTGCACGGGCACGCCGTCGACACTGATCGCGTCCTTCTCGGGGTCGACACGACGCCCGAGGGCGTCCACGACCTCGCCGTTGACCGTCACGCGGCCCTCGACGATCAGGTTCTCCGCGACTCGGCGGGATGCCACGCCGGCAGCGGCGATCACCTTCTGCAGGCGCTCACCCTCTGCCTGGAGGCCCGGCTCGGCCCCGGCAGGTGCCGTTCCGTCCGCCGCGTCCCAGTCCTCGATGATCGGCCGTTCGGGCGTGCCCTCGGCCGGGTTGCCCCGGTCGTCGCGCTGCCCGCTCGGCTTCGGCGTGGTGCGGTCGCTGTTGCGGACACTCGTGGTGCCGCCGACGTAGCGGCGGCCGTTGTGCCAGACACGGCTCTGCTGGCCGTCCGGGGTGCGGCGGTCGTCACGTCGATCTTCACGCGGCGCGGAGCCGCGGTCATCACGACCCCGGTACCCACCGCGGTCGTCACGGGGAGCGGAGCTGCCACGGTCGTCGCGGCCGCGGTACCCACCACGGTCGTCACGCGGAGCCGAAGCCCCACGGTCGTCACGGCCCCGGTACCCACCACGGTCGTCACGCGGAGCGGAGTTGCCGCGGTAGCCACCACGGTCACCGCCACCGGAACGGTCATCGCGACCCCGGTAGCCGCCACGGTCGTCACGCGGAGCCGAAGCACCGCGGTCGTCACGGCCCCGGTATCCACCACGGTCGTCACGCGGAGCCGAAGCACCGCGGTACCCACCACGGTCATCGCGGGGTGCCGAGCTCCCGCGGTCGTCGCGACCCCGGTAGCCACTACGGTCGTCGCGCGGAGCGGAGCCCCGATAGCCACCACGGTCATCGCGCGGGGCCGAAGCACCACGGTCGTCACGGCCGCGGTAGCCACCACGGTCGTCACGCGGAGCCGAGTTGCCGCGGTAGCCGCCGCGGTCACCGCCACCGGAACGGTCGTCACGACCCCGGTAGCCACCACGGTCGTCACGCGGCGCGGAGTTGCCGCGGTAGCCCCCACGGTCACCACCGCGGTCGTCGCGCGGAGCGGACGCACCACGGTCGCCACGGCCGCGGTAGCCACCACGGTCGTCACGCGGAGCCGAGTTGCCGCGGTACCCGCCACGGTCGCCGCCACCGGAACGGTCGTCACGACCCCGGTAGCCACCACGGTCGTCGCGCGGAGCCGCAGCACCACGGTACCCACCACGGTCGCCGCCGCGGTCGTCGCGCGACGGGTACCCGCCGCGCCGGTCATCGTCACGCGGCGGGCGTGCGCCCCCGCGGTCGTCGCGACCGTACCCGCCGGAGCGGCCACCGGCACTGGAGCCGGCCCCACCGCGTCCGCCGGCCGGGCGGCCGGAGCGATCCGGGCCTCCCGAGCGTCCGTTGCGGTCGTCTCGGTCTCGGGGCGCGCCGCGCCCCCGGTCGTCAAACCCTGCCATCGGGGATCCCTTCGTTCTGCTCGAAGCCGTCCGCACCGTCGTCCAGGAGGGGCGAGATGAGCGGCAGCTCGTCGAGCGAGTTGATGCCGAGCTGCTGCAGGAGCAGGTCGGACGTGACGTAGTTGATGGCGCCGGTCTCGGCGTCGGTGAACGACTCCTCGATGAGGCCGCGCGCCACCAGGGTCCGGACGACGCCGTCGACGTTGACGGCGCGGATCGCAGCGATCTGCGAGCGGGTGATCGGTTGCTTGTAGGCGACGACTGCGAGGGTCTCGAGCGCGGCCTGCGACAGCCGCGAGGGGCGCTCGGCCTCGACGAACTGCTCGACCACGGGGTCCAGGTCGGCGCGGACGTAGAAGCGCCAGCCGCCACCGACCTCGCGCAGTTCGAAGCCGCGGCGGATCGTGCCGTCGACGCCGTCGAAGTCGGCGACCAGACGTTCGATCGCCTGGCGGACGGCGGGGACGGGCGACCCGACGGCAGCACCGAGGGCGACGAGTGACTGCGGCTGGTCGGCGATCATCAGGATCGCCTCGAGCTGACGGTCGATGGGGATGGAGGGGTGGGCCTCGGTCGCGGCGCGTTCGTGGATCTCACGTTCGATCGCGCGGGCGTCGGCCATCTCGTCGGCGCCGCCGGGTTCGGCGCTGGAGACGTCGTGCGCGTCATCCGTCATAGTCGGCTCCCAGGTTCGCGAGGCTCTCGTCGGACCAGTCCTCGGCGGTCCACCGCAGTGTCAGCTCCCCGAGCGGCTCGAGCTGCTCGAACGAGATCGACGCGTTCCGGTACAGCTCGAGGATCGCGAGGAAGCGAGCCACCACGATACCCGTCTGGTCGACGCCCGCGACCAGTTCGCGGAACGAGACCCCCTCACCATCGCGGGTGCGGAGGATCGAGACGACGATCGCGGCCTGCTCCCGGATGCTGATGAGCGGGGCGTGCAGGTGGTCGAGGCCGACGGTCGGGATCTCCCGCGGGGCGAAGGCCAGCGCGGCGAGCGCGGCGAAGTCCTGCACCGACAGGGTCCAGACGAGCTCCGGCGTGCGCGCGCGGAACCGCTCCTCGAGCCGGACGCTGCGGACGTGCCGGCGCGACTCGAGGCCCCAGCGCTCCCCGAACCAGTCGGCGGCCTGCTTGAAGGCCCGGTACTGCAGCAGTCGGGCGAACAGCAGGTCGCGAGCCTCGAGCAGGGCGACGTCCTCGGCGTCCACGAGCTCGCCCTGGGGCAGCAGCCCGACGATCTTCAGGTCGAGCAGCGTCGCCGCGACGACGAGGAACTCGCTGGCCTCGTCGAGCTCGTCGGCGGACTCGGCCTGCCGGACGTACTGGATGAACTCCCCCGTCACGGCACCGAGCGACACCTCGGTGATGTCGAGCTCGTGCTTCGTGATGAGCGACAGCAGGAGGTCGAACGGTCCGTCGAAGTTGGCGAGCCGGACCCGGAACCCCGCGTCAGGCGACGGCGCCACGCTGGACGAGCTCTCGTGCGAGCTGCCGGTAGGCGTGGGCGGCAGGGTGGTCCGGCGCGGTCTGCGTGATCGGGCGTGCGGACACGGTGGCGTCCGGGAACTTCACGGTGCGGCCGATGACGGTGTCGAGCACGCGGTCGTCGAAGGTGTCGACGACCCGCTCCATGACCTCGCGGGAGTGCAGCGTGCGCGAGTCGTACATGGTCGCCAGGATGCCGTCGAGCTTGAGCGCCGGGTTGAGGCGGTCGCGCACCTTGTCGATCGTCTCGATCAGCAGGGCGACACCACGCAGCGCGAAGAACTCGCACTCGAGCGGGATGAGCACGCCGTGCGCGGCGGTCAGGGCGTTCACGGTGAGCAGGCCGAGTGACGGCTGGCAGTCGACCAGGATCACGTCGTAGTCGTTCGCGACCTTGCGGAGCACGCTGGCCAGGATCTGCTCGCGGGCGACCTCGTTGACCAGGTGCACCTCGGCCGCCGACAGGTCGATGTTCGCCGGGATGACGTCGAGGCCGGGGGTGTTCGTCGGCTGGATGACCTGGTTCGGGTCCTTCACGGCGCCCATGAGCAGGTCGTAGACGGTGTGGATGTCGTGGGTGCGGACGCCGAGGCCCGCGGAGAGTGCACCCTGCGGGTCGAAGTCGACGGCCAGCACCTTGCGGCCGTACTCCGCGAGCGCGGCGCCCAGGTTGATGGCCGTCGTGGTCTTGCCGACGCCGCCCTTCTGGTTGCAGAGCGCGATGATGCGGGCGGGTCCGGTGCTGTCGAGCTCCTCGGGCACGGGGAACTCCCGGACGGGACGCCCCGTCGGACCGTGGGTGGTCGCGCCGGTGGGGTTGGTCGTCGGGTTCGGGCTCACCCCGTCATCGTACCGGCGACCTCGGGCTGGGCCGGGTCGCACCGCCGCGGGACCGCTGCGCTGCTGGCTGGCAGCCTGGCCGCGGCCGCTGCTGGCTGGCAGCCCGGCCACGGGCGCTGCTGCTCGTCAGGCAGCGCGCAGCGCGACGCGCATGCTGTCGACCCGCTCCGCGATCACGGGGTTGGTCGACCACCGCTGCTGCAGCCGCCCGACCAGCTCGCCGACCTGCTCGCGATCGAGCCCCGGGTGCAGCGCCAGGCCCACCGTCAACTCCGGCCCGGCGAACCGGCCGACCGGGTCGCCCGGCGCGAGTTCCACACGGGCGACGCTGGGCTCCCCCTCGACCGAGGCCGCGAAGGCGCGGGCCACCTCGGGGTCCTCGAAGCACGGGGTCCACGGCAGGTCCTGCCCGAGCGCCCACACGGCCGGACGACGCAGCACGAACTCGGTCGGGGACTTCGGGTCGAGCACGACGAGCTGGGTGTCCTCGCTCGCCGCGGCCATCGCCACACGGCGGGACTCCACCGGCACCGGGCGCGCGTCCGGATCCCACGCGTGCATGGCGTCGACCGAGGTGAACGCCGGCATGACGCTGCGACCGTCCGGACCGGCGACCGTCACGATCGAGAGTTCCTGGGTCTTGTCGACGAGCTTGCCCTCGTCGGTCTCCCCCACGTCGCCCGCCTCGGCGATGAGGGGGATGAGCAGCCGGGCGGTCCGGAGCGCCTCGACGATCGCCGCCTGGGACGCTCCGTTGGCGAGCGAGCCGATGGCCGCCACCACCGTGGGGTCGGCGAGCCCGTCGTCGTCCGCGAACGCGGTGTCGTGGTGGTCGAACGTGCGGCCTTCCCACGAGAAGCCCGCCGAGTCCGCGGCCCCGCCGGGTGTGTGCGCGTCGTCGGCGTCGGGCCCGCTGCCACGGCCGTTCGAGATGCCCGCCACGGCGTTACTCGGAGGCGATGTCGAGTGCGGCCGGCAGCGTGAACGCCCCGGAGTACAGCGCCTTGCCGATGATCGCGCCCTCGAGCCCGTGCGGCACGAGTTCGCGGAGCGCACGGAGGTCGTCGAGCGTCGAGATCCCACCCGAGGCCACCACGGGCTGGTCGGTCCGGTCGCACACCTGGCGGAGCAGTTCGACGTTCGGCCCCTGCAGCGTGCCGTCCTTCGTGACGTCGGTCACCACGTAGCGGGCACAGCCAGCGGCTTCCAGCCGGTCGAGCGCCTCCCACAGGTCACCGGCGTCCTCGGTCCAGCCACGGCTCGACAGCGTGGTGCCGCGGACGTCCAGCCCGACGGCGATCTGCTCGCCGTACTCTCCGATCACACGAGCGGCCCAGTCGGGGTTCTCGAGCGCCGCGGTGCCGAGGTTCACGCGGGCCGCGCCGGTCGCCAGTGCCGCTTCGAGCGAGGCGTCGTCGCGGATGCCGCCGGACAGCTCGACCGAGACGCCCTCGACCTCGCGGACGGCGTGCGCGATCACCCGGCGGTTGTCGCCACGGCCGAAGGCAGCGTCGAGGTCGACGAGGTGGATCCACTCGGCGCCCTGGTCGCGCCAGGTCCGGGCAGCGGCGACGGGGTCCCCGTAGCCGGTCTCGCTCCCTGCCTCGCCCTGGGTGAGTCGCACGGCCTGTCCGTCGACGACGTCGACAGCCGGCAGCAGGACGAGGGGCGGGGTGTCGGTGAGGTCGGTCATGGTCCTGTCGGTTTCGTTGCGGTGGAGAAGGGGCTGCGGACGGCCGGGAGGCCCGGTGCGCGTCCGGCACGGCCGTCGCGCCCGGCGTCGGCCGGGTTCAGAGCGAACGCACCCAGTTGGAGAGCAGGCGGATGCCCGGCTCGCCGGACTTCTCGGGGTGGAACTGCGTGGCGGTGAGCGGCCCGTTCTCGACCGCGGCGATGAACTTCTGGCCGTGCTCGGCCCAGGTCAGACGGGGCGCGCGGAACGGCCCGTACGCCTCGAGCGGGAAGTCGGTCACGCCGTAGGAGTGCACGAAGTAGAAGCGCTCGTCGTGCAGCCCGTCGAACAGCACGGAGTCCTCGGGGGCCTGCACGGTGTTCCAGCCCATGTGCGGCAGCACCTCGGCCTGGATCTCCTGCACGGTGCCGGGCCACTGGCCGAGCCCTTCGACGTCGGCACCACGCTCGATGCCCCGCGAGAACAGGACCTGCATGCCGACGCAGATGCCGAGCACGGGTCGCCCGCCGGCCAGACGGTGGTCGACGATCTCCCCGCCCTGCACGCCCTCGAGCTGGTCGATCACGGCGGCGAACGCCCCGACGCCGGGGACGAGCAGGCCGTCGGCCTTGAGCGCCGCCTGCTTGTCCGAGGTCAGCGTGACATCAGCCCCGGCGCGCTCGAGCGCCTTGGCGGCGGAGTGGACGTTGCCCGACCCGTAGTCGAGGACGACGACGTTCGGCTTGGCGGCTGTCACAGTGCGCCCTTCGTGGAGGGGATGCCGTCGACGCGCGGGTCCAGTTCGACCGCCTTGCGCACGGCTCGGGCGAACGCCTTGAACTCGGCTTCGGCGATGTGGTGGGGGTCGCGGCCCTCGAGCACGCGAACGTGGACGGTGATGCCGGCGTTGAACGTGATCGCCTCGAACACGTGGCGGACCATCGAGCCGGTGAAGTGCCCACCGATGCGGTGGAACTCGAAGCCCGCGGGCTCGCCGGAGTGCACGAGGAACGGACGCCCGGAGACGTCGACGACGGCCTGGGCCAGCGCTTCGTCGAGCGGGACCAGGGCGTCGCCGTACCGGCCGATGCCGGAGCGGTCGCCGAGGGCCTGCTTGATCGCCTGTCCGAGCACGATGCCGGTGTCCTCGACCGTGTGGTGCACGTCGATCTCGGTGTCACCCGTCGAGCGCACCCGAAGGTCGATCAGGGAGTGCTTGCTGAACGCGGTCAGCATGTGGTCGAAGAACGGGACGGAGGTCGAGATCGACGAGGTCCCGGTGCCGTCCAGGTCGAGCTCGAGTTCGACACTCGATTCGCTCGTCGAACGGCTGATCGAGGCGGTGCGGGCGGTCATGCCTCAACCCTAACCGGCGGCTGCTCGGCGGCGACCTGCCGCATGGCGTCGAGGAACGCGGTCGTCTCGGCTTCGGTCCCCGCACTCACCCGCAGGTGGTTCGGGATGCCGAGGTCGCGCACGATGACGTCGCGCGCGAGCAGCGCCTCGAACGCGGCGTGCGGGTCGGCGACACCGCCGAACAGGACGAAGTTCGACCAGGTCTCGTAGGTGCGGTACCCCATGGCCTGGAGCTCCGTGACCATGCGGTCGCGCTGCCCCTTGATGTCGTCGACCATCGCCAGCATCTCGGGGGCGTGCCGGAGCGCCGCGATGGCCGCCGCCTGGGTCAAGGCGGACAGGTGGTACGGCAGCCGGACCAGCCGGACGGCGTCGACGACGGCGGGGTGCGCGGCCATGTACCCGACCCGGGCGCCGGCGAAGGCGAACGCCTTGCTCATCGTGCGGGAGACCACGAGGCGCTCACGTCCGGGCAGCAGCGTGAGGGCGCTCGGAGCGTCGGACGGCATGAACTCGGCGTACGCCTCGTCCACCATGACGATGCCGTCGGTCGCGTCGTAGGCGGCCGCGATCGTCTCGATCTCGAGCGGGGTGCCCGTCGGGTTGTTCGGCCCGCACAGGAACACGATGTCCGGCTGGTGTGCACGGATCGCCGCCACGACGGTCTCGGGCGAAATGCGGAACTCGTCGTCCCGCTGGGCCGGGATCCACGTGGTGCCGGTGCCCGACGCGAGGATCGAGTGCATCGAGTAGGTGGGCGGGAACCCGAGCACCGAGCGGCCCGGCCCGCCGAACGCCTGGAGGAGCTGCTGCAACACCTCGTTGGACCCGTTCGCCGCCCAGAGCTGCTCGGCGGTCAGGTCGTGCCCGAGGTAGTCGGCGAGGGACTGTCGGAGCTCGGTGAACTCGCGGTCCGGGTACCGGTTCACCGTCAGCAGGGCCTGCCGGATCGACTCGACGATGTCGGCAGCCACGTCGTCCGGAACGGGATGCGTGTTCTCGTTGACGTTGAGCTGCACGCGGACGTGCTTCTGCGGGGCGCCGTAAGGGCTCTGCCCGCGCAGGTCGTCTCGGATCGGGAGGTCTTCGAGCGTGAATGCCACCGATCCATCGTAGGCCGCTGTCACCGTGCGACGACCAGCCGTCTGGACGGCGCTGCCCGAGCGGCTACTCGCCGTCGGTGTACTTGGTGGGGATGGCGATCTCTTCGCCGGCCTGCAGCGCGGAGCCGTCGAGCGCGTTGAGGCTCACGACGTCCTGCACGAAGTCGCGCGGGTCCGAGTTCGGGGCCGTCTGCTCGGCGAGCTGCCAGAGCGTCTCGCCGGGCTGGATCGTCACGGTCTCGAACTGGGTGCGGGCGCCACCGGCGGTGGCGTCACCGGCGGAGGCCTGTCCACCGTTCAGCACGCCGAGGGCGACGACGATGAGGAGCGGGATCGCGGCGAGCGTCGTGAAGACGATGCGGCCGCGCCGCGTCAGACGCAGGCGGGTACGCACGGCGGGCGCCGCGGTGCGCTGGATGTCAGCGATGGCGATGGTGCTCATGTCGTTCTTGCCTTCCCGTTCGGTGGAACCGAAGTCGTGTACCGAACATAGTTTCGAATCAGATGACGCACAAGTCCTGGGAGGGGATTTCTGCGGGGTTTTCTTGCGACACGCTCGAACAGGTGTTTGTCCGGCCCTGGCTGGTCGGATACTGTTTCGATCGACTGGGACAAGCCTGACGGGGACCACCGACATTCCCGCCGCGGCCGGACCGGCACCGACGAAAGCGAGACGACGTGGTGGACGAACTGCGGGGCCAGAAGCCGCTGACGCCGAAGCAGCAGGCGATCTTCGACGCGATCCGTGCGTCGATCGCTTCGCGGGGGTACCCGCCGAGCATGCGCGAGATCGGCGATGCTGCCGGGCTCTCCTCGCTCTCCAGCGTCTCCCACCAGCTCGGTCAGCTCGAGCTCGGTGGGTGGATCCGTCGCGACCCGAACCGCCCGCGTGCGCTCGAGGTCCTGGTGGACGAGCCGTCCTCCGACGTCGGCGGCCCGGACATCGACGCCACCACGCTCGTGCCGCTCGTCGGTCGGATCGCCGCGGGTGTCCCGATCACCGCTGAGCAGCACGTCGACGAGATCATCCCGCTCCCCCGGCAGCTCGTCGGTACCGGCGAGCTCTTCATGCTCAAGGTCGTCGGCGAGTCGATGATCGACGCCGCGATCTGCGACGGCGACTGGGTCGTCGTGCGGTCACAGCAGACCGCTGAGAACGGTGACATCGTCGCGGCCATGCTCGATGAAGAGGCGACGGTCAAGGTCTTCCGCCAGCGCGACGGGCACACGTGGCTGCTGCCGCGCAACTCCGCCTTCGAGCCGATCCTCGGCGACGCGGCCTCGGTGCTCGGCAAGGTCGTCGCGGTCCTCCGCTCCCTCTGAACGCCGGCGCGAGACGCCGTCGTCACCGTACGACGCCCCCTGCACGACGAAACGCCGCCGGATCCGGCGGCGTTTCGTGTGTTCCGGGGCGTCTCGGTGACGCGACGGCGTCCGGCGGACCCGTGACGGGCCTCCAGACCGCGCGGCAGCGCTCGCCAGCGCCAACGCCCACCGGAGCCGGCCGTCAGACGGTCGGGACCGGCGTGACGACGTAGGGCTCGAGCTCGGCGACCTGCCGCTGGAAGACACGCACCCGCAGGCGCGTGCCGTCCTCGACGTAGTCGACGGACTCGACCGAGCCCGTGTCGTGCAGCGACGACACCAGGTCGCCGCGCTCGTACGGCACCACGATCGTCAGGTCGACGTCGGGCTCGGGCAGGCGGTCCTCGATGACACCGAGGAGCTCCGGGATGCCCTCGCCGGTGCGCGCCGACACGAACACCGCGTCCGGCACGAGTCCGATGAGCACGAGGCGCTGCGCGTCGTCGATCAGGTCGGCCTTGTTGAAGACGACGATCTCCGGGATGTCGCCCGCGCCGACGTCGCCGATGACCTCGCGCACGGTGGACAACTGCGCCCCGGGATCGGGGTGCGAGCCGTCGACCACGTGCACGATGACGTCGGCGTCGCCGACCTCTTCGAGCGTGGAGCGGAAGGCCTCGACGAGCTGGTGCGGCAGGTTCCGCACGAAGCCGACGGTGTCGGCGAACGTGTACTCGCGGCCCTTGGTGCTCTCGGTCCGGCGGACCGTGGCGTCCAGCGTCGCGAACAGCTGGTTCTGCACCAGCACGCCCGCGCTCGTCAGCCGGTTGAGCAGCGACGACTTGCCGGCGTTGGTGTAGCCGGCGATCGCGACGCTCGGCACCTCGTTGCGGTTGCGCTCGGCACGCTTGGCCTCGCGCGCAGGACGGAACCCGGCGATCTGGCGGCGGAGCTTGGCCATCCGGGTGTGGATGCGACGCCGGTCGAGTTCGATCTTGGTCTCACCGGGGCCACGCGAACCCATGCCCGCACCGCCTGAGACCTGACCACCGGCCTGCCGGGACATCGAGTCACCCCAGCCGCGCAGTCGTGGCAGCAGGTACTCGAGCTGGGCGAGTTCGACCTGCGCCTTGCCCTCGCGGCTCTTGGCGTGCTGGCTGAAGATGTCGAGGATCACGGCCGTACGGTCGATGACCTTGACCTTCACGACGTCCTCGAGCGCACGGCGCTGCGAGGGAGCGAGCTCGGTGTCCGCGATCACGGTGTCGGCGCCGGTGGCCTTCACGATCATCGCGAGCTCTTCGGCCTTGCCCTTGCCGAGGTAGGTCGAGGCGTCGGGGTGGGGCCGACGCTGCAGGAGCCCGTCGAGCACGACCGCGCCGGCCGTCTCGGCCAGGGCCGACAGCTCGCGCAGGGAGTTCTCGGCGTCCTGCGCGTCGCCCTGTGGGTACACGCCGATGAGGACGACCTGCTCGAGCCGCAGTTGGCGGTACTCGACCTCGGTGACGTCCTCGAGTTCGGTGGAGAGGCCGGCGACACGGCGCAGCGCCGCTCGGTCCTCACGGTCGTACTGGTCGCCGTCGCCGGTCCAGCTGCGGTCGTCGACCGACTGCGTCTGGATGGCCTGGGCGGGTGCGAAGATGGACGATGCTGCGCGGTGGTCTGCGTTGCGCAACACCCTCTCGACGACACCGTCTGCGCTGTCGTCGTTGGTCTGGTGGTTCTGCTGATGGGTATCCGTCATCCTGTGCACAGGCTACCTCTGGAGGCCCTCCGACACACTCGGTTGCCGATACGGTTCATCCATGGCGAACGACCACTACTTCTCGGCCACTCCGTCGTCGGAGGTCCGCCAGCGCGAGGTGCACGTCACGCTCGCCGGTCAGCCCCTCACCCTGTCGACTGCGGCGGGGGTCTTCAGCCCCGACGGCGTCGACCGCGGCACGAAGGTCCTGCTCGGTTCGGTGCCGACACCCGCTGCGGACGGAGCGCTGCTCGACATCGGCTGCGGCTGGGGCCCGATCGCGATCACGATGGCACTGCAGTCCCCGGACGCCCAGGTGTGGGGCGTCGACGTCAACGAACGGGTGCTCGGACTCGCGCGCGCCAACGCCGAGACCGCCGGAGCGTCGAACGTCACGGTCGCGCTGCCCGACGACGTTCCGACCGACCTGCGCTTCCGCACGATCTGGTCGAACCCGCCGATCCGTGTCGGCAAGGACGAGCTGCACCAGATCCTGCTGACGTGGCTGCCCCGGCTCGAAGTCGGCGGCGACGCCTGGCTCGTCGTGTCGAAGGACCTCGGGGGCGACTCGTTGCAGAAGTGGCTCGTCGGGGCGCTCGGCGAGGGGTTCGCGGTCACCCGGGAATCGACGGCGAAGGGCTTCCGCGTCCTCCGGGTGCACCGCAGCGCGGAGGCACGCACTTCGTGAGCAGGAATGGTCGGGTCACCGCAGCGCACCCGACCATCCCTGCTCACGTAGCGGCACGAGGCGAGCGCCCGGCCCGCGCGAACGGGGCGCGAGCGGGGCGCCCGCGCCACCCGCGTCAGACCGTCAGGTCGCCCGAGAACACCAGCTCGGCGGGACCGGACAGTGACACGTGCTCGCCGTCCTCGGTCGCCGTCATCCGGACCGTCAGCAGACCGCCCGGCACCCGCACCCGCCAGGTGTCCGGCGCACCCGCACCGACCCAGTAACGGGTGGCGAGGGCCGCTGCGACCGCCCCGGTGCCGCACGACAGCGTCTCGCCGCTCCCCCGCTCGTGCACCCGCATCGTGATCTCGCCGACGCCGTCCTTGATGAGCGGGTCGCCGGGCAGCACGAACTCGACGTTCGCACCGTGCTCCGGCGCCGGTTCGAGCACCGGCAGGAAGGTCAGGTCGAGATCGGCCAGTTCGTCCTCGGTCTCGACGGCGACGACCACGTGCGGGTTGCCCACGTCGATGCCGATGCCCGGTCGCGCCCCGTCGAGGTTCTTCGCCCGCACGAGCACGTCGTCGGACCCACCGCCCTCGATGCCCAGGCCCCATCGGCCGAGGTCGGCGGCGAACCCGTTCGTCGTGCGCTGGATGTCGACCAGCCCCTTGCGGCTGCCGACGGTCAGCGTCTCGCCGGGCGCGAGCTCGACGAGGCCGGACTCGGTCAGGTACCGGGCGAAGACGCGGATGCCGTTGCCACACATCTCCGCGACCGTGCCGTCGGCGTTGTGGTAGTCCATGAACCACGTCGCCTCGGGCTCGACGGCGACGAGCGCGCGCCCCTCGGGGATGGCCTCGGACCGCACCGCGCGGATCACGCCGTCGCCGCCCACGCCGAAGCGTCGGTCCGCGATGGCGCGGATCCGCTCGGGGGTCAGGTCGACGGTGGCGTCGGGGTCGGCGAACAGGACGAAGTCGTTGCCGGTCCCCTGGCCCTTGGTGAAGTGCAGCTCGGTCACGGCACGATCCTACGGGCCAGTTCCGACAGGTCGCTGCGGTCCGCCCCCGTGACGTCGAGCGTCTCGGCGTCGGCGTACCGCCGGAACCACGACACCTGGCGCCGGGCGTACTTCCGGGTCGCGACGCCGGTCGCCTCGACCGCCTGCTCGCGGGTCGACGTGCCGGCGAGCACCTCGAGCGCCTGCGAGTACCCGATCGCCCCACGCGCGGTCCTGCCCTGCTCCAGCCCCTGCTCGCGGAGCGCCGCGACCTCGTCGACGAGTCCGGCGTCGAACATCCGCGCCGCGCGCTCGTGCAGCGCCGACACGAGCTGCTCGCGGTCACGTCGCAGGTGCAGGATGCGAGACGGTCGCCAGGCGCGTGGCGCGGCCGGGAGGCTCGGGGTCACGACCTCGGATCGGCTCGCGATCTCGAGTGCACGGATCAACCGCCGTGGGTTGCGTGCGTCGATCGTCGCGGCGGCCGCCGGGTCGAGGGCGCGGAGCCGTTCGAGCAGGATGCCCGGGCCGAGTTCCTCGTGCTCGCGCTCGAGCTGCGCGCGGAGCTCGGGGTCGGTGCCCGGGAACGCCAGATCGAACAGCACCGCGGAGACGTAGAGGCCGCTCCCGCCGACCAGGACGGCCACGCCACCGTCGGCCTGGATCCGGTCGACGTCGGCGCGGGCTGCGACCTGGTAGGCGGCGACGCTCGCCTCGTCGGTGACGTCGAGCACGTCGAGCTGGTGGTGCGGGATGCCGTGCCGTTCGGCCGGCGGGAGCTTCGCGGTACCGATGTCCATGCCCCGGTACAGCTGCATGGCGTCCGCGTTGACGATCTCCGCATGACGGCCAGCGGCACGCAGCCGCGCCGCGATGGCGATGCCGAGGTCGGACTTGCCGGTCCCGGTCGCCCCGACGACCGCGATCAGGTCGGCAGCCGTGCCGGACGCGAGCGTCGGTTCGCTCGACGCTCCGCCAGCGGCGGGCTCAGCGCCCGACACGGAGCGTGGGCAGCCCGAGCGGAACCGGACGTGGGCCGTCGGCCGCGGCCGGGGTGGGCACGCCACAGCTCTCGGCCTGCGCGCGGTCCCAGGCGTCACCGGCCCGGGTCCGCCGGATGCGCAGCGGAGCGTCGTCGTCGGCGAGCAGGAAGTGCGGTGCGGCGCGGGTGATGTCGACGGTGACGATGTCGCCGGGGCGCGGGACCTCGGACCCGGCGGGCACGGTGAAGTGCACGAGCCGGGAGTCCTCCGCGCGACCGGAGAGCCGGCGGGTGGCGTCGTCCTTCCGGCCTTCACTGGAGGCGACGAGCACCTCGACGCTCCGGCCGACCTGCAGCGCGTTCTCTTCCGCGGTGATGCGTTCCTGCAGTGCGACGAGTCGCTCGTAGCGCTCCTGCACGATGTGCTTCGGCAGCTGGTCGTCCATCGTCGCTGCCGGGGTGCCCGGACGGATCGAGTACTGGAACGTGAACGCCGAGGCGAACCGTGCCTGCTCGACGACGCGCAGGGTGTCCGCGAAGTCGGCCTCGGTCTCGCCGGGGAAGCCGACGATGATGTCGGTGGAGATCGCGGCGTGCGGGATCTTCGCGCGGACGCGGTCGAGGATGCCGAGGAACCGCTCGCTGCGGTAGCTCCGTCGCATGGCCTTCAGGATCCGGTCGGAGCCCGACTGCAACGGCATGTGCAGCTGGGGCATGACGTTCGGCGTCTCGGCCATGGCGTCGATGACGTCGTCGGTGAAGGCTGCCGGGTGGGGGCTCGTGAACCGGACGCGCTCGAGACCCTCGATGGCGCCGGTGGCCCGCAGCAGCTTGCCGAACGCCTGCCGGTCGCCGAACTCGACCCCGTAGGAGTTCACGTTCTGCCCGAGCAGCGTGACCTCGATCGCGCCGTCGTCGACGAGTGCCTGGATCTCGGCCAGGACGTCACCGGGGCGTCGGTCCTTCTCCTTGCCGCGGAGTGAGGGGACGATGCAGAACGTGCAGGTGTTGTTGCAGCCGACCGAGATCGAGACCCACCCGCTGTGCGTCGAGTCGCGCTTGGTGGGCAGCGTCGACGGGAAGACGTCGAGCGCCTCGAGGATCTCGATCTGCGCCTCGTCGTTGTGCCGCGCGCGCTCCAGCAGGGTCGGGAGCGAGCCCATGTTGTGCGTTCCGAACACCACGTCGACCCACGGCGCCTTCTCGAGGATGACGTTCTTGTCCTTCTGCGCCAGGCATCCGCCGACGGCGATCTGCATGCCGGGGTGCTCGCGCTTGATGCCTGCGAGCTGCCCGAGGTTGCCGTACAACCGGTTGTCCGCGTTCTCGCGCACCGCACAGGTGTTGATGACCACGACGTCGGCTTGCGCACCGTCCGCCGCGGTGTAGCCCGCCGCTTGCAGCGACCCGCTCAACCGCTCGGAGTCGTGCACGTTCATCTGGCACCCGTAGGTGCGGACTTCGTAGGTGCGGGGGCGCGCTGCGACGGTGGCCATGGTCGTTCCAGTGTAGGTCGGAGCGACTACTCGAACCGTACGGTTCCGCGGCCGGGTTGCGGCCGTTTCCCACCGCCGTCGAGTGCCCGCGCCACAGCGATCCGGACGACGCCGGAGCTGTAACCCTTGCGCATCAGGAAGCCGGACAGCCGGCGTTCCGCGGTGGCCCGGTCGAGCCCGCGCATCTGCGGTGCCCGCTTGTCGGCGAGTTCGTGCGCACGGAGGAACTCGTCGTCCTCGTCGTCGGCGGCCTCGTCGAGTGCGGTGTCGATCGCCACCTGGTCGATCCCCCGGCGACGGAGCTCGGTCACGACGCCCTGTCGACCGAGGCCCTTGCGGGCGTGCAGCCGATCCACCAGGTCGGTGGCGAGGGCGACGTCGTCGAGGAGCCCGACACGGGTCAACCGTTCGATCTCGTGCTCGACAACGTCGGGGTCGAGGTCCTGCTGCAGCAGCAGGGTCCGCATCTCGGACTCGCTCACGCCCTTGCGGCCGAGCGCGCGCAGGCTGATCCGTTCGGCGTCCGCCCGCTGTTCGTCGAGCGGACGCGGTGCGTCGGCCGGGTCGATCTCCTCGCCGCCGGCGATGGAGAACACCGACGCGGTGGTGGCGTCAGCGGTCTCGGAGTCGTAGCCGTCCTGCTCGGCCCGGCTCGAGCGCCCGCTGCCGTCACCGATGACGGGCGACACCCATGCTGCCGGCCCCCGGGTACCGTGCAAGGGCACCGGCGAATCGGCGTCGAACTCGTCCGCCCGGCCTTCGTCCGACTCGGGCAGCGCCCAGCCGTCGACGTCTCGCGGTTCGTCCGGTGACACCGGAGGCTCGGGGATCGCGGGCGTCACCGGCGTGACAGGAGCGCGACGACGCGACCTCGCACCGAACAGGTCGGTGACCGGTGCGAGGCCGTCGTCGTCGTGGTCGGTGCTCACGCGCCCTTGCGCTCCGCGAGCTTCGGCGCGATCGACTCGACCGGGGCATCTTCGGCCTTGGCACCACCGACCCCGAGCTTGGCGAGGATCTTGCCTTCGATGTCGGCAGCGATCTCGGGGTTCTGGATCAGGAAGGAACGCGAGTTCTCCTTGCCCTGGCCGAGCTGGTCGCCGTCGTAGGTGTACCAGGCACCCGACTTCTTGACGATGCCGTGGTCGACACCGAAGTCGAGCAGCGAGCCTTCGCGGGAGATGCCGACGCCGTACAGGATGTCGAACTCGGCCTGCTTGAAGGGCGGCGCCATCTTGTTCTTGACGACCTTGACGCGCGTGCGGTTGCCCACCGCGTCGGTGCCGCTCTTGAGCGTCTCGATGCGACGGATGTCGAGCCGGACGGACGCGTAGAACTTCAGCGCCTTACCGCCCGAGGTGGTCTCCGGCGAACCGAAGAACACACCGATCTTCTCGCGCAGCTGGTTGATGAAGATCATCGTGGTCTGCGTCTGGTTCAGGCCACCGGCGAGCTTCCGCAGGGCCTGGGACATGAGGCGGGCCTGCAGACCGACGTGCGAGTCGCCCATCTCGCCCTCGATCTCGGCGCGGGGCACGAGGGCCGCCACGGAGTCGATGACGATGAGGTCGATGGAGCCCGAACGGACCAGCATGTCCGCGATCTCGAGCGCCTGCTCGGCGGTGTCGGGCTGCGACACGAGCAGGGCGTCGATGTCGACACCGAGCTTCTTGGCGTACTCGGGGTCGAGCGCGTGCTCGGCGTCGATGAAGGCCGCGATGCCGCCGGCGCGCTGGGCGTTGGCGATGGCGTGGATGGTGAGCGTCGTCTTGCCCGACGACTCCGGGCCGTAGATCTCGACGATGCGGCCACGGGGCAGGCCACCGATGCCGAGCGCGACGTCCAGCGCCACCGACCCGGTCTGGATGACGTTGACGGGGGCGCGTTCGTCCGAACCGAGGCGCATGATCGCACCCTTGCCGAACTGCCTGTCGATCTGTGCGAGTGCGGTCTCGAGGGCCTTCTCGCGGTCTGCCGGTGATGGCATGGGGTGCTCCTTCGTGCTCGTGTTCGGCCGCCTGTAGGCTGTCGCGTCCACGCCGGCCGATGGTGCAAGGCCGATGGTTCTGCGACAAGGCTTCGGGCTGTTCCCGATGTCCATCAACCTATGGCGAGCCACCGACATCCCTGCCGACGGTCACGCGATCTGTGGATGGAACACCCGGGCGACGCCGTTGTGGAGGAAGCTACCACCGATCGAACACGCGTTCGAGCAACACGCCGAACACAGTTTCGGGTGCCGGGCTCCGCGGAGACTCGCTCAGTCGTGGGGTTCGGCCAGGCCCTTGCCGTGCCGACGGTCCAACGGGACGTCCTGCGAGTCGCACAGCGCGTCCCACACCCGGCGGGCGTCGACACCGGCGGCGAGGGCGTCCACGGCGGAGCGCCCGCCGAGCCCCTCGAGCACGACGTCACGGGTGACCACGGAACCGTAGGCCTCACCGAACACCTGGTCGACGGCTCGCCAGAACTCACTCACGCGCATCCGACCAGCCTAGGCGCGCGGTCGTGGACCGGAACGCAGAACGCCCCCGCCGGGAAGGACCGGCGAGGGCGTTCGGTGCGGCGGGCTCAGCGCACCGCGAGGTCGTTGTCGAACTCGGCGACGAGGTCGTCCGGGAGCGTGTCGGGGACGGGGGTCAGCCCCTCGACGATCGCGAGGCGGTCGCCCACTTCGCGCATGATGGTCGAGATGGGCGTGTCCAGAGCATCCGCGACGGACGCGAGGATCTCCGAGCTGGCTTCCTTCTGCCCGCGCTCGACCTCACTGAGGTACCCGAGCGCGACACTGGCCTTGGACGCGACCTGACGGAGGGTCCGGCCCTTCTGCAAGCGGAAGTCCCGGAGCACATCGCCGATTTCCTGACGAACGAGAACCATGAGAACTCCTCCTCTCTGTCGTCTCCGCGCCCGCTCGGTCCGGTGGATCGAGTTCGGGTTCAGCAACAATAGCGTTGCCGGTTGCAGCATGTTAGCCAGGCTGGCTGCCGTACTGCTGGAGATTTCGTGAGATGTAACCCAGTGGAAACGGGACCTATTCCCGGCCCCGGACCTCGGACGACATCCGTGCAAGGAGTTCGGAGACGGTGGCGTGCCGGATTGCCTCGCGGTCGCCGTCGAGGCGGAGTTCCCAGGCCTCAGCCCCCGCGGCGGACGCGATCCCGACGTAGACCGTGCCGACGGGCTTGCCGTCCTGTGGGTCCGGGCCGGCGACGCCCGTCGTGCTGATCCCCCACGTCGCAGGTTCCCCGTCGACGGACAGCGTGATCCGGACACCGGCGGCCATCTGCCGGGCGACCTCCGGGTGCACGGCGCCCTCGGCCTCGAGGAGCTCCGCCGAGACCCCGAGCACGGAGTGCTTCACGGGCGTCGCGTACGCCACGACCCCGCCGCGGACGACGGCGCTCGCCCCCGGCACATCGACGAGGGTCGCGACGACGAGTCCGCCGGTGAGGGACTCCGCCACGGCGAGGGTCTCGCCCCGCGCCGTCAGTTCGGCGATGAGTCCCGGTGCGACCGGGACGGGAGGCGCGGCCTGCGTCGAGCGCTCGGGTCCGGTCATGCGGTGGTGCGGTTGTGCTTCCATGCCTGCCAGAGGTAGTCGATCCCGCTCAGGATCGTTGCCAGGAACGCGGCCGTCATCAGGATGCCGTTGACCCAGTGCGCCCAGTCGCCGACCAGGTTCCACCACGGGAACAGCGCGGCCGTCAGGGCGACCGCCTGCAGCACGGTCTTGATCTTGCCGCCGCGGCTGGCCGGGATCACCCGGTCGGAGAGCACCGCGAACCGGAAGACGGTGATGCCGATCTCGCGCACCATGATCAGCACGGTCACGTACCAGGGCAGTTCCTGCAGGATCGACAGCGCGACGAGGGCACCACCGATGAGCACCTTGTCGGCGATCGGGTCGACGAGCTTGCCGAAGTCCGTGACCAGGTTCTGGCGACGGGCGATGATGCCGTCGGCGCTGTCCGTGACGATCGCCACGACGAAGACGACCGCGGCCCAGATCCGCAGGGGCCCGTCGTTGCCGGCGTCGGCGAGCAGCAGGACGAAGAACAGCGGCGCCATCAGGATGCGGATGACCGTGATGATGTTCGCGACGTTCGCGGTCGACGCCGGGCCGGGGCCCTTGCGCAGCAGCCGCCCGCGCCACGGGAACCGTGCGCCGTGCGTGGTGTTCGTGCTGTCCGAGGCGGTCATCGCCGTCACTCCCTGCCCGTCAGTCCCCACGCGTCCTCATCGGGCTCGTCGTGGACTTCATCGTACCCGCGGGTCATGTCCCCGACGGGGTCGGCGCCGTAGCGGTCACCGTCGCCGGACGGCGTCGGCGCCGGCGCTGCGGGAGCGGCCGCGGCGGGCGGCTCCTCGCCGCGGAGCTTCGCGAGCACCGCGGGCAGCTGGTCGGCGGTCACCAGGACGTCGCGAGCCTTCGAGCCCTCGGACGGCCCGACGATGTCGCGGGACTCCATCAGGTCCATCAGGCGACCGGCCTTGGCGAAGCCGACGCGGAGCTTGCGCTGCAGCATCGACGTCGAACCGAACTGGGTCGACACGACCTGCTCGACGGCCGCGAGCAGCAGCTCGAGGTCGTCGCCGATGTCGGCGTCGATCTCCTTGCGCTCGACGACGGCCTGGACGTCCTGTCGGTACTCGGGCTGCGCCTGTCGCGTGACGTGCTGGACGACCTCGGCGACCTCGCCCTCCTGCACCCAGGCACCCTGCACGCGGAGCGACTTGGACGAGCCCATCGGCAGGAAGAGCGCGTCGCCCTGACCGATGAGCTTGTCGGCGCCCGGCTGGTCGAGGATGACGCGGGAGTCCGTGACGCTCGTCACCGCGAAGGCGATGCGCGACGGCACGTTCGCCTTGATCAGGCCGGTGATGACGTCGACCGAGGGGCGCTGCGTCGCGAGCACCAGGTGGATGCCGGCGGCGCGGGCGAGCTGGGTGATGCGGACGATCGACTCCTCGACGTCGCGCGGCGCCACGAGCATGAGGTCGGCGAGCTCGTCGACGACGACGAGCAGGTACGGGTACGGCTTGAGCTTCCGCCCACTGCCCGCCGGCAGGACGATCTCGTTGTTCTCGATCGCCTTGTTGAAGTCGTCGACGTGGCGGAACCCGAACGACGCCAGGTCGTCGTACCGCATGTCCATCTCCTTCACGACCCACTGCAGCGCTTCGGCCGCCTTCTTCGGGTTCGTGATGATGGGCGTGATGAGGTGCGGGACACCGGCGTAGATCGAGAGCTCGACGCGCTTCGGGTCGACCAGGACCATGCGGACCTCGGACGGCTTCGCGCGCATCAGCAGCGACGTGATCATCGAGTTGATGAACACCGACTTGCCGGAACCGGTGGAGCCGGCGACGAGCAGGTGCGGCATCTTCGCCAGGTTCGCGACGACGAAGCCGCCCTCGACGTCCTTGCCGACGCCGATCGTCATCGGGTGCTTCGACTTCCGGGCCGCGTTCGAGCGCAGCACGTCGCCGAGCGAGACGATCTCACGATCGGTGTTCGGGATCTCGACGCCGATGGCGCTCTTGCCCGGGATCGGCGACAGGATGCGGACCTCGTTCGAGGCGACCGCGTACGACAGGTTCTTCGACAGGGCCGTGACGCGCTCGACCTTGACGCCGGGGCCGAGCTCGATCTCGTACCGGGTCACCGTCGGACCACGGGAGAACCCGGTGACCTTGGCGTCGACCTTGAACTCGGTGAGCACCCCGGTGATGGCGGCGACGATGTCGTCGTTCGCCTGGCTGCGCGCGACCGACGGCGTGCCGGAGCTCAACGTGGTGGCGGCGGGCAACCGGTAGGGCTTCGAGGGGTCCTCGTCGGAACCGGAGGCGGCCGCGCTGAGCTCGGCGGCGGCGTCGACCTCGTCCGGCTCGTCGTCGACCACCTCGGGCTCGGACAGCACCTCGGGAACAGCCGGACGGATGTCGGCGGTCGGTTCCGGTCGCGCGGGGACGTCGGTGCCGAACGCGCGGAGGGCCTGCTCGGCGTCCTGCAGGTCCTGCTCGACGGAGTCGTTGAGGTTGACCGACGCGGGCTCGGCCGGCGTGAGGTCGACGAGTCCGGCGGCGGCACCGGCGTTCGGGCTGGCGGCGGGGACGACGGGGGC